>JBBRWQ010000020.1:0-44667 GCA_038249115.1 Actinomycetales bacterium
CCGGGTTAGTGACTGGTCCTCGCGGCGCGGCTCCCGACTGACTGGCTCAAGACCGGCGAATCCAGCCGTCGGATCCCGACCGGCGAGCTCAGCCATGAGATCGGAAGCCGCAGGATCGTCGTGGTCGAAGGCCCTGCCGGCCGTGGCCATCAGGCTCGGCTCGAGCCGTGTGGGCTCCCACGCCTGGCGGGCAAGGCCCCTCTCCAGCGCGGCGACGATTGACGGGTCCAGGTGCGTCCCGGCGCGGAGGTGCAGCTCAGCGATCGCCTCCTCGACACTGTGGGCCTCACGATGCGAGCGCGACGTGGTCAGTGAGTCGAAGGCATCGGCAACCGCGATGATGCGGGCGAACAACGGGATCTGGTCACCGACGAGCCCTGCGGGATAACCGCGCCCATCAATGCGTTCGTGATGGTGCAGGATCGCCTCGATCGAGCCCTTGAGGAACTCGATGTCGCGAACCATCTCCACGCCACGAGCGGAGTGCGTGGCGATGCTGGCCAGTTCAGCGCGGGAGAGACCGTCAGCCCTGCGCAGAACGCGGGTCGGGATGGCCAGCTTGCCGATGTCGTGCAGCATGCCGGCGAAGCGCAGCGACTGAGTGTCCTGACTGCTAATCGACAGGGACCCTGCCATCAGATCGCAGAGCAGAGCAACTCGTTCGCTGTGGCCGCGAGTGTAGAGGTCCTTGGTCTCGACCGCGGCCACCAATGCACTGAGGGTGCGTTCGTGGGCTCGCTGCTCGTCGCCGTACTGCACGAAGGCCCACCGGGCGACGAACAGCGGCGCCAGGATCAGCACGGCGCTTGCAGGTCCGACCCCGGCCGGGACCCAGAGGATCACGAACAAGAACCCGATGAGGCCGTAGCCCACGTAGGCCAGTCCGGAGGTGCCCAGCATGCCCAGGACGAACCGGCGGATCGGGGTGCCCTGGGTCAGCCGCACAATGCCCGACAGGATTACGGCGTTGCTCAAGCACAGCGCGACGTCCGCGACCATCAACGGGAGACCGACCCCCAGCAACAGATGCTGCGCACCCGAAGCAGGGTCCACCACTTGGGGTCCGCCTATCAAGAGGTAGACGAACCCTGCAACGGCTGAGTGGGCCGAGTTCATGGCGGAGTTAAAGACGCGCTTCTGGAGCCGATCCTTGTTGACAGCCAGCAGGTGGGGCACCGCACCGACAACTGCCGCTCCAAAGGGCCCAAGGAGGGCCACGGAGCTCAGCGAGACGATGCTGGTGAAGGAGAGACCGATGCGCCCCCCGACATTGCTCTCCCTGGATGACTCGCTGAGGATGCCCATGACGCACAGCACGGCTAGCGCCACCACGTCGTGGCGGTTCAGCGGGTGCGCTCGCCAGCCCAGCAGCGCCAGGCCCACGGCGACGAGCAGGACGGCTGCGATATAGGAAGTCACCGCATGCGAAGGGACGCCCACAGACCGTGGGCGTCCCTTCGAAGCTGTTTCGCTCACCCGACCCAATCTACCGGCGGAAGGGGTGAACGAGATGTTGCCGTTGGGTCAGCTCAGCCGCCCCAGCTCCAGCCGCGGTGCGAGGCGACCGCGGAGGTCTGGCCGGTCCACTGCTGAGTTGCGTCCTTGGTGAGCATGGACTCGATGACCTTCGCGATAGCCTTCATGATGTGTCCTTTTCGTTTAAGGGCGCTGCGGGCGCTGTGTTCGGGGGCGAGGCCCCCGATGCCGGATTGGCGTCTGAAGCTGAAATGATCGTGACACGAGAGCAAAGCTCTTTAGCAGATACAGACCTGTGTCTGACATTCACGTCATTCCCGTGGCGAAAGCGGCATGGCGATTGCATTCATCGTCGTCGGTTTGCGATGATTTGCTCTTGATTGCCGTCTCAGGCGGCTCTGGCCACCCGGGTCGTCCCCCGACTTCCCTGTATGCCATAATAGCCGGGATCGTGCCCATAGGGCCTATTGACATCCCACTTATTTTGGAGCAGACATGAGTAAGCGCGCCCGCAAACGCCGTTCCCGCAAGGGCAACGCTGCCAACCACGGCCGTAAGCCCAACGCCTGAGCGACGTTCGTCACCGTCCGACGGCTGCACGCAGAAGACCCCCCGCTCCTCCAAGGAGCGGGGGGTCTTCTGCATGTGGTCAGCTGTGCAGCTCGCCGGTGATGCCGGTGATGATGGTGATGCGCGCCATGATCTGCGTCCTCAGCTGAGTTGGCGCTACCTCGCATTCGCATGAGCGGTGAACCAGCGTCTTGAGCATCTGGTCGATGTCGTACTCCTCCAAGCACTGGCCACAATGCGCCAGGTGATCGCGAATCCTGTCGCAGTCGTCCGGGCCCATCTCGCCGTCGAGGTATTCGAAGACCTGCAGCAGGGCCCTGGAGCAGTCCATCCCCTCTTGCTCGTCATAGGTCATGACTTTGCCGCCTCAACGATGAAGCCACGCTCACGGGCGTAGTCGGTGAGTAGTTCGCGCAGCTGCCGGCGACCACGATGCAGTCGCGACATCACGGTGCCGATCGGCGTGTCCATGATCTCCGCGATCTCCTTGTAGGCAAACCCCTCGACGTCGGCCAGGTAGACCGCGAGTCGGAATTCCTCGGGGATTGACTGCAGCGCTCGTTTGACGTCCGAATCGGGCAGGTGGTCCAGCGCCTCGGTCTCGGCCGAGCGCAGGCCCCTGGAGGTGTGCGACTCAGCACGGGCCAGCTGGTAGTCCTCAACCTCGGATGCATCGGACTGCAGCGGCTGGCGCTGCTTCTTGCGATAGGTGTTGATATAAGTATTCGTCAGGATCCGGTAGAGCCAGGCCTTGAGATTGGTGCCGGGCTTGTACTGGTGGAAGGCTGCGAACGCCTTGGTGAACGTCTCCTGGACGAGGTCCTCGGCATCGGTCGGGTTGCGCGTCGTCCGAAGCGCTGCGCTGTAGAGCTGGTCCAGGAAAGGCATCGCCTCGGCCTCGAAACGCGCGATCCGCTCAGCAGGCGACTCGGTGCTCACGTCGACGACCGGCTGGTCAAGGATCGGCTCCGTGACAATCGGTTCAACGATGATCGGCTCGACGCCCATCGACTTATTTTGCGGGTGAGGAGCATTCGGCACGACTGGGGGGGGTTGCTGGTCAGCTGTCATCAAGAACCAGCCTAACGCGGGGACGACAGCCCTACTTCCGGAGCCAAGGCCAATCTGGGCGGAACCCAGGCCAAACTGGGGGGCTCGAGAGACCGGAGCCAGTTGAGCAGTCAGGAACACGTCGCTCCTTGCAAGGCGATCGAGGGCGGGTCACCTGCGTCAACAACGACGATCGCGCGGGACATTCCCGGTCCCCACCCCCGTCGAACCACGGACAACCAGCTCCGGCAGGATCTGACCGGGTTCGGCAATGACGTCGCCGCGCACTTTGGCCAGGAGCACCTCGACTGCGATCCGCCCGATCTCGGCGAAGTCCTGACGAATCGTGGTGAGCGGCGGCCAGAAGTGTCGCGCATCCGGAATGTCATCGAAGCCCACGACGCTGACGTCTCGCGGGATGTCGAGACCGGCGTCACGGAACGCGTGCATGAGCCCGAGCGCCATCTGGTCACTCGCTGCGAACACGGCGGTGAAGTCACGAGAACGCACGAGCTCCTGGCCCGCGTAGTAGCCGAACTCGGCAGTCCAGTCACCGAGGATCGGCGGATTGGTGTTGAGCTCGGCGCTGTCGATCTCGTCGAGGAAGCCCCGCATCCTGGCCTCGGCCTCGATCCAGTCCTGCGGCCCCCCGAGGTGGATGATCTCGCGGTGACCCAGGTCGATCAGATGACGGGTGGCCATGCGCGCGCCCGCGACCTGATCGGCAGGGCCGAGATTCTCCGCACGACCTGTCGGCTGAAAGCTCACGTACGGCACGTCGATCGACATGCCCTTGAGAACGTCGAACACGCGCACCTGGGGGGCGATGACGACGAGGCCATCGATCGCCTGTTCCATCAGGTGCTCGAGAGCTTCCGAGATGGACGCCGGATCCGACGCCGGCAGATTGGCGATGTTGACGTAGTAGCCGGCCGCCCGGGCGGCATCCTCGATCGCGACGACACTCCTCGCGGGGCCGTACTCGGCACTCGAGGCCGACAGCACGCCGATGGTGCGGGAGCGGCGAGTGACCAGCATCCTTGCGGCACGGTTGGGCCGGTACTGGATGTCCTCCATGACCTGGGTCACGCGCGCTTTGGTCGACTCACGGATACTCGGGTGGCTGTTGAGCACCCGCGAAACCGTCTGGTGCGAAACTCCTGCAAGGCGCGCGACATCCCGAATGCTGGGTGCGCGGTCTTTGGGCAGCTGAGTCGGCACAGGAACCTTCATCGTGTGAACGGTCACAAGAGTGAGTCAGCTCAAGTATGCACACGGCGTGGGGGACCAGGGCCGTGCGTGATCCATCACCACGGGAATGCCGTCCAGCTGAGTCCACGGACTACAGGGCGACCAGCACTTCTGACAGGAAAGCCCGCGCGGTCTCGAGAACGTCCGCCGGGGTCTTGGTGAACGAGTGACTGCCACGAGTGGACGCCACCGAGCCCAAGCCGCCGAGCACGGCCCGAACCTCCTCGGGGCTGCCGAAGGGATCCGTCTCCCCCTGTATGACGGCCAGCCGGATCCCGGCGCCCGTCACCATCTGCGCCTCAGCGGCCCGAGACTTCTCAGGTCTTCCCGGTGGGTGCAGCGGGAACGCCAACGCCAACACCGCATCAGCGCCAACGGTTTCAGCCGTTCGAGCGGCCACCCGCGCACCGGAGCTGCGGCCACCGACCACCAGCGGCCGCGGCAGCGCACCGCGCCCGGACGTCAGCGCCTCCATGACAGCAAGCCACGCCACGTCCAGCTGGGCGGGAGGCGTAGCCACTGTGCGCCCGGCCACGCGCCACGGCTGCTCGACCAGCACCACCAGCCACCCGGACGCCGTCAGACTCGTCAGCGCCAGGAGGTCGGCCGACCACGACGAACCCCCAGCGCCGTGCCCGAGAACTAGCGACCCGCAAGGACGGGGCGGGCGCCAGAAGTGCGCTCGCGCCATACCGACCGGAGTGTGAATCTCCCTGACACTCTTGCGAACTGGCACGCGGCTCACTCCCCGATGATCTCGCCGGTGGTCGGGTCCACCACTCCCACGAGGTCCGCGCGCACCATTGGCAGCAGCAGCCGCTCACCGTTGCTGCGCGACGAGTTGACCGCGGTACTGACCGGGTAGGCGTCGAAACGCCCGGGCTCGGAGAACCCAAGGTGGGCCATCACCGCTGAGAGGTCGTTCAGCCCCGGGTCGAGCCAGTCGTCCCAGTCGGCACGCTCGAGGATCAGCGGCTGCCGGTCATGGATACGGTCCAGCCCGGGCTCAGCTTTGGTCGTGATGATCGTGTACGTCGTCAGCCAGGCGCCGGGATCGTCTTCGGCTTTGGACGCGTCGCGCCAGAACTCGTAGAGCCCGGCCATCGCCAGCGGCGCACCATCTGAGCGATGGATGAAGAACGGCTGTTTGCGCGGTCTCCCTTTGGCCTCAACGGCGGTGGGGCTCGCCTGCCATTCGTACCACCCATCAGCCGGGACGAGACAACGTCGGACCGCGGCGGCCCGGACGAATGCCGGCTTGTCCAAGAGGGACTCGGAACGGGCGTTGATGAGTCGCAGACCTACCTTGACGTTCTTGCTCCAGCTGGGCACCAGTCCCCATGTCAGCAAACGCAGATGGCGCAATGGCCCCACGCCGGAGTGCCCCTGAACCGCTCGCGTCAGGACCACCGGTGCCTGCTTGGTCGGCGCCATGTTGTAGTCCGGCTGGCCGGCTGGCGGGCTCTGTGGAGTCGCGAGAATGCTTCGCGATGCCTGCCCGGTACGGTCCTCGTCGACCTCGAACTGCTCGACCAGATCCTCGGGACGCGAGCTGGACGCGTATCGACCACACATGCACACAGCCTAGATATCCAACAACCTCGGTGAGCAACTACGGTAGGAACAGCACGGACGACACCCGAGGAGATCTCAGATGACAGTGGTTCGACGGATTGCCCGACCAATGCTCGCAACCTTCTTCGTGGCCAGTGGCCTGGACGCCCTCCGCCACCCTGCGGCCCGCGCGCAGGCGGCTGCGCCGTTGGTCAAGGCGCTCGCCGGCCCTTTGAACATCCCCGACGACCCCGAGATGATGGTCCGTGCCAACGGCGCCACGATGCTGGCCGCAGGCACGATGCTGGGTCTGGGCAAGTTCCCCAGACTGGCTGCCCTGGCTCTGGCCGGCGCGCTCGTGCCGTCGACCTATGCCAGACACCCCTTCTGGGCCATCGAGGATCCAGCTGAGAAAGCCCGGCAGAGGGTCCAGTTCCTGAAGAACATCAGCCTGCTGGGGGGCGTCATCCTCGCCTCGGTCGACACGGCCGGCAAGCCCGGGCTGGCCTACCGGACCAGGCAGGTCCGAGACGACGCACGCCGACAGGCGGTGCTGACCAAACGCGAGGCACGGCACGCCGCAAGGTCCGCCCGACGTTTCGCCAAGAGCGCCCTTGACTGACTGGCTGTCCCCCCACGCTGTCGGTCCCGTGGACGCCACCATGGCTTTGCCGGGGAGCAAGTCGCTGACCAACCGCTATCTGGTGCTGGCCGCTCTGGCCAACGGAACGTCACGTCTTCGGCGGCCCTTGCGCTCTCGCGACACCCTGCTCATGGCCGAAGCGCTCCGTGCAATGGGCGTCTCGCTGACTGACCTGCCGGGCAGCGAACCCGACTGCGACGACTGGCTGGTGACCCCGGGAGCACTCTCCGGCGAGACGTCAGTGAACTGCGGACTGGCGGGCACGGTGATGCGGTTCCTGCCGCCGGTGGCCGCCCTCGCCGACGGTTCGGTCCACTTCTTCGGGGACGCCCATGCCGCGCGCCGTCCGATGGCTCCGGTCATCGATGCCCTGCGCAGCCTGGGCGCGACAGTCGAGGACGATGGTCGCGGGGCGCTGCCCTTCACCGTCCGGGGCTCCGGCCGTATGCAGGGTGGCCCGGTCACCGTCGATGCGTCGTCGTCGTCGCAGTTCATCTCAGGCCTGCTCCTTGCCGGGGCGCGATACGAGCAGGGCATCACGGTCCATCACGTCGGCAAGCCCGTGCCCAGCGAGCCGCACGTCGACATGACCGTCGAGGTGCTGCGTGACGCGGGCGTCATCCTGGACGACTCCGAGCCCGATACATGGCGGGTCGAGCCCTCGGAGGTCCAGTCCCTCGATGTCGAGGTCGAGCCGGACCTGTCCAACGCTGCCGCGTTCCTTGCTGCGGCCGTGGTCACCGGCGGCACCGTGCGGGTCCCCGGATGGCCCCAGCACACCACCCAGGCCGGCGACGCGATCCGCGACATCCTCGACGCGATGGGTGCCGACGTGCTGTTGGAGCGCTCAGGCCTGACGGTGAAGGGCAATGACCAGATCAGCGGGCTCGATGTCGACCTGCATGACGCCGGCGAGCTCACACCCGTCGTTGCGGCCATCGCGTCGCTGGCCGACTCTCCGTCCCTGATTCGCGGGATCGGACATCTGCGCGGGCACGAGACCGACCGTCTGGCTGCGCTCTCCGCCGAGATCAACGCTCTTGGCGGATCCGTCGAGGCAACCGCGGACAGCCTCCGAATCACGCCGAAACTGTTGCGGGGCGGCCTTTTTCACACGTATGACGACCACCGGATGGCAATGGCTGCAGGCGTGCTCGGCCTGCGCGTTCCTGGCGTCGTCATCGAGAACGTCGAGACCACGGACAAGACGTTGCCCGGTTTCGTTGCTCGATGGACGCGGCTGCTCGACGGCGACGGTGACAGGCCCCGCGGCAGCGCAGGGTCGGGGCGCCGATGAGTCCACGGGCGCGCATCTACGACGAGAGCGATGTCCGGATCAGGCCGAACCGCAGGGGCTCCCGGCCACGCACTAAGGATCGCCCGGCGCACGAGGATGCCATCCCCGGTTTCGTGACCGGAGTCGACCGTGGTCGCTACACGTTGATCGTCCACGACGGCGGCGAGCGTGTGGTGGTCGCGATGAAGGCCCGAGAGCTCGGACGCAAGAGCGTCGTCATCGGTGACGAGGTGGCGCTGGTCGGGGACACGACCGGGGGCCCTGACTCACTGGCCAGGATCGTTCGCGTCGAGCCACGCCGGACCGTTCTGCGCCGGACCGCCGATGACACCGACCCCGTCGAACGCATCATCGTGGCCAACGCCGAGCAGCTCGTCATCGTGACGGCCCTGATGGACCCCGAGCCGAGACCCCGCATGATCGACCGTTGTCTGGTGGCGGCCTACGACTCGGGGATGGAGCCGCTTCTGGTCCTGACCAAGGCCGATCTGATCGACCCGGCACCGTTCCTGTCCCACTACTCGATGCTCGAGGTCCGTCACCTGGTGACGTCACGTGACCCGGTCACCCATGAGTGGGTTGGGCTCAAACCGTTGCAGGACCTGTTGATTGGCCGCGTCAGCGTGTTCATAGGCCACTCGGGCGTGGGCAAGTCGACGCTGGTCAACTCTCTGGTCCCCGGCGCCGAACGCGCGGTGGGCGTGGTCAACGACGTCACCGGACGTGGTCGGCATACATCGTCGTCGGCGGTGTCTCTGAGGCTGCCGGGCGGCAACGGCTGGGTCGTGGACACCCCCGGCGTCCGTTCGTTCGGGCTTGCCCACGTTGACCTCTCCAGGATCATCCAGCACTTCCCCGACCTCGAGCCGGGCACCGACCAGTGCCCTCGCGGCTGCACTCATGACGAGGAGGAATGCGGTCTGGATGCCTGGGTGGAGTCAGGTCGTGCCGGCCCGGCCGGACGGTCCAGGCTGGACTCGCTTCGTCGCCTGCTACGTGCTCGCACGCCCCAGACCGGCGACTAGCTGGTCCGAGAAGTCCAGTGACCACGTGTCATGCCCTCGGGTGACTCCGTGGCGGTCGCCCCTTTCCGGACCATCAGCGGCTAGCGTGGCCGCGTGCCCGTTTATGACGATGACCTGCGCCTCGCGCACGTGCTTGCCGATGCCGTAGAGCGGATCACGACGGCTCGCTTCCGAGCCGAGGACCTGGTGGTCGAGTCCAAGCCGGATCTGACCCTGGTCAGTGACGCGGACCGCTCGGCCGAGGAAGTGGTGCGCCACCAGCTCAAGCGCACCCGGCCACGTGACGCCGTCGAGGGCGAGGAGTTCGAGACCACAGGTCGCGGCCCACGGCGGTGGGTCATCGACCCGATCGACGGCACCCACAACTTCGTGAGAGGCGTCCCTGTCTGGGCCACCCTGATCGCGCTTGTCGACGAAGGCCAGCCGGTTCTCGGCCTCGTCGCGGCGCCTGCGCTGGGCCGCCGCTGGTGGGCAGCCAATGGCTCCGGTGCGTGGAGCGGGCGCAGTCTGTCGAGCGCGAAAAGGATTGGCGTATCAAAGGTTTCGCAGATTTCGGACGCCTCACTGTCCTACTCCAGCATGGGTGGGTGGAAGAAGCACGACCGCTACCAGGAGTTTCTGAGCCTGGCCGACGACTGCTGGCGGACCCGGGCCTACGGAGACTTCTGGTCCTACATGCTCGTCGCCGAAGGTGCCGTCGACATCGCCGCCGAACCAGAGCTGCAGGTCTACGACATGGCCGCGCTGGTGCCTATCGTCACCGAAGCCGGCGGCCGGTTCACCTCACTGGACGGAACGCCCGGGCCGTGGGGCGGCAACGCGGTAGCGACCAACGGGCTGCTCCACGACGAAGTGCTCGCCCGCCTCGGCTGAACCCCGCGCTCAGAGAGGCCGGTCGCCTCAGGCCGAAAGAACGGTGACTCCGCCGCGCCCTAGCCCACGCACCCCGTCGGCATAAAGGCTGGCGTCGCCCACCACGATGACGGTCCATTCGCCATCGACATAGCGGTTGTACGCCGCAGCCAGAGCCGCAGCGTCAAGATCCTCGAGCTCACGAAGGGTGGTCGTCGTGAACTCGGTGGTCAGCCCTTCGAGGGCGAGCCCGGCAGCCTCATCGGCCACCGTGTCAGCGGTCGCATAACGCCCCGGCGCAGTCTTGCTGACAAAGTCGACACCCGCCTGGGTCTCCTCCTCGGTGAAGCCCTCGCGGGCATCGTCCAGGATGTCGAGCAGAAGCCCCAACGCCTCAACCGTGGAGTCCTCACGGACCGAGCCGCTGGTCAGGAACATGCCCCCGCGCCGGCGAGGACGAAAGCCCGAGCGGATGCCATAGGTGAACCCCTTGTCCTCGCGCAGAACGGCATCGACCCGGGCGTTGGGAGAACCACCAACGACAAATCCCAGCACCGGGTATGGCGCCCAGCCGCCTTCGACGCGGCGGTCCGGCCCGGGACAACCGATGTAGAACTCGGTCTGCACCGATCCGGGGCGGTCGAGGAAGACGATGCGTGCGGCGTCGAGGGC
Source organism: Actinomycetales bacterium (assembly GCA_038249115.1). Classification (GTDB taxonomy): domain Bacteria; phylum Actinomycetota; class Actinomycetes; order Actinomycetales; family Dermatophilaceae; genus UBA4719. Next base: position 10,391 of record JBBRWQ010000020.1, read on the forward strand.
CCGGGCGGCTTCGCGTGCTTCGCGTGCTTCGCGTGCTTCCAACACCTCAGGCGATGCTGCGCTCCATGAGCCGAGCGCCTCTTGCACCTCGGACACGACATCCAGATCGCTCAGGTCCCCGGACACGACGATCGTTGAACCCGTGGGCACGACGTGAGCGGCGTGGAAGGTGACCAGGTCCTGCGGCGAGATCGCCGAGACGGTCTCTTTCGCCCCTGCGGTGGGGCGTGAGGCTCGCCCTTCTGCGGCAAAGTACGTCGCGATGAACTCGATCGCCGCTCGCTGACCTGGCTGCGCCCGCTCCTGGTCGATCTCCGCCAGCCGGATCTTGACGTGTCGGGAGACCTCGTCGGCAAAGAAGGCGGGCTCTCGGACGGCCTGGCTGAGCATGTCGAGCGCTGCGCTCAGGTTGCGCTTCGGCACATCGATATCGACGATCAGCCCCGATTCGCTGACACCCGCACCGAGGGCAATTCCCTTGCGTTCCAACAGCTCCGCGAACTCTTCAGCGGTATGCCGGGCCGTTCCCTCATCGAGGGTCCGCGCCATGATGGTGCCGATGCCTTCAAGCTCTCGTGGTTCGAGCTCCAGAGAGATAGGGACGGCCAGGCGCACCGAGATGACGTACTGGCCCGGGATGTCGTAGCTGACCACGCCTAGTCCATTGTCGAGCCCGGAACGCCTCGCCTCAGGGAAGGACCACGGCAGGGGCGGGCTCACGTCTGGTCGCGCGATCGTGCTCTCCTGCTTGGTCATGAGGCATCTCCATCCTGCTTGAGGTACGCGACGACGACGCGGGACTCGGGCATGAGCCACCGGGCGGCAGCCTGCTGCACCTGGGCGGCAGTCACCTCGCTGAAGCGGTCAAGGAAGGTGTTGATGTAACCAGGGTCGCCCTGCAGTGTCGCGAAATGGCAGATGTGGTCGGCACGCTCCTCCTGACTGGCCAGCGATGACAGCCAGCCCCGTTCGGTCTGGGCCACCGCCGACTCCATCTCGATCAGGGTCGGCCCCTCAGCTGCGAACTTGGCCAGCTCCTCGCAGACGCCGACCTCGACGGCATCGGCGCTGCAGCCGTCGGCAACATCAATCGCCATGAACCCCAATGAGACTCCGTCCACGAAACCCATCGCATGTGCCGAGACGCTGTTGGAGATCTGCTCGCGCCGCACCAGCCGTCGGTACAGCCGCGAGGTCGCCAAGCCGCCGATGATGTCCATCGCCAGCGAGCAGGCGAAGAACTCAGGGGTGTCATCGACCGGAAGCCTGAACGCGATGTGGAGGCGGTCGGCGGGGACATCCTCGAGGTGCTCGTCACGGACCGGCTCCGTCAGCGGGGGCAGGGGCGCGACCGGCTCTCGAGAAGGAGACGCTGTGGCTTTCAACGGGCCGAAATAGCGCTCTGCTGCTGCGAATCCCTCATCCGGAGTCAGGTCACCGACCAGCGTGAGGACGGTGTTGTTGGGTCCGTAGTAGCGGCTGTAGAAGTGGTGCACATCCTGCACGCTGGCGGCATCAAGATCCTCCATCGAACCGATGGTGGCGTGGTGGTAGGGGTGGTTCTTGGGGAAGATCGCCGCGTAGATGTCGATGAGGGCGTTGCCGTAGGGGACGTTGTCGTAGCGCTGTCGCTTCTCCTCCTTGACCACGTCGCGCTGGTTGTCGAGGTTCTCCTGGTTGACGGCGTCGAGCAGGTTGCCGTGTCGGTCGGCCTCCATCCACAGGGCCAGGTCCATCGCCCCCCGCGGCATCGTCTCGAAGTAGTTCGTGCGGTCGAACCAGGTCGTGGCGTTGAGCCGCCCGCCGGCCGCCATCAGGGCAGAGAAGTGCTCCCCCGACGACACGTTGCGCGAACCCTGGAACATCAGATGCTCGAACAGGTGCGCGAAGCCGGTGCGGCCTTCGACCTCATGACGCGAGCCCACGTTGACCCAGAGGTTGACGGTGACGTTGGGGACGCTGTGGTCCTCGCTGACGATCACCCTCAGGCCGTTGTCCAGCGTATGTTCGGCGATCTGGTAGTCGAGCGGCATGAGCCCCACCCTAGGCGACGGCCGCTCCCGAGGCGGGACACGCCGGTTCAGGTGCGATAACCACCAGGAATGACGAAACCAGCGACACAAGACCTGTCGGGTATTGACTTCCGGCCGCTCGGGTCAGGTCTTCCCATGGTGGATGCGGCCCTCAAGCCCGGCCAGGCGTCCACCACCGCCGCCCCAGCGCACGGCGATGATCTCGGCGGCGATGGAGACCGCAGTCTCCTCGGGAGTACGCGCGCCGAGGTCGAGCCCGATCGGACTGGACAGCTGGGCCATCTCCTCGTCGGTCAGGCCGGCCGCACGCAGTCGCTTCATCAGGTCATCATGGGTGCGCCTCGATCCCATCGCCCCGATGTAGGCGACGTCAGGCAGCCGCAGCGCAACCTCCAGAAGTGGCACGTCGAACTTCGGGTCGTGGGTCAGCACGCACATCACGGTGCGCGCGTCGATGGCGCCCGCCTCCGCCTGCACACGCAGGTAGCGATGCGGCCAGTCCACGACCACCTCGTCGGCACCGGGGAACCGCGAGACCGTCGCGAAGACCGGCCGCGCGTCGCACACCGTCACGTGGTAGCCGAGGAACGACCCGAGCCGGGCCACTGCAGCGGCGAAGTCGATCGCACCGAAGACGAGCATTCGCGGCCTGGGGGCATAGGTGGCACAGAAGACGCGCATCCCCTCGCCCCGGCGCTGACCCTCCGGACCGTAGGTGAGCAGCTCACTGCTCCCGCTGGCCAGCAGCCCCCGCACATCATCGGCAACCGCGGCCTGCGCGCGCTTGGACCCGAGGTCGCCCTCAAGCGGTATGCCGACCCCTTCCGGCCGCAGGATCAGTCGCCTCCCCAGCCAGGCAGGATCCGGATGCTCGACCACGGTGGCCACGGCGACCGGTCGCCCCGCCTCGATGTCCTCGGCCACCCCGCCGAGCTGGGGAAACGTCTCTTGAGACACCTTCTCCACGAACACGTCCAGGATGCCGCCACAGGTCAGGCCCACGGCCAAGGCATCGTCGTCGCTGACGCCGTATCGCTGCAGCATCGGTTGCCCGTCGGCCACCACTTCCTGGGCCAGGTCGTAGACCGCCCCCTCGACGCAACCGCCCGAGACCGAGCCGACGACACTCTGGTCCGGGCCGACCAGCATCGAGGCACCGGCCTGTCGTGGCGCCGAACGCCAGGTCCCCACGACGGTCGCGACACCGATCGTCGTGCCGTCGCGCCACCAGCTCATCAGCTCAGGCAGAACCTCACGCATGTGCCACCACCTCCAAGAGCTCCGCGAACGACGCGAGCGAATGCCCGGCCACAAACCAGTCAACATAAGGCAGCGCCGCGGCGATACCGCCCTGGACCGGCTGGTATCCCGCCTTTCCCCGGTGCGGGTTCATCCACACGACAGCATGGGCGAGGCGCTGAAGTCGCGCGACCTGCTCGGCGAGCAACCGCGGGTCGCCCCGCTCCCACCCGTCGGAGGCGATCACGACGACCGAGCCACGCGCCATACCGCGCTGTCCCCATCGGGTGGTGAAGGCCCGGATCGACTCTCCCAGCCGGGTGCCGCCGGACCAGTCCGGGACGCTGCGACCCGCGGCCATGAGCGCCTCGTCGGGATCGCGGAGCCGCAGCGCCGTCGTCACCCGGGTCAGGCGGGTTCCGATGGTGAAGACCTCGACGCGACCCGGCACCGCGCGGCAGATGCGGTGGCTGAGCCGCAGCAGCGAGTCGGCGTAGGGCTCCATCGACCCCGACACGTCGACCAGCAGGACGATCCGGCGGGCCTTGGTCCGGGGGCGGCGATGCCGCAGCGGCCCGGGCTCCCCCGCCCGCTGAAGCTGTTCGCGCAGCGTGCGCCGGGGGTCGATCTCACCTCTGCGGGACGGGCCCCGCCTGGGGCTGCGGCGGCGCGGCGGATCGACCCGAAGCGAGGCGAACAGCGTTGCCAGAGAACGGCGTTCGAGCACGGAGAGCTGGGCGATGTCGCGATTTCGCAACACCTCGTTCGCACTCGCGATGGCACGTACCGCCTGTTCCTCGCCCGCGGCGTCGGCCAACGCCTCGGGCGTCAGTGACGCCCGCTGGACTGTTCTCGACGAGGGCTCGCCGTGCAGTCGGGGCAGGCCGTGGTCGGAGAACCAGGCACGGAACGCCGCGTCGTAGCGTTCTAGGTCCTCCGGTGACGAACAGAGGGTGCAGCGGCCTGCCCAGAACACTCCCTGGCGGTCGCCCGCATCCGCGAGGGAGGCTGCGCGAAGGAACTCATGAGTGCGGTCGGCCGTGACGGCGACCCCCGTGTGACGCACCGTGCGGGTGAACGCGACCAGCATCTCGTCGGGCGCCAGGCCCAAGCCCGCGTTGCCCAAGCCGGCGCGCCCAGAAGCGGCCTGCCCAGAAGCGGCGCTCACAGGGCGTTCACCGTGGTTCTCATCCGGCCAGGATCAGGTCCAGGGTGTCCCGCACACGGTCTGAGTCCTCGCGATACTTGAGGACGGCACCCAGCGTGGCGCTCGCGGTCTCGAGGTCGAGGTGGTCCCGCCCGAGCTGGTGCAGCGCCAACGCCCAGTCGAGCGTCTCGGACACTCCCGGAGGCTTGAGCAGGTCACCGGAGGCGCGCATCTTCTGGACGGCCCGGGCCACCTGCTCGGCCAGCAGCTCGGACACCTGGGGCAGCCGGCTGCGCACGATCTCGACCTCGCGAGCCAGACCCGGGTGGTCGATCCAGTGATAGAGGCAGCGTCGTTTGAGCGCGTCGTGGAGCTCACGCGTGCGGTTGGAGGTCAGGACGACCACGGGGGGCTTGTCCGCGCGAACCACGCCGTACTCCGGAATGGTCACCTGGTTGGTCGAGAGGACCTCGAGCAGGAACGCCTCGAACTCGTCATCGGCACGGTCGATCTCGTCGATGAGCAGCACCGCGTTGTCCTCGCGCAGCGCCCTCAGGATCGGCCGGTTGAGCAGGAACCGGTCGGCGAACAGTGAGGCCTCCAGCGCCTCCGTGTCCACGCCCTCGCTGGTCGCCTCGACCGCCCGAAGGTGCAGGATCTGGCGCGGGAAGTCCCAGTCATACAGGGCCTGGCTGGCGTCGATGCCCTCGTAGCACTGGAGCCGGATCAGCGGGGCATCCAGCACCTCGGCGAGGGCCTCGGCCAGGGCGGTCTTGCCCGTGCCCGGCTCACCCTCGAGCAGCAGCGGTCGCTCCATGGCCAGCGCGAGGTAGGTGATCGTGGACAGGCCCACGTCGGGCAGGTAACCGGTCGCGCGAAGCCTGGTCGAGACTTCCTCTGCTGACTCGGGGTGCGCCATGAGCCAACGTTATCTGGAGCGCACGGCGTCCGTTAGCGGGTTTGTGTCGTCGTTGCGGCAAGATCGAGCCGCAACCATGTCACTAACCCGCTAACGCCGGCCTTTTGGCTTTGCTCCGGGCCGCGGGGACAGCGTCGGGGCGAAGTCCTCACCGAGCTGTTCGAACGCCTGACGGGCGAAGATCTGCTGCTGGGTCACCGTTCGCTCGGAACGGCCGCGGCCGACGAAGCTCACGGCCCAGTGCAGGAGCGTGGTCAGCCGGTGCTTGAACCCGACCAGGTAGACGAGGTGGATGGCCAGCCACATCAGCCAGGCCACGAAGCCGCTGAGCCGCAGCGGGCCGATGCTGGCGACCGCGCTGAAACGCGAGATCGTCGCCATACTGCCCTTGTCCTTGTATCGGAAGGGCTCGCCTTCGGGCCTGCCGGCCAGTCGGGCCTCGATCTGACCGGCGACGTGACGACCGCCCTGTATTGCGACCTGGGCGACCCCGGGCAGACCATCCAGCGCGATCATGTCGCCCACCACGAAGACCTCGGGATGCCCCGGCAGGCTCAGGTCCGGCTGGACCTCGATCCGCCCGGCGCGATCCAACCCGGCGCCAGACTGCTCCGCGAGCAGCGCGCCGAGCGGGCTGGCCGAGACGCCGGCGGCCCACACCTTGCAGACGGACTCGATCCGGCGCCTTCCCTGGGCATCCTCGACCTCGATGCCGGTGCCGTCGACGCCCACGACCTTGGCCCCGAGCTGCACCTCCACGCCGATCGCCCTCAGTCTTGCCAGTGCCTTGGAGCCGAGGCGGTCGCCGAACGAGGTGAGCACCGACGGCACCGCATCGAGCAGGATCACGCGAGCCTGACGAGGGTCGATCCGGCGGAACTCGTGTCGCAGCGTCCGATGCGAGAGCTCGGCGATCTGTCCCGCCATCTCGACACCGGTAGGCCCCGCGCCGACCACGACGAAGGTCATCAGCCGGTTGCGCTGCTCCTCGTCCTCGACCAGCTCGGCCATCTCGAAGGCCCCGAAGATTCGCCCGCGCAGCTCGAGGGCGTCATCGATGCTCTTCATCCCTGGCGCGAACGCGGCGAAGTGGTCGTTGCCGAAGTACGACTGGCCGGCCCCCGCGGCGACGACGAGCGAGTCGTATGACGTCACGCGAGTATGGTCCAGCACGGCTGAGGTGACTGTGCGTTCAACGAGGTTGATATCGGTGACCTTGCCAAGCAGAACGCGTGAATTACGTTGGTGTCCAAGGATTTCACGGGTCGAAGGGGCGATCTCCCCCTCGGACAGGATGCCCGTCGCGACCTGGTACAACAGTGGCTGGAACAGGTGGTGAGTTGTCTTGGCGATCAGGGTGACGTCGACGTCGGCGTGTTTGAGCGCCTGCGTCGCGAACAACCCGCCGAACCCGGAGCCGATCACCACCACCTGGTGTCGGCGGTCCGCGACCGTCCCCTGCGAAGAGCTCACGAAGACACCCTAAGCCGCGCCAGCACTGAGACCAGAGCGATCAGGGCAACGGCGTTGACCGCCAGGATCAGCCCGATCGCCAAGGTCATGCTCTGGTCGTACGCCAGGCCGAGGGCGGCACCCGCCGCCAGTAGCCCGAAGCCACGAACCAGTGCCAACCAGCCAAACGCAATCGACCGCGCAGCAGGGACGACAAGCTCGGTGACCACGGCCTTGACAGTCGAGTCCATCACGCCGTGGACCAGCCCCCACACCGCCACTCCGACCCATACGAGCAACGCGTTCTGGGTGAACGCGATGCCTGCCACGCCGGCTGCGACGGGCACGACAAGCAGGACCTGCGGGCCAAGCCGGTCGTAGAACCGTCCCATCAGCAGCCCGCTCAGGCCGTCGACAAGCATCGCCAGGGCGAACAGCAACGGCACCTGTGCGGCGGTCAGCAAGTGCAGTGTCTGTGCATGGAAGGCCAACAACGGAAACGAGGCGATCCCCAATGACAGCAAGCCGATTGTGCCGATGTACTGCCAGAGCAGCAACGGCAGGCGAACCCGGGTATTCCCGTCACTGCCGCCAGGCAAAGCCTCCTTCGGAGCCGGCGGCGCCGATACGTCAACCTCGTAGGCCAGCGGGTCCGGTACGCGATGGCGGAGCCAGAACAGCAGTGCCAGCACCATGACACCGGGGACGATGAGGACACCGAAGGCCAGGCGGTAGTTCTCTCGATGCTGAGAGAGCACAAGAGCCAGCAGCAGCGGCCCCGCCATGGCGCCTGCCTGGTCCATCGCCTGATGAACCCCGAATGCCGTCCCTCGGCCGGTCTGCGTGGATGCATAGGACAACAGCGTGTCTTTGGCGGGTGAGCGCACCGCCTTGCCCAGCCGCTCCGTGCCATAGAGGACCAGGGCTGGGGCGATCACGTTGGTCGCGCCGATCAGGGGAACGCTGAGCACTGTCAGCGCGTAGCCGGTGATCGTCCAGGTCCAGTAGTTCCCGCGCCGCTGGACGAGGTATCCGGAGAACACTCGCAGGCTGTAGCCGATGAACTCCCCCGCACCGGCAACGATCCCTACCAGGGTCGCCGACGCGCCCAGGCCGGCAAGGTAGGGCCCGATGATGCTGCGCGCGCCCTCGTAGACCATGTCCGCGAGGAGGCTGACCAACCCGAAGAAGAGGACGAAGTGCCACGGTTTCAGCAAGGGTCGACCGGGCGATGCCCCCCGTGACCCGTCAACTGCCTGAACCATGCCCCTATCGAAGCAGTATCAGCGGCCGGCCGCCCACCTAGCGCTTGGAACCGGCAACTTTGCCAAGGGTCCGACGCTGAATGCGAAGGTCATCGCGGATGGCATACGGCACCGGCAGATTGCGAGCCTCAAGCTCGGCAGTGAATGCCTCAAGCGCGCGGAGCAGCCGTGCCCGTGCCACGTCGACCACGCTCGACGTGCCGAGCGGCGCACGACGCGCCAAGGCCATCTCGGCTCGCGCGCTGTCGACCTCATGGAACAGGGCCATCAGGGGGTCACAGCCGAACGATGGATCCGTCGCGCTAGCTGAGCTCATGCGGTGACTCGGTCTCTGTCGATCGCGGATCGGCGTCGGCCAACTCTTCTTGTTGACACTATCGACAGTACGCGGTGCTCGGGCACGCGGTGGCCCACTTGCAGAATCTGAGTCGTCCCGAAGGGGCAAGGGATGCCCACCTCGACGCCGGGACCGTGGCCGTGGCCGTAGCCGTAGCCGTAACCGCGATAAAGGGCATCGTCCGTTTGGGCCAAAGGCCTCGGGTGAACGGTCAGCATTTTGCCCTCTACGGGTGGAATACTGACCAAGTACTTATATGGTCTTTACCTTGCCCGTAACTTGAGCATAATCGGCGGTCCAGCAAAGACCGTCCTCGTGAATGGGTTCAGGGACATGATGGATAACGACCTGATGAACGCGGGAATCACAGCAGCCAAGCTCGGCCGTGGCTACGAAGAGACCGAGGTCGACAACTTGCTCGACCAGGTCATCGACGAACTGCGTCGCCTGACCAGTGAAAACGACACTCTCCGCGAGCTCATCCCGCCTGATGCCCAGGACAAGATCGCAGCCGCGCGCGCCTCGGCCGATAAAGCAGAGGAGCTCGCCGCCGCTCGCATTGCCAAGGCGAACGCTGATGCTGAGCAGGCAGAGGCGGCGGCGACTGAGCGTGCACGCGCAGCCACGGAGGCAGCCAAGGAGGTCGCCAGGGCCGCGTTCGCCGTGGGCGACGAAGGGCGAGGCACGGCCGAGGTCAAGGTCGAGGTCGACGGTGCTGCCGCAGAAGGCGTCGACGGTGCTGCCACAGCGGGCCTGGACTCGGCGGTTGGCGTGCTGGCGCTCGCCCAGCAGCTGCACGATGAGTTCGTGTCCGCCGGCGAGGCCCGGCACGACGCGCTGGTTGTCGAGGCCGATGCGCTGATCGCCGAGGCCACCGCCGAGCACGAACGCATCATCTCCGAGGCGCGCGAACGTTCCGCCGGAATGGTCGCCGCTGCCCGGCAGAAGAGGACCGAGGTGTTCCAGAAGCTCGATGGCGAGCGTGGTGTGCTGCAGAAAGAGCTCGAAGAGCTGCGAACCCACAATCGTGATTTCCGAGCCCAATTGAAGTCCTCCTTGGAGGACCAGCTGACCCTGCTGGAGAAGGACGGCGCCGACAAGATCGGCTGATCGCGAAGGCGAACGCTGCCGGCAAACATCGGCGCAGCCCCAGCACGGCTCGATCCGTACATTGATGCGCAGACCCGACCCGCCTGAGGGCTTCGGCCAACCCACGGCTCCCAGCTCACCGCGCGCCTCATGAGCGACCTCGGCAACGCGGCGCACCGTGTCAAAACCGCACTCCGGCATGGCATACAGGTCGACCTCCGGGGACTTGTCCGCTGCCGGCGCCCGTCTTCCCGGGTGCGCCATCACCACAAAGCCCGGTGCACCGTCACCACATAGCAGCGAGTCGCGCCCCTGCGCTCCAGCGCCGTGACAAGTCTTTCACAAACTGCCTATATGATGATTCCATCAAGTGCAGGTACCAACATCGATCCAGGGAAGGGCACCGCGCGATGTCAGAGCCGATCTACACGCTGAAGGCTGAGTTCTTCAAGACGCTCGGGCACCCTGCGCGGATCCGGATTCTTGAGCTGCTGGCCGATCGCGAGTACTCCGTGACCGAGCTGCTGCCCGAGCTCGGGCTTGAGTCCTCGCACCTTTCCCAGCAGCTCGCCGTCCTGCGCAAGGCCGGCATGGTGACCGCCCGCAAACAGGGCAACAGCGTCATCTATTCGATTGCCTCCGATGACATGGCTGAGCTTCTCCGGCTCGCCCGACAAGTCCTGACCGGACTGCTCACTGACCAGATGGGTCTCCTGAAGGATCTGCAAGCCAGCGCTCGCGCTTCGGCACGAGCGGGCCACTGATGGGCTGGATCGGCAAGATCGCTCGCGCCGGGCGAATGGTCGAACCCGCGCAGGATGCCCCCGAGTCCGCCATCGCACCCCCCACCGGTGTCACTGGATCGCTGCAGCTACGGCATGTGGACTCCGGCTCCTGCAACGGCTGCGAGCTCGAGATCACGGGCGCCTTCTCGCCGGTCTATGACGCGGAGCGTTTCGGGGCACGTCTTGTCGCCTCACCCCGCCACGCCGACGGACTGCTCGCGACCGGAGTGGTGACCCACAACATGCGCCAGCCACTGCTCAACACCTTCAACGCGGTTCCGGAGCCCCGGGTCGTCATCGCTGTTGGCGACTGCGCCTGCAACGGTGGCGTGTTCAGCAAGGGTTACGGCGTCGCCGGCACGGTCAGCGACGTGGTGCCGGTGGATGTAGAAGTTCCAGGCTGTCCGCCCACCCCCCAGCAGATCATCACCGCGCTGCGCAGCGTAACCGGCCGGTGACCGCCGCTATCTCGGCCTCCCACGCGACTCCGGCGCTGGGTGAGGGTCCCGCCGCCGAGAATCGCTGGACCGGCGGACCCACGCTGTCCGGAGGCCTCACAGCCGTCCTCGGAGCGATCGGCCTGGCCCTCGGCCTCAGCGTCATCTTCGGGGAACCGAGGCATCTGCAGATCGACTGGCTGTTGCCCCTGATCGGCGTCCGCCTTGACCTCGATCCGCTTGGCGGCATCTTCATCGCGGCCACTGGTGCTGTGGCGATTGCGGTTGGCATCTATGCCGTGGGTTACGCGAAACGTGAACACTGGGCCCGCTTTCCCCTGATCACGCTTCCGCTGTTCGTGGCGGGCTTGCTCCTCGTGCCCGCCGCCGGATCTGTGACCACGTTCCTGCTGGCCTGGGAGCTGATGGCCGCGGCGTCGCTGGTCCTGGTCCTCTCCGAGCACCACCGAAAAGAGGTTAGGTGCGCTGGGCTCTTCTACGCGGTCATGACCCAGATTGGCTTTGTCGCCATCCTGGTCGCCCTGGTGGTGCTGTCCGCAGCCGGGGCCGGTGACTCGTTCGCAACCATCGCAACACACTCGGATCAGGTCTCGTCTGGCACTCGCAACGCAGTATTCCTGTTGACAGTGTTGGGATTCGGCTCCAAAGCCGGCTTGCTGCCCTTGCACGCGTGGTTGCCCAAGGCGCATCCCGAGGCACCCAGCCCGGTGTCCGCATTGATGAGCGCGGCGATGGTCAACATGGGCATCTACGGCATCATCCGGATCGATCTGCAGATACTCGGACAAGGGCACGCAAGCCCTCAGTGGTGGGGCTTGACCCTGATGATCTTCGGCGCCGTCTCAGCAGTCTTCGGAGTGCTGCAGGCCTCGGTGGCGACCGACCTGAAGAAGCTGTTGGCCTACTCCACGACCGAGAACATGGGTCTGATCACCCTGGCTCTGGGTGCCGCCGCTCTCCTCAGCTCGGCCGGTGCGCCTGCGGTGGCCGCAATCGCCTTAACCGCAGCGCTTTTGCACCTGCTCAGCCACGCCTCGTTCAAGACGCTCGGCTTCCTCGCAGCCGGATCCGTGCTGGCCGCAACCGGGCTGCGTGACCTCGACAAGCTCGGGGGTCTGGCTCGCCGGATGCCGGTCACCACAGTGATGTTCGGCATCGCTGCTCTGGGGGCGTCCGGCCTGCCACTGGGTGCCGGATTCGTCAGCGAATGGCTCCTGCTGCAGAGCCTCATCCACTCCCCCCACGACAGCAACACGCTGTTGGCGCTCGCGATGCCGTTGTCGGTGGGGGCCGTTGCGCTCACCACCGGGCTCGGGATCGCGGCCATGGTCAAGGCGTTCGGCGTCGGTTTCCTGGCCCGGCCGCGTTCGGCGGCCGCCGAGGCGGCCCAAGAGGCACCCGCCAGCATGCTTGCCGGCATGTCGCTGGCCGCGATCGCGTGCGTCGTATTCGCGGTCGCCCCAGTCGTATTCGCTCCCAGCCTGCAGCGGGTGCTGGCCGTGCTGCCCACGGTCGGTGGCGACGCGGCTGGTCCGCAGTTCAGCACGATCCTGCGACTGCCAGGCGTCGCCGGGTCGATCTCGCCAGGCCTGCTTGCGATCGCGCTGGTCATCGCGGTTCTGCTCGCACTCGGTCTGGGTCGATGGGGTCTACGCCATCGTCCGGCACCGGTGGAGGCCCCCTTGTGGGCGTGCGGCGCAGATGCGCTCAGCTCCCGGATGCAATACACCGCAACGTCTTTCGCCGAGCCGTTACAGCGTGTCTTCGATGACATCCTGCGACCCGACACCAATGTGGAGGTCACCCACTTCGCCGAGTCGCAGTACCTCGTCGAGAAGGTCACCTACCAGGCGAGGATGGCAGATCCGGTGGAACAGCGCTTCTACACACCGGTGGTCCGCGCGGTCACGGCCTGGGCGCAGCTCGTGCGCCGCGCCCATACAGGCAGCGTGCACCTCTACCTCGCATACGGCGCAGCGGGCCTGCTCATCGTTCTGCTGGTCGCCCGATGAGTGCCCTGGCAGTCGTTGCGGCCATCCTGCAGGTAGTCGGCGTCCTGTTCGCCGCGCCGTTCGTTGTTGGCGGAATGCGGCAAGTGCGGGCACGCCTGGAGGGCAGGGCCGGAGGCGGTATCGGCCAGCCGTGGCGGGACCTGAGGAAGCAGCTACGCAAGCAACAGATCACGCCGCAAGGGACGACGGTGGTCTTCGCCCTTGCACCGGCCGTCGTGGCCGGCAGCACGCTCCTGATCGCAGCCATCGTTCCGCTCATTGCCCTCGGCTCGCCGCTGGACTCGACGGCAGACCTGTTCGGGGTGGTCGGCCTTCTCTTCCTCGGCACGGTCGCCCTGACCCTGGCCGGCCTCGACACCGGCACGGCATTCGGCGGCATGGGGTCGAGCCGCGAGATCACCATCGCCGCACTCGTCGAACCCACCATCCTGCTCGCGGTGTTCGCCCTGTCCGTTCCGGGACAGTCCGCCAACCTGGCCGCGATCGTGTCGGCGACCGCCAACAACCCGAGCCAGCTGGTGTCGCCGGCAAGCCTGCTGGCGTTCGTGGCGCTGTGCATCGTGATCATCGCCGAGACCGGCCGGCTGCCGGTTGACAACCCGTCGACCCACCTCGAGCTGACGATGATTCATGAGGCGATGGTCCTGGAGTACGCCGGTCCCAAGCTGGCGCTGGTCGAGTGGGCCAGCGGCATGCGCCTCACCGTCCTGCTCGCGCTGGTCGCAAACCTGTTCATGCCATGGGGTGTTGCCGGCGCTGACCCGTCGTTGCTGGCCGTGCTGATAGGTCTCGCGTCGGTCGCCGCCAAGGTCATTGTCCTGGCCGGTCTGCTCGCCGCGGGCGAGGTGTTCATCGCAAAGCTCCGACTGTTCCGGGTGCCCGAGCTGCTGGCCGGCTCGTTCCTGCTGGCGCTGCTCGCCGTGACCGCGTCCTACTTCCTCGGCACCCCGACAAGCTGACCGCCACATCATGAACAGAGACAGAAGATGACCCAAGACACCTACACCGGCGTGCTTGATCTTGCCGCAGGGGCGTTTCTGCTGGCCGCCGTCATGGTCGTCTGGCGCCGTGAGCTTCGCGCCATCGTCCGGCTGCTGGCCTGGCAAGGCCTGGCGCTAGCCGTAATCCCCCTCACCGTCGGCATCCACCAAGGGGACACGGCACTGGTCACCGTCGGTGTCGTCGTGCTCCTCCTGCGGGCGGTCGCCCTGCCGCTTCTGCTCGCCCGGGCAGCCGGCACCGAGGATCACGAACGCCGCGAAAGCACTCCCCTGGTCAACACCACCACATCTCTGCTGATCACCGCGGCGCTGACCGTCCTTGCCTATGCGGTGACCCGGCCGATCATCAACCTGGACCCTTCTCCGGCCACCCGGGCAGTGCCGGCCGCCTTTGCCGTGATCCTGATTGCCGTCTTCATCATGGTCAGCCGGCGTCGTGCCCTGTCCCAAGCTGTGGGTTTCATGATGCTGGACAACGGAATTGCGGCCACCGCGTTCCTCATCACCTCCGGCGTCCCCCTCATCGTGGAGCTCGGCGCATCGCTCGACGTGCTGTTCGCCGTGCTTGTGCTGGGGCTGCTCACCGGGCACATGCGCCGCGAGTTCGGCGGCACCGACCTTGATCAGCTTCGGGAGCTGCGCGACTGATGAACATCTTCCTTCTGACGCCGGTCCTTGCCCCGCTCGCCGCGGCCATATTCGCGGCACTGCTTGGTTGGCGGCGACTCAGCGCCTTCGTGACGGTCCTGGCCGCGCTGTCGGTGCTGGTCAGCGCCGCCGGCCTCGGCTTCAACGTCGCGGCCGGTGAGCTCTTCAGCGTCGGCCACCTCATGCGGGCCGACGCGCTCACGGTCACGATGCTCATCGTCATCGGCACGGTCGGCACCCTGGCCACGTGGGCCAGCGTTGGCTACATCAACGCGGAGCTGGTCCACGGACACACGGACCAAAACGGGGCGAACCTCTATGGCGTCCTGGTTCCCATCTTCCTGTCTGCGATGTCGCTCGCGGTCCTGGCCAACAACATCGGCGTGATGTGGGTAGCCATCGAAGCCACCACTGTGGCGACAGCATTCCTCGTCGGACACCGTCGGACCCGGGCCGCCGTCGAGGCGACCTGGAAGTACGTCATCATCTGCTCCGTCGGCATCGCCCTCGCGTTCCTGGGCACCGTGCTCCTCTACTTCGCCAGCCTGCACGCCGGCGCGTCGAGCGCAACCGCGCTGGACATCGACGTCTTGCTCGCCCATGCCTCCACCCTCGACCCTGCCGTCACCCACCTGGCCGCCGGGTTGTTGCTCCTCGGGTATGGCGCCAAGGCCGGACTGGTCCCCTTCCACACCTGGCTCGCCGATGCGCACAGCCAGTCCCCCGCGCCGGTATCGGCGTTGATGAGTGGAGTGCTGCTGTCGGTGGCATTCTCGGCGCTGCTTCGCGTCAAGTCCGTTGTCGACCTGGCTCTGGGCACCGGATTCCTGCGCGCGGGGCTGTTGATCATCGGGCTCCTCACCCTGCTCATCGCCGCCTCAATGCTCGTGGTCCAGACCGACTTCAAACGGATGCTGGCCTACTCCTCCATGGAGAACATGGGTCTGGTCGCCGTCGCGGCGGCCGCCGGCACCAGGCTGGCAATCGCCGCGCTGCTGCTGCACGTGCTGGCCCACGGGATCGCCAAGACGCTGGTATTCCTCGCCTCCGGACAGCTCCAGGCCGCGCACGACTCCACCGCCATCGGTGAGGTCACTGGGGTGCTGGCCCGATCGCGCCTGGTTGGTGGGGCATTCGCAGTCGGGCTGGCGGTCCTGCTCGGACTGCCACCGTTCGCCATGTTCGCCAGTGAGCTGTCCATCTCCCGAGCGCTCGCGAACGCCCACCTCGAGTGGGCGCTCGGTGCCGCATTGCTGTTCGTGGCCATCGCCTTCGCCGCACTGGTCCGCAACGGCAGCCGGATGTTGCTCGGCCCCGCAGAACCAGGCGCACCCGCGATCACCTCCCCTCGCTCCGTCGCCGGCGCGCTGGTCATCGGCATCATCCTGAGTGTGGTCCTGGGCCTGACTGCCGGACCTCTCACCGAGCTGTTCCATACCGCTGCCACCATGATCGGAGCCGCACAATGACTGCCGAACCCACCATGATCGGCACACCGGTCGGGGTGCACCGCGTCGCCCGGACCATGGCCCCGGTCCGGCTCGCCGGACACGCAGCGTCGCTGTTCGCAGAGGGCTTCCGCCTCGCGCTGGCGGCAGCCCACGACGACGGCGACACCCTGCGCGTGGTCTACCTGTTTCTCGCAGGTGCTCCGGACCGTCGCGTCGAGCTGGAGGTCACCGTCCCGACCGATGACCCGCAGCTGCCGTCGCTGGCGTCGTTGTCCTTCCCCGCCTCGCGATTCGAACGCGAGATGCACGACCTATACGGGATCGTGCCGGTCAACCACCCGCTGCCCCGCCGACTGGTCCGGCATGCACACTGGCCCGCTGGCTGGTACCCCATGCGCCACGACGCCGGACCGCCACCGCCCTTCATCGACGCTGAGGCCTACCCCTTCCTTGCCGTGAAAGGCGATGGGGTCTATGAGATCCCCGTCGGGCCCGTCCACGCGGGAGTGATCGAGCCCGGGCACTTCCGCCTGGCCGTCGTCGGAGAGAGCATCCTCAAGCTCAAGGCCCGGCTCTGGTTCACCCACCGTGGCGTCGAGAAGCTATTTGAGGGGCTCGACGCGACCGGGGCCACCCACCTTGCCGAACGGATCAGCGGTGACACATCTGCTGCCCACGGACTGGCCCACAGCCTCGCCGTCGAGGACGCTCTCGGCATCGTCATGCTCGAGCCGGCCCATCGCCTACGTGCCCTGGTTCTTGAGCTCGAACGCCTCTACAACCACGCCGCCGACCTCGGCGCACTGGCCAACGACGCGGGATTCTCTCTGGCCAACGCGCACGCGCTACGGATCCGCGAGGAGCTGCTCCGTATCAACGACGCCACGACCGGACACCGACTGCTCCGCGGTGCCATCAGCCCCGGCGCCGTCGACCTGCTGGCCCTGCCAGACCCGGGCAAGCTGGCGGAGCTGGCCGCGGACCTCACAGAAGTCTGCCGGCTCACCCTTGCCAACACCGTGGTCCGTGACCGCTTCACCGGCACCTCGGTCCTCACCCGCGACCAGGCCCGGGATCTGGGCTGCCTGGGCTACGTCGCCCGCGCCAGCGGTCTCGCCAACGACGCACGGCTGGACCACCCCACCGCCGGGCTTCCCGTCACCTCCGTCACGAGTACCCACGGAGACGTCCTCGCCCGGTTCACCGTCCGCCTCGAGGAGTTCGCAGCATCCACCAGCCTCGCGGTCCACCTGATCAGTACCGCCGACCAGCTGAGCTACCGAGGTTCGGCCCTCGGTGACCCACACAACGGTGATGCGTTGAACCGTGACACGCAGGGAGGCACGGCCGAGATCGCTTCAGGCGCGTCGCGCAGCGGGGTCGGCATCGTCGAGGGGTGGCGCGGCACGATCGTCCACCGCGTCGAAGTCGACCCCGACGGACGCCTCAGCCGGGCAAAGATCGTGGACCCGTCGTGGTTCAACTGGCCAGCCCTGCCCGTCTCGCTGGCTGACACGATCGTTCCCGACTTCCCCCTCACCAACAAGAGCTTCAACCTGTCGTATGCCGGGAACGACCTCTGACCGGTCGGCGAACCATCCACCTCTGACGCGTCGGAGGTTCCGCCATCCCGCTCGTGAAAGGTCACAAATCGATGCAAAACAGCGCGTTTTAGGTCGATTTGTGACCTTTCACGGACTGTATGCCGGGCAGCCTGTGGACGACGTCCAGGGTCGGCCCGGATATCCGGGCAGTCTCGGTCCATGCCGCGCCGAACACCGTTGCCTCCCGAGCTGTACGGCCGACCGTTCACAACTGCCGAGGCACACACGCTGAGCCTCGGGGAGGGGCGACTTCGTCACCGTGACCTATCTCGTCCGGCACACGGCGTGCGTCAGGCAGTGGCGGACCAACACGACACAGGTCTGGTCCAGCGTGCCGGGGCCACCACGCTGGTACTCCCGGCCGGCAGCGCGTTCTCGCACCTCACCGCAGCTCGACTACTTGGGCTGCCGGTCCCCCGTCGCTGGGCGCAGGGCGAGCCACTCGACGTCATGAGCCTCACCGCCGCCGCCAGGACTCGGCGGGCCGGTTGCTCGGGACATCGCGGCCTGGAGTCCCGACGCGTCATACAGCGCAACGGTCTAAGCGTTGTGAGCCCAGAAGATACGTGGTGCGACCTCGCCGCGCTGGGGGCCCTCAACCTGGACGAGCTCATCGTGCTGGGAGATGCGGTCGTGCACTACCAGCGCGGAATACCGTCCCGCCAGCTGGCCGAGGCGGTCAGCCGGCGACGAGGCGGTCGGGGCAGGCGGCTCATGGTCGAGGCGCTGCCACAGCTTCGGCCACGCAACAACTCCCCCATGGAGACCAGGGCGCGGCTGCTCTTCCTGCGAGGCGGGCTACCCGAGCCGGAGCTGAACGTCGTCATCAACGACTCGGACTCCGGCCAATGGCTCGCCGACTCCGACTTCGTCTGGCGCCGCGAGAAGGTGGTGGCCGAGTTCGACGGCGACCATCACCGCACCGATCGGCAGCAATGGCAGAACGACGTGGCCCGGCGCGAGAACCTCCAGGACGACGGATGGGCCTTCGTCCAGCGGACCTACGCGTCGGTGATGCGCTATCCGCGCAACCAATCAACGGTCAGCCGACTACGCCGGCTCCTCGGGCTCGCGTGAAAGGTCACACATCGACGCATAACAGCGCGTTTTAGGTCGATGTGTGACCTTTCACGGGGTGTATGCCGGGCCGCCTTCTTGCACCTCACGGTATGCCGGGAGCCAACGACCGCCCGAGGTGAGGCGTGGGCTACTGACCGATTGCGGCGCAGTCGTCCACGACGGTCCTGGCCTGGGCAGCCAGCGACTGGGCGGCCGCCTGGAAGTCGGTCGCGGCGTCGGGGCTGACCTTCTGCAGCGCGGTGATGCTCTCGGACAGCTTCTGCAGGTTCGCACCGATCGGCAGGGCGGCGTTCTTCTTGGCCAGAGTCTCGACATCAGCGGCGATCGGCGCCAGCTGTCCGGGCGCGTCACCCCGGGTGATCGAGCCATGTGCAACCTTCGTGGCGACGTCGACGGCGCTCTTCACCGAGCCGGTGACCTCAAGACACACCGAGGCCGTCTTGGCCTTGTCGACCAGTGAGAGCCCGCCCCCATCCCCGGATTTGCTGCAACCGGTCAGGGCAACGATGCTGGCGATGAGCACGGAGACGACGAGAACACGACTGCGATGGCGAATAAGCATCCGCCGACTATGGCAGGAGGAAATGGACCGCTTGCGCAGCGGTCCAGCCGCCGGCACGTTCCGAGAGCATCTGGGTGACGCCGTCGAGGTCCGCGCCAAGGGTGGCGATTGCCGCCTCCTGGTAACCGTCGCGTCGTGTCTGGCCCAGACCCACGTTGGCGGTGAGCCCGTTGCACAGGCACTTGCGTCCGACCGTATCGTCGATGTCCCCACCCTTGCGGAGATACATGTGGACGGGCTCGGCCGGGCACCGATACCCCAACGTTCCGGGCTCTTTCTCATACGGCACGCGAAGGTAGCTCAGGTCACACAGACGCGGGCGGGCGGCATACGTCTCCGGCTCGGAAAGGCTCCCCGGCACTGACGCGACCTTGAACGGGAACCCCGTCGGTGAGGCCAGCGGGTCGGTGCGCACCTCGAGCTCCCCGGCAGCCAGCTCGGTCAACATCCCTTCGCGCACAGGGGTTGGGATCCCGGACTCGGTGCAGAGCGCGAACAGCGTGCCCACCTGCACCCCGGCTGCGCCCTCGGCCAGAGCCTGCTTGACCTGCAGGGCCGTGGAGTATCCGCCGGCCAGCCAGAAGGGCAGCCCGACCGCGGCGACCTTGGCCAGATCGGCGTCGTCACGCGGGCCAAATACCGGCTGCCCGTCGTCATCCAGAACAAGGCGACCGCGCGGCGGTGCGTTGTGCCCGCCGGCTCGTGGGCCCTCGACGATGAAGCCATCCGGACGAGTCGAGTCCTCGCGTGCCAGATAGGCAGCCAGCACATGTGCGGACACGATGGCCAGGAAGTGAGGCCGGGGCAGCGGAGCCAGCCCGCCACCGGTGAGGGCCTCAGGATCGAGCCCGACGCTGTATGCCGTGGTCGCCCCGTCCACGTCAAGGTCCAGCGCGCACTTCTCGTGCAGCGCCAGGTGGTTGAGCAGCTGAGGGATCTCGTTGGGAATCCCGGCACCCATCAGCACATAGTCGACTCCGGCGAGCATCGCGCCATAGGCGGCACTCGGCGTGGCCATCTGGACCTTCTCCAGGAAGTTGATGCCGACCACGCCGTGGTGGCCTTCCTTGGCCAGCCACACCTCGGCGAAGTTGGCGACGATCGACAGCTCGAGGCAGGTGACACTGGGGTTCATGCTGAGCTTGTGCACGGGAACGTACGACTCACCCGGCGCTCTGCCATCCTCGCGGAAGTGACGGCGCAGCACCCGGTCGGCCATGGCCGGGACCGGGAAGTGCTCGAGGGCGCGCCTCACGTCGCCGTCCGCGTCACCGTCCTGGAGCCGCCGGGCGATCACGACGTCCAGCGCGGTCCCCGAGACGACGCCGAGCTGACCGGCCTGAGCCACCGCTCGAGCCATCTGCCAGGACGACACGGCCACGCCCATACCGCCCTGGATGACGACCGGCCATCTGCCGTCTTCGGACGGAGCAGGTCGGGCGGGGCGATCGCTGGTCGACACGGACATGCGCGGAACCTCCAACTAAAATCAACTTACGGGATCGTAGGTTACGTTACCGTAAGTTGGCAATAGTTGGCGAGTCTGCGGGCACCACCGTGCCCCTGACGTCCGATCGGGGAGTCAGAATGCCGAGGAGAGCCGCCCGGGCGACGGCGGCGCGTGGCCCGAGGTCAGCCCGCCATGAACTTGTCCAGCAGTTCTGCGAAACGCTCGGGCTGGTCCAGCTGCGGATAGTGTCCGGCGCCCTCGAAGAGCACAACCTTGCTGCCGGGGATCGCCTGGTGAGCGGCGGCAGCGTGGTCCGGTGGGATCATCCGGTCCCGCGTGCCCCAGATGACCAGCACGGGGATCTCGAGCGGCATCGGCAAGTGACCAAGCGCAGAAACACTCTGTCCCCCGGGGTCGATGACCGAGCGCGTGGTGGCGAGAAAGGCGCGTCGAGCGTCTGCGTCAGCAAGGGAGGTGAAGCCACGCCATGCCTCAGTGACGTCCTTGCTGGGCTTCCAGCCCAGCTTGCCGAGGCCGCGCCCGAGGGTTTCCCCCCGGTCGCGCACCCAGTTGGATGCGATCACCGGCAGCACCCACTCAGCGCCGGGGAAGGTGGCCGATCGGAGCAAGGGACTCACCGACCTTCCGAAGCCTCCGCTCGCGACCAGGACGATGCGCTCGACGCGATCCGGGAACAGGTAGCAGAACTGCATCGCGATGCCGCCCCCGAGCGAGTGCCCGACCAGCGTCACCCGGTCGATGCCGAGGTGATCGAGCAGATCCCTCAGTGTGGCGGCGTGCGCGCTCAGCGAGTAGTCACCCATCGTCTTCGCAGACGCACCGTGGCCGTGCAGGTCCGGTGCCAGGACGCGGTGATTGTCTGCATCCAGAAGGTCAACGACCTTGCCCCAGTTGCGACTTGAGCCGGTCAGTCCATGGATGAACAGCAGCGTCGGGCCTTCCCCGGCGTCGAGGTACGAGCACTCATGCCCGTTGAGAATCGCCACGTGCTCGTACTCGCTCCGCATGGCGTCTCCCTATCGATACCGGTCAGTAACATACGCCAGCGTAACTCACGGATGGGGTAGCAACTACCCCCCGAGCACTAGCGCCAAGGTCAAATATCGGGAGAGACCGGCGATCAGCGGGGGAGACCGGCGACGTCAATGGGCCCGATCGCGACACGCCAAGTCGATACCCAATGCAGACCATCGCTATACCCACGCCGGTACGGTTCTTTACCTAGAGGACCCATACCCGGCCTCACCGGAGAAACCGGAGTTCATCGATATGGACTTTCTTGATGGCTTGCGTGGTGGGAGCAGCTTCATCACTCCAGCGTTCCTCTTGACTCCAACATTCTTCTGGGCACTCCTCGCGATCCCCCTGGCTGTCGGCCTGGTCTTCCTCCTCGACCTGGGTGCACGCAGGTTTATGACCGGTGGCAAGACGGCGCCTGAAGTCGTCTACGAAATGACGGAGTGCGGCATCAGCGGCCACTACTACCGGATTCACGAGCACAGGTGGCGCTGTGTCACCTGTGGCGAAGGGGCACCGCACGAAGCGGGTTTGCTGGACACGGGCGAGGGCCTCGCAGCCTGACCCGCACAGTCCCGGCTCCTTCGCAGGTTGCCGGGCGGCAGGTGTCGCGGCCAGCAGGGCGGGACCCGGTAGCCGTTCGACTATGTAGCTCTGAGAACCGGATAGAGGCTGAGAGCATCGCGCTCGGCTGCAGTGGCAGCGGCGACGATGGCCGTGGCACGCGCAAGCCGTGGATCCGTGAGCAAGGAATCCGTGAGCAAGGAATCCGTGAGCCCTGGCTCAGTGAGTCTGCGATCACTGTCGGTGCCGGACAGGTTCTCGACGACGAGCACCGCCCCGGCCCTGGCCGCTGCGACACCCATGAGTACCGCCGTGGTCGCGTCACCACGCAGGTTGGGGTTGCCGGAACGGGCCAGGCCCAACGCGATCTCGGCGAGCTCGGCTGCCACCTCTGCCATCTCGAGCGGGATCCTGATCGCCTCGTCGAGGGCCGCTGCCACGCCGCCGTCACCTCCTGCCCGTCGGGCCTCCATGTATTCCGCGTAGACGGCACAATCCGACTGCGCCAGCGAGACCGCCCGGGCCCGAAGCTCGTCAGCCCGCCCGGCCCGGTCTGTCGCATTGGTGCGTTGAGCCAGATCGGTGCCTTCAGTCAGATCGGTGCCGGAGAATCGGGCACACATCTCGACCAGCGCACCGGCGAGCGCCGCCACGACTCCGGTCACGGCACCCCCGCCCGGCGCCGTCGTCCGGGCCGCCACTGCGTCGAGCAGCCGTTGCAGCGACTGGTCGTCGAGACTCTCGGTCATCCGACTGCCCCGGCCACGAGTGGCTCACAAGGCAGCCCTCGATAGCCCGCAACGAGGATCGGTTCAGCGAGCCTCCAGGCGTCCACTGCATAACCACTGCGCTCAGAGACCCCGATGTACATCGGCCCAGTATCTCGGGTTCACCACGGAAAAGCCGATGTGCGGGCCCTGCTGAATCTGGTTGGGGCGCAATTCCTGCTGAGCCTCATTGAACCGCAAAGCTTTTGCGGATGAGCCCGAGTCGTCGCAATGACTCTCGCCGTTCGTCTCCGTGGTCGACGATGGGTGCGGGGTAGCCGAGCGGCAATCCCCCGTCGAGTGTCCAGGGTTCGTGGATGGACTTCTCGTGAACGTGGCGCAGCTCGGGCACGTACCTGCGCACATAGTCGCCGTGGGGGTCGAACCGTTTCCCCTGGAGCGTGGGGTTGAAGACCCGGAAGTATGGCGCGGCGTCGGTGCCGCAGCCGGCCGTCCACTGCCAGCCGTGCTGGTTGGAGGCGAGGTCACCGTCGACCAGCCAGCGCATGAAGTGACGGGCGCCGTGCCGCCACTCGATGTGCAGGTCCTTGACCAGGAAACTGGCCACCACCATTCGGATCCTGTTGTGCATCCAGCCTTCTGACCGCAGCTGGCGCATGCCCGCGTCGACAATCGGATAACCCGTGCGCCCGTCGCGCCATGCGTTGAAGTGGCTGTCCTTGTCGTCATACGCCCCTGGCTCGTCGTACTCCATCTGGGCGAACTGCGGCCTGAGGTACTCGCGAGCGGAGTCCGGCCGCGCCCAGAGAACATCGGCATAGAACTCCCGCCAGGCCAGCTGGGTGGTGTACAGCGCGGCACTGGCGCCGGGACGTGCGGCGAGATCGGCCAGCATCCTGCGGGGATGGATCTCGCCCCATTTCAGGTGCACGGACATCCTGGAGGTGCCGTCGAGGTCGGCGCGGTCGCGGGTGTTTGCGTAGTCGTCGAGCCGGTGTTCGAGGAAGTCATGCCAGCGCCGGTGCGCGGCCGCCTCCCCGGCAGAAGGGAGCTGAAGGCCTTCTGGGACCGGCAGATCGGCAAGTGGGTGACTCTCAAGTGGCCGAACCCATGCAACTGCCGGCGGCGGCTCCGTTGGCGACGGCCAGCCATGATCGCGCCAGGCCCGGGAGAACGGCGTGAACACCTGGTAGGGATCACCGGTCCTGGTGAGGACCCGGCCCGGAGACACGGCATACGGCGACCCGCTGCGCACCAGCGCGATCCCGTGTCGGGCGAGCGCCGACTCGACGGCGAGGTCGCGCCGGCGGCCGCGTGGGCCGAAGTCCTCGGCAATGTGCACCGTGGTCGCGGACGCAGCACGGGCGACCGCGACGACCTCCTGGACCGGATCGCCACAGCGGAGCTGCAGCCCCCCGACCATGGCGCCAAGGTCGGTTAGGCTCGCGGCCAGGTAGGCACGTCGTGCCGGGCCCGCAGGGTCGATCAGCCCGGCGTCGAGCACGAAGAGCGGAACGACCCCATGGTCTGCACCAGAGGATGAGCCTTCCGAGACCGCCGACAACAGCGCAGGGTTGTCGCCCAGCCGCAGGTCGCGACGGAACCACATGACGCTCGTCATCCGGTGGCGCCGAAGGTCATGTGCCGGTGAGGCGCTCGGCTGCCGTGACCGGGTCCTCGGCCATCAGACGCGCACCGGTGCTCTGAGCAATCTCCTCGGTCGCCCCCGCCCCGGCCAGGACAAGAGGCGCCAGATAGGCCAGCTGAGTGAGCTCCGGCACGATAGCCTCGAAGCGCTCCGGGGTGCTCGCCGCCAGGACGACCAGACTCGGCGCGCTCTTGGAGGTCACCTGAATCATGTCGAGCATGGGGGTGTTCGCTCCGAGATACTCGACCCGCCAGCCACCGCGGTTGAGCACGATCCCGAAGACGATCAGGGCCAGGTCATGCATCTCGTCGGGCGGGCAGGCCAGCAGGGCCTTCGGTCCGCGGCCGTTTCCCCATCCGCGAGCCAGACCCGCCAGCCGCCCCCGGATCACGTGACTGGCGAAGTGCTCCTGGGCGACGCTGGACGAGCCCTGCTCCCATCGGGCACCGAGCTCGTCGAGATACGGCATCAGAACGTCCCGGAGCACGGTCTCCACGGTGAAGTCCATCAGCAGCCGATCGAGCACGGCCTGGGCTGCCGGCTCGTCCAGCTCATCCAGGGCCTGCCGCAGCACGACGGCCGATTCGGCCAGGTCCGCTCGGGGAGCTGCGTCGACGACATCGGCGATGGCGCCGCGTTGGTCCTCGGCCAGGACCGCCTGGGCAGCCTGAGCTGCTGCCAGACCACTGGCCAGATGAACCTGCATCCGACGCACCCGGTTCTGGTCGGCCTCGGAGTACAGCCGGTATCCGCCGGCCGAGCGCAGTGGTTTCAGAAGCGCATAGCGGCTCTCCCATGCGCGCAGAACGTGCTCGCTGACGCCGACTCTACGGCTCAGCTCACCGATCCGAAGGACGGCAGGCTGGTTCTTCAAGTTCATGGCACACACTCTACCAACATTTGACGAACACTTGACAACCCTTGACGAATATCCGTACGGTTCCCCTTAGACAAACTTTAGACAATGATAGATCGCAAACGTTAAGGAGAAGCAATGAAGGCCGCACGCGAGGCGACCATCTCGACGGAGTCTGCCCGCCCGTCCGTGGCCGTGATCGGCTCCGGGGTCTCGGGCCTCTCCGCCGCCTACCTGCTGAACCGGACCCACGACGTCACCCTGTTCGAGGCCGACAACCGCCTCGGTGGTCACGCCCACACCCACGATCTGACCGCCTCCGACGGCAGCACGCACGCCGTGGACAGCGGGTTCATCGTCCACAACGACCGGACGTACCCGTGGCTGCGCAAGCTCTTCGCCGAGCTCGAGGTCGAGGTGCGACCGACCGAGATGAGCATGAGTGTGCGCTGCGACGGCTGCGGCCTGGAGTATGCCGGGGGGCGAGGTCTGCGCGGAATGCTTGCCCAGCCGCGTCGCTTGCTCGACCCACAGTTCTTGCGAATGCTGTTGCAGGTCAAGCGTTTTCATCGTCGAGCCACCGCGTTCCTGCAGGCAAGCGACGATGGTGACCTCACGACATACGGCGAGTTCCTGGAGCGTGAAGGGTTCAGCGATCACTTCATTGCGCACTATGCGGTGCCGGTCGTGTCATGTGTCTGGTCGTCCGGACGCGAGGTCACGCTGCTCTACCCGGCGAGATACCTGTTCCGCTTCCTGGAGCACCACGGACTGCTGCAGGTCACCGGATCGCCGCAGTGGTACACCGTGGTCGGCGGATCGCGCACCTATGTCGAGCGCCTGGCAGCCAGGCTGCCGGACGTGCGCCGGTCAGCAGGCGTCACCGACATCACCCGGCGACCTGACGGTGTCGAGATCCGCACGGCCTCGGGGACGGTCTCGAGGTTCGACCGGGTCGTCATCGCGACCCATGCCGACCAGGCGCTGGCCTTACTGACCGACCCCACCGACCAGGAGGTGCAGACCCTCAAGGCGTTCGGGTACTCGCCCAACGAGACCGTCCTGCACACCGACTCGTCGCTCCTGCCCGAGGCCACGGAGGCACGCGCGTCGTGGAACTACCGGATGTCCTCGTGCACCTCGCCGGACGAGCCCACGGTGGTCACGTACTGGATGAATCGCCTTCAGGGACACACCTCCCCGCAGGACTTCCTGGTCACGCTCAATGCCCGGGACCGTATCGATCCCGACTCCATGCTGGCAGTGATGGACTACGACCACCCGATCTACACATCCGAGTCCGTCGCCGCACAGTCCCATCTGGGCAGCCTCGCGACGGACCAGACCGTCTATGCCGGCGCCTACCACGGGTGGGGATTCCACGAAGACGGCTGCCGCTCCGGCGTCGAGGCCGCCCGGCATTTCGGGGTGACCTGGTGACCACAACGCCGCTGACCACACCAAGCCCGTTGCGGACACAGCCTGCCCTCCCGATACTTCCCGCGCTGCCGGCGCTGGTGGCCGGACACGTCACGCACCACCGCACGGGCCGGGTCCGGCACGCGTTCCGGTACGGCGTCTACCAGTGGCTGGTCGACCTGGACGCCATGCCCGAACAGCCTTGGTACCTCAGGCCATTCGCCAGTTTCAGCGCAGGCGACCATCTCGGCGATCCCGCCCGTTCGATCAAAGCCAACGTCGAGCACTACCTCTCCCTGAACGGCATCGACCTCGGCGCTTCGAGCCGGATCCTCATGCTGGCGAATGCCCGGGTCCTGGGCCACGTCTTCGACCCCTTGTCGGTCTTCTGGTGCTTCGACGCGCAGAACGCTCTGGTCTGCATCGTCGCCGAGGTCCACAACACCTACGGCGAGCGGCACGTCTACCTCCTGCGCCCCGACCCGTCCGGGGTCGCCAACGCGGACAAGACATTCCACGTCTCGCCCTTCTACGACGTGAGCGGTCGCTACGAGATGCGGTTCGAGCTCACACCCGAGGTCGTGTCCAGCACCGTCATCCTGCGCCGCGAGGGAGCGGTGGCCTTCAGCGCGATCTTCCGCGGCCACCCCACGCCGGCGACACCGAGCGCCGTGATCCGTCAGCTCATCCGCAGACCCTTGATGCCACAGCAGATCTCGGCCATGATCCGAGTACATGGGATATGGCTGTGGTTGCGTCGACTGCCCGTCCGGCGCCCCCCCCACCATCAACCACAGGAAGGTGTCTGATGACCGTCTCGACCAGCCTCACGTGGCCGTCCATCGCGCACACGCCGCGGGCTCCCCTGGCCGCCACCATCGCCCGGCTCATCCTCGAGCGCACCATCCGCGGGCTCCCTGTCCGGGTCACCTACCCCGGCGGTGCGAGCCTCGGCACCGGCTCGCCCGGCTCGCCCGTTTTCGAGGTCGTTCGCCCCAGCGCCTTCTTCGCCCGGCTCGGCCGCGACGCCAAGATCGGTTTGGGCGAGGCGTACATGGCCGGCGACTGGCGGGCAGGCCCGGGCACGGACCTGGCCGACCTGCTCACCCCGTTCGCGGCCAGGCTCACGAGCCTGGTCCCGCAGCCCTTGCAACGGCTGCGGGCGATCGTCGACAAGCGGATCCCGCCCAGCCACGAGAACACCGTCGATGGGTCACGCGACAACATCCGCGCACACTACGACCTCAGCAACGACTTGTTCGAAGCCTTCCTGGACCCGACGATGAGCTACTCCGCCGCATGGTTTGACGAGGACGAATCCGTTGTCACCGCAACGGATCTCGTGCAGGCACAGCTACGCAAGATCG
Source organism: Actinomycetales bacterium (assembly GCA_038249115.1). GTDB lineage: Bacteria > Actinomycetota > Actinomycetes > Actinomycetales > Dermatophilaceae > UBA4719. The sequence continues at coordinate 38,543 of JBBRWQ010000020.1, forward strand.
ACGGGGTTCTGGACTACGCCGGAGTCACCGAGGGCACGCGCCTGCTCGAGATCGGCACCGGGTGGGGAGCACTCGCCATACGGGCTGCGCAGCGTGGAGCCCAGGTGACCACGGTGACGATCTCGGCGGAGCAGCTGGCGTTCGCGGCCGAACGGGTCGCAGAGGCAGGCCTTTCCGAGCGGGTGGACCTCCGTCTGCAGGACTACCGCGAGGTTGATGGTGAGTATGACGCGATCGTCAGCGTCGAGATGATCGAGGCGGTCGGAGAGGCTTACTGGCCAACGTATTTCGCCACCATCGACCGACTGCTCGCACCGGGTGGCAAGGTGAGCATCCAGTCCATCACCATGGCGCACGAGCGGGTGCTGGCGACCAAACGGTCGTTCAGCTGGATCCAGAAGTACATCTTCCCTGGCGGCATCATCCCCTCGCTGCAGTCCATCGACGAGACCCTGGCCGCGCACACGACCCTGCGGGTGACCGAGCGGCGTGAGCTCGGCGCGCACTACGCGCGGACCCTCCACCTGTGGCGCGAACGCTTCAACGAGCGCTGGCCCCACGTCCACCAGCTGGGTTTCGACGAGACCTTCCACCGGATGTGGGAGTTCTACCTCGCCTACTGCGAGGCGGGCTTCCGGACGGGCTACCTCAGCGTGAGCCAGCTCCAGATGACCAGGGAGGCAGCATGAACCTGAATGGCAAGGTCGCCTGGGTCGTCGGCGGGTCGAGCGGTATCGGCGCAGCCGTCGCCCGCGAGCTGCAGTCTCGGGGAGCCACAGTCGCCATCTCGGCCCGTCGTCAGGATGAGCTCGACGCGGTGTCCGCCGGCACTATGTTGCCGTTGGCCTGCGACGTCACGGACGCAGCGTCGCTGGCAACTGCTGCGTCCCGCATCCGCGAAGAGCTCGGGCCGATCGACCTGGTGGTCCTGTCGGCCGCCTACTGGAAGCAGATGTCGCCCCACGACTGGGACACCGAGGTCTTCAACCAACACATCCAGGTCAACCTCACCGGCATGAGCAACGCCATCGCGGCGGTACTCCCCCAGATGCTGGCTCGTCGTTCCGGTGTCATTGCCGGTATCGCCTCGGTCGCCGGCTACCGGGGGCTGGCCGGATCGGAGGCTTACGGCGCAACCAAAGCCGCGCAGATCAACATGCTCGAGTCGCTTCGGATCGGCGTCGCCCGGAGTGGCGTGCGCATCACCACTATCTGCCCGGGTTTCGTACACACCGATGCAACCGCCGGCAACGACTTCCCGATGCCGTTCATCATCGATGTCGACACCGCCGGCCGCGCGATCTGCGACGGGCTCGAGCGCAATCGCACCGAGATCGTGTTTCCGGTCCCCATGGCCATCCTGATGAAGGCTGCACGGCTGGTGCCGGTTGCCCTGTGGTCGGCGTTGTGGAGCCGAATCCCTTCAAAAGAAAGCTCATCCGCATGAGACTGCAACGGACCGTCACCGTCGAGAAGCCTTTGGACACGGTGTTCGCCTACCTCTCGGACTTCACCACGACCACGGAGTGGGACCCGGGCACGGTCAAGACCACCCGGGCCAGCGGCGACGGGGGCTTCGGGACCGAGTACGAGAACACCTCGACCTTCGCCGGACGGCAGACGCAGCTCACCTACGTGGTTCAGGAACTGGTGCCGAACCAGCGCATCTCCCTTCGTGGCGAGAACAAGACGGTTATCGCGCACGACACGATGACCTTTCGGGAAGTGGGCAGCCAAGAGACCGGCCTCAAGACCGAGGTGACCTACACGGCGGACTTCACCTTCAAGGGCCTCACCAAGTTCATTGCCCCTTTGATGACAGCTGCCTTCACCCGGCTCGGCAACGAGGCCGAGACCGGCATGGCTGCAGCCCTGGCCCGACTGTGACTTCCCTGTGACGACGGAACCTGTACCACCCGCAACCACCCTTCCCTCAAACCCGCTCGTGCTGGTGACGGGCGCGACCGGATACATCGGCGGTCGCCTGGTCCCGGATCTGCTTGCGGCCGGGTTCCGCGTTCGGGTCCTGACCCGCCGGCCCCGGGACCTGGCCGACCGTGAGTGGCACGGCCAGGTGGAGATGGCACAGGGCGATGCGGCCGATGCCGACAGCCTGATGCGCGCCATGAAAGAGGTGGACGTCGCTTACTACCTCATCCACTCCCTGGGAACCGGCGTCGACTTCGAGGTCCTCGACCGCTCGCATGCGCGCAACTTCGCTACCGCGGCCCGGGCCTGCGAGGTCGGCCGGATCATCTACCTCGGCGGCCTCTATCCCGAGGCTCAGAAACTGAGCCCACATCTGGCGTCCCGCAAGGAAGTCGGCGAGATCCTGCTGGCCGGCGGAGTTCCCACGACGGTGCTGCGCGCGGCCGTCATCATCGGTTCGGGATCTGCGTCATTCGAGATGCTCCGCTACCTCACCGAGCGTCTACCGGTCATGGTCACCCCCCGCTGGGTCGACACCCGGATCCAGCCCATCTCGGTCAAGGACGTCCTGCGCTACCTCGTGGAATCGGCCGGCATGCCGCCGGAGGTGAACCGCGGCTTTGACATCGGCGGGCCCGAGGTCTTGACCTATCGACAGATGATGGCCGCCTACGCCAAGATCGCCGGCCTGAAGCCGCGACGCATTGCGGCGCTTCCGCTGCTGACCCCGTCCTTGTCGAGTCACTGGGTGGGCTTGGTCACGCCCGTTCCCAACAGCATCGCCCGGCCGCTGGTGGAGAGCCTGATCAACGAGGTCGTCTGCAAGGAACATGACATCGCGACCTACGTCCCGGATCCTGAGGACGGTCTCACGGGTTTCCAGCGAGCTGTCGAGCTTGCCCTCAAACGCATCTATGACCACCGGGTGACCACGTCCTGGTCCTCGGCGTCGACCGCAGGCGCTCCGAGTGACCCGTTGCCGAGCGACCCCGACTGGGCCGGGGGTTCGCTCTACATCGATGAGCGCGAGCGCCTTGTCGACGCCACGCCAGAGCAGCTGTGGTCCGTGATCGAAGGTATCGGCGGCGAACACGGTTGGTACTCATGGCGTCTCGGATGGTGGGCCCGTGGTCTGCTTGACCGTACCTTCGGCGGGCCTGGTCTGCGCCGTGGTCGCCGTGACCCGTTCGACCTGACCGTCGGGGACGCCCTCGACTGGTGGCGGGTGGAGGACGTGGACCATATGCACCTGCTGCGTCTGCGCGCTGAGATGCGACTGCCCGGACTGGCCTGGCTCGAGCTCATCGTCGAGACCGACGAGCAAGGCCGGACCATGTTCCGGCAGCGGGCGCTGTTCCACCCAAGGGGCCTGGCCGGGCACGCCTACTGGACGGCTATCCGCCCCTTCCATGGTGTCGTCTTCGGCAGCATGCAGCGCAACATTGCCCGCGCGGCGGAAAGCCCGATCGCCTTACGGTCATAGAGGTCTGGGACTATCTTGGCGATGTGGACGAGCCCTCAAGCAACCCATCCGCAGTCATCGACGTCGTCGGCCTGGTCAAGTCTTTTGGCCGTACCAAGGCGCTCAACGGACTGAACCTGAGTGTGGCCCAGGGCGAGGTCCACGGCTTCCTGGGACCCAACGGAGCCGGCAAGACCACCACGCTGAGGCTTCTGCTCGGCCTGCTGCGCGCCGACGCCGGCTCGATGCGCATGCTCGGCGGTGATCCCTGGGCCGATGCGGTGGATCTGCACCGGCGGCTGGCCTACGTGCCCGGTGACGTGGCGCTGTGGCCGACGCTGAGCGGCGGTGAGGTGATCGACCTGTTGGGCAGGCTTCGCGGCGGGCTCGACCCGAAGCGGCGGGACAGCCTCCTCGAGCGATTCGAGCTCGATCCGACGAAAATGGGCCGGGCCTACTCCAAGGGCAACCGGCAGAAGGTCGCGCTGGTGGCCGCACTGGCCAGCGACGTCGAGCTGCTGCTCCTGGACGAGCCCACCCTGGGCCTGGACCCGTTGATGGAGGCCCAGTTCCGCGAATACATCAACGAGGTGCGAGACGACGGCCGCACCGTCCTGCTGAGCAGCCACACACTCAGCGAGGTGGAGGCACTGTGCGACCGGGTCACCATCATCCGCGATGGGGTGGTGGTGGAAAGCGGGACGATGGCCGAGCTCCGCCACCTTTCCCTGACCATGGTGTCGGCCGACCTGACCACTGTGCCCGATGGCCTTGCAGAGATTCCCGGCGTCCACGACGTCGTGGTGCAGGGCCACCGGATCTCGGCCAGCGTCGAGGCCGGCGGCATGCCGGCATTGATGGCGGCGCTCAGCGCGGGCGAGGTCACCGCCCTGACCAGCGCGCCGCCAACGCTCGAGGAGCTGTTCCTACGGCACTACCGCAGTGATCTGCCATGAGCGGCGAGCTGACGGGGACCGCGGCGTTGGTGCGACTCGCACTTCGCCGCGACCGCGTGCTGATACCAGTGTGGATCGGCCTGTCCGCCGCGATGGTCGGCTTCTCCGCCTCGGCGACCGTCGACCTGTACCCCGGCGAGGCGTCCCGGGTGCAGGCGGCGAACCTGATCAACTCCACGGCGTCGCTCGTCGCCCTCTACGGGCCGATCTACGACCCGACATCGCTGGGCGCCCTGTCGATGATCAAGATGACCGCGGTGTATGCCGCGCTGGTGTCCGTCCTCATGGTGATGCTCGTGGTGCGGCACACCCGGGCCGAGGAGGAGGCCGGCCGGCTGGAGCTGATCGGTGCCGGCGTCGTGGGCCGCGCGGCTCCCATGACCGCCGCCCTGCTGGTGGTCGGCGGCGCGAGCTGCGCGCTGGGCCTGTTGTCAGCCGCCGGGCTCGTGGCTGCCGGGCTGCCGGTCGCCGGATCATTGTTGTTCGGCGCCGGCTGGGCCGCGACCGGACTCTGTTTCGCGGCGGTGGCCGCGGTGGCGGCGCAGCTGACGACCGGTGGCCGGTCAGCCAACGGCCTGGGCTTCACGGTCATCGCGGTGGCCTACCTGGCCAGGGCTGTCGGGGACCTGGCCGACGGAGGGCCAGGGTGGCTCTCCTGGCTCTCCCCGATCGGCTGGAACCAGCAGATCCGTGCCTTCGCGGGTGACCGGTGGTCGGTGCTGATCCTGCCGCTGGCTGCGACCGCACTGCTGGTGCCGGCGGCGTTCGCGCTGCGACGTCGACGCGACCTCGGCTCGGGGTTGCTGGGCGACCGGCCCGGCCCTGCCGTGGGCGCCCTCAGCTCCCCGTTGGGCCTCGCCTGGCGGTTGCAGCGCCCGCTACTGCTCGCATGGACGGTTGGCACCGCGGTGATGGCGTTGATGATGGGCACCATCGCCAACAACATCGTGGATCTGCTGGACTCCCCCGCAATGAAGGACATCATCCAGAAGCTCGGCGGTGAACAGGAGCTCACCGATGCCTTCCTGGCCGCGGTGCTGGGCCTGGTCAGCACGATCATCGCCGCCTACGGGGTCTCGGCTGTCACCCGCCTGCACACCGAGGAGTCGGCAGGCAATGCCGAGTCGGTCCTGGCCACAGCCACACCCCGTATCGCCTGGGCCGCCAGCCATTGGCTGCTGGCCCTCGCTGGCGTTGCCTTCCTGATGCTGGTCGCCGGAGTGGCATCGGGACTGGGCCATGCCATTGCCATCGGCGACTCCAGCCAGGTCCTGCGAGTCGCCGTGGCGTCCCTCGCCCGTATTCCGGCCGCCTGGGTCCTGGTCGGCCTGGTCGTTGCGGTGTGGGGCCTGTGGCCGCACGCGACCGGTTTGGTGTGGGGTGCCTACGCGGCGTTCATCGTGGTCGGCGAGTTCGGTCAGCTGTGGGGGGTCCCCGCATGGGTGATGGACCTCAGCCCCTTCACCCACTCCCCCATGCTTCCCGGGCCGAACGCTCAACTGTGGGGTATGGCGTGGTTGACCCTAGCCGCAGCGGTATTGCTCGCCGGCGGCTCCGTCGCCTTCCGCCGTCGCGACCTCGTCGGCAGCTAGCGGGCTTGCGGCTAACGGCGGGCGGCTCGAGTCGGGCTGTGGGCGGCCCCAGCACCGGCACCGAACCGTCGGTTAGCGCACGCTCCCGTCCCATGCGACCCGGCTCCGCTAGCGGGTTTGTTTCACGATTGCGTGTTCGGCGGGCTGCATTGATGCAACTAACCTGCTAGCGGTTGGCTGATTCGC
>JBBRWQ010000021.1:0-43337 GCA_038249115.1 Actinomycetales bacterium
GGTACGAGGCGCACGGTCGTCGCGGTTGCCGTACGACTGCGCCGGACGGTCGCCGCCATAGGTACGAGGCGCACGGTCATCACGGTTGCCGTACGACTGCGCCGGACGGTCGCCGCCATAGGTACGAGGCGCACGGTCGTCACGACGGTCGTTGCCCCGTGAGTCATTGCTGCGCGGGGGACGGTCGTCACGGTTGCCGAAGGAACGGGCCGGACGGTCATTGCTGCGCGGGGGACGGTCATCCCTGTTGCCGAAGGAACGCGGTGCACGGTCATCACGACGGTCGCTGCTTCGCGGGGCGCTGCCTCGCGAGTCATTGCTGCGCAGGGGACGGTCGTCGCGGGCACCGAAGGAACGGGGAGCGCGGTCGTCACGACCCGCGGAACTGCGGGGCGGCCGGTCGTCGTAGGTGCGGGGTTGGGCCTGACCGCGGTGAGCCTTTTTGGGCACGCCGGCGGCAGCGTTTGATTTCTTGGCAGTGGACCAGCGGGCCTTCTTGGGCGCGCCAGAACTGATACGACTATTCACGAAAAATATCCAATTCGGTACTCGAGGTAGGCACGCCTCGGGCTACCGGTCCAACGGCAACAATGAGAACGAACCTCAGGCGCGATGGTCTTGGCTGCGCCCGGCGGGCCGGAGATAACGGTCGCTATCCGGCAGGGCCCGATGATTCTCAACTGCTATGTCTGTGACGCTTTGTGCACGCCGTAGCCATCGGGTATGCGCAAAGAATATCAGGGGTGGCGACGAGTCCAGACCATATAGGCCAGCCCGCCCAGCAGGACTCCGCTGAGATCGGCCACAGCATCGAACACGTCGCCGCTTCGATGGGGCAGCAAGAGGTGCTGGATCAGCTCGCTGGCAGGGGCATGCAGCGCAAGAATTCCGAGTGCCCACCGAGCGCGGATCCCCATCATCAGAGCCGCAAGCGAGGGCACAAGGAAGATGGACAGGTGGACCAGTTTGTCGAACCCGTTGATGTCCGGTCCCGAGGGCCCGGAGGGGGCATACACGGCGATCAGCTGCACGACCACGGCGACACCGAACGTCAGACGCCACCAGAGCTTCGGCGACAGCCCTGGCCAGCGCGGATCTGGGTTCCGGACACCCGTGACGGAGATACGCGGTGCCCTCTTCCCGGGTGTCGTCATACGGTCGGAGTGGTCATGCCTTCCCTCGCCGCGGCCTCGACCGCGGCGGCCACAACTGTGGCCACACCCGGGTGGAAGACACTGGGGATGATGTAGGCGGCGTTGAGCTCGTCCTCGCCGATGATGTTCGCCAGGGCGTTGGCTGCCGCAAACAGGACATCGTCGGTCACCTCTTTGCTCTGGGCGTCCAACAGCCCCCTGAACACGCCGGGAAAGACCAGGACGTTGTTGATCTGGTTGGAGGCGTCGCTGCGTCCGGAAGCGACAACAGCTGCGTGCTGGGAGGCTTCCGCGATGTTTACCTCCGGGTCGGGGTTGGCCAGGGCGAACACGATCGAGTCGTGGTTCATCGTGGCGATGTCCTCGCCGGTGAGCAGGTTGGGAGCCGAGACACCGATGAAGACGTCGGCGCCGGCGATGATCTCCTTGAGCGTGCCGGTGACCCCTGTTTTGTTGGTGTTCTCGGCGAGCCAGATCAGGTTCGCCCGCCCCTCACGGGCGATGTCCTCACGGGCGCCGTGGATCGCGCCGCGGCTGTCGGCGACCACGATGTCGGTGGCGCCGGCCTTCATCAGCAGCTTCAGGACCGCGGTGCCAGCGGCGCCGGCTCCGCTCTGCACGATCCTGACCTCGCTCAGCTCTTTTCCGACCAAACGCAGGGCGTTACGCAACGCGGCGAGCACCACGATCGCGGTGCCGTGCTGGTCGTCGTGGAAGACCGGGATGTCGAGCTCGGCGCGCAGCCGGGCCTCGACCTCGAAACAGCGCGGGGCCGAGATGTCTTCCAGGTTGATGCCGGCGAAGACGGGCGCGATGGCCTTGACCACCGCCACGATCTCGTCGACATCCTGGGTGTCGAGGCAGATCGGGAACGCGTCGATATCACCGAACCGCTTGAACAAAGCTGCCTTGCCCTCCATCACGGGCATGGCGGCCAGGGGGCCGATATTGCCCAGGCCCAGCACCGCGCTCCCATCGGTCACGACCGCGACCGTGTTGCGCTTGATGGTCAGCCTGCGGGCATCGGCGGGGTTCTTGGCAATCGCCATGCACACCCGTGCCACCCCTGGCGTGTAGACCATGGACAGGTCGTCGCGGTTCCGGATCGGCACCTTGGACTCGATCCTGAGCTTGCCGCCGAGGTGCATCAGGAAGGTGCGGTCGCTCACCTTGACGATCTCCACGCCCTCGACAGCACGCATCGCCTCCACGATCTCATCAGCATGTGCGGTGTCTCGTGCCGCCGCGGTCACATCTACCATCAGCCGCTCATGGCCCGAGGCGGTGACGTCCAGCCCGGTGATCAGCCCCCCGCTGCGCTCGATCGCGGTGGTCAGCTCACTGACGGCGGTGGGGCGGGCCGGAAGCTCCAACCGGACGGTGATCGAGTTGGACACTGAGGGGAGGGCAGTCATGGCTTCATCTTGCCAACTACTGGCCGGTATCGCCTCTTTTGGTCTCAGTGTGCGTGGCGGCTCGTGTGCCTGCCGGCTCAGTGTGGTGGCGGCTCAGACGTCGCAGATGAGTAGGTACCGCTCGTCCAGGATCTCCTTGCCCCAGAGCACCGGATCGGTCAGCGGCACGATCTCGATCCGCCGGACCAGCGGGTCCAATGCGGCTGCCAGATCCACCGCGCGCACTCCCCCGGTCCACGGCATACGGGCGTCGTCGTCGTAGTCCTCGTCGCCCACCGACCACCAACGACCCTCGACCAGCAGGAAACGGCCACCCGGACGAAGCAGCGAACGCCAGCCGGCGAGGGCGGCGAACGGGTCGGGCAGGGTCCAGAGAATGTGCCGCGCCAGGATCACGTCAACGCTTTCCGGCCCTAAGGGGGGTGCCGAGACGTCGCCCTGTCTGATGGAGACTCGCTCACCGAACTCAGCGGTCTTGGCCCTGGCCCGCTCCACCATGTTGCCGGCCAGGTCGACCCCCACGGCGCGATGACCGAGCCCGGCAGCGAGCGCGGTCAGCGAACCGGTGCCACAGGCGAGGTCGGCGACGTCACTTGGCCGCGCCGGCAGCCAGCGCTCGAGCAGCAACCGCCAGGCCTCGCGCGTCGCCGGATCAGCCAGGCCGTGGTCGGGCTCGGCGTCATACGCGTCGGCGTACTCGTCCCAGTAGGCGGCAACCCCGTCGTTCACGTTGTTCATGGGGCTGAGCCTGCCAGTGACCTGGAGACCGCGCGGGAATGGGCGCCGGATCCTGTCCGTTGCAGACTCCATGAGCCCTATCGAGCTGACCGAGACCACTTTCGAGAAGACGATCGAGGAGGGTGACATCGTGCTGGTCGACTTCTGGGCCGCCTGGTGCGGTCCGTGCCGCAGCTTCGCCCCCGTCTTCGAAGCGGCTGCGGTCGCCAACCCGGACATCGTGTTCGGCAAGGTCGACACCGAGGCCGAGCCGTATCTCGCCGAGATGGCCAGCATCACCTCGATCCCCACGTTGATGGCGTTCCGGGAGGGCGTCCTCGTGTTCGCCCAGCCGGGGGCACTCCCTGCTGCCGGGCTCAGCTCGGTCATCGAGGGGGTTCGCGGGCTGGACATGGCGACCATCAAGGCCCAGGTCGCCGAAGAGGAAGCCACGCGTTCGGCCCAGGCCTGACAAATCGCCCGTATGGTGAACCAGCCGTGGCTGCCCAGCGTGTAGCTGGTAGGAGGACCTTTGAGCGACAGCCAGCCAGAGCTCATGCAAGAGCTCCACGACGAGCACGCGGCCGCCCTGTGGGGCTACTGCGTACGCCTGACGAACGGCGATCGTGCGCGCGCTCAGGACATCGTCCAGGAGACGCTCTTGCGCGCCTGGCGCAACCCGAAGGTCCTTGACCAGTCCCAGGGCTCGGCGCGGGCCTGGCTCTTCACCGTCGCGCGCCACCTGGTCATCGACGAGTGGCGCACCCGCCGCGCACAGCTCGAGGTGACGACCGCTGAGCTCCCCGAGAGCCCGCCGGTGGGCGATGAGACCGATAGGCTGCTGCAGTCCTGGGTCGTCGCGGACGCCCTGAGCCGGCTGTCCGATGACCACCGCGCGGTCTTGGTCGAGTGCTACTACCGGGGACGCTCGGTGGCCGAGGCGGCCCGACGGCTCGACATCCCTGAGGGAACCGTGAAGTCACGCACACACTATGCACTTCGTGCCCTGCGCCTGGCGCTGGAAGAAATGGGAGTAGGCGCGTGAGCACCGACGAGTTCGCCATGTATGACGCGGCGTACGTTCTGGGCGCCCTGTCGCCGGCCGATCGACGCGAGTTCGAGGATCACCTCAAGGTCTGTGCTGCCTGCGCCAGCTCCGTCGGCGAGCTCGCCGGTCTGCCCGGTCTGATGTCCACAGTCTCGCTCGAGCAGCTGACCTCAGAAGTCGAGGCCCCACCGGAGACGCTGCTGCCCTCGTTGGCGCGAGCAGTGCGCCGCGAGCGGGGACGACGCCGTCTGTTTGTCGGGGCTTCAGCTGCTGCGGCGGCAGTCCTGATCGCCGTGGGAGCAGCAGCTCTGCACGGCTCCGACTCCCCCGCCGTTCCGCCATCTGCGTCATCCACGTCGACCGCTCCGGGCTCCGCGAACCTGGCTATGACTGCCGTGGTGCCGTCGCCGGTCACCGCCAGCGCCCGACTGGTCGACATGGCGTGGGGCACCCGTATCGACCTGACCTGCTCATACAGCGTCCAAGGCTCGTTCCCTGCCGGTGGATACCCCTATGCGCTGGTCGTCATCGACCGAAACGGCGGCGTGCAACAGGTCGCGGCATGGAAGGCAGTGCCGGACCGCCAGCTCACTGTTCTGGGCGCGAGCTCTCTGGCTCGCAAGGACATCGCCGCCGTGGAGATCAGGACCTTGTCCGGGCGCCCGATCCTGCGGCTCTCCACCTGACCGACGCTCGCACCGCGGACAAAGCGAAGGATTGCGGGTGTTCCGACGCCCACGATCCTTCGCACAGTCCTTGTCAGGCCGCTCTTGGGCGCGCTGACACCCATGCCGTGCTGGGCAGGTTCATCGCGGGGGACGACGAAGGGCCCGATCGCAGGATCGAGCCCTTCGTCATTGACGATGCGCAGCGTGACGTGCCCATGAGTGGTGGAGGTGGCGGGAATTGAACCCGCGTCCGCTGACAATAAACCAGGACTTCTCCGGGTGCAGTGCGCTATGGATTTTCTCGGCCCCAGTGCTCGCACGCACACGTCCACTGACAGGCCCAGTCGTGTAAGAGTCCCGGGCAACCCCCACGACAAGGGCGCCCAGCAAGCTTTCTAGCTGACGCCAGGATCTAGGCCGAAAGCAAACCTAGGCTGACGACTTCGGAGCTCGCTCAGGCGGCGAGGGCGAAGTGTGCGCGATTAGAATCGGCACTTGTTTTTTTGCAAGGATCGTTAACGAGATAACCCTGCGTCCTCGGCCCGCTTCTCCTGGAATGACGATCAACGTCGAAACCGATCACCCCCATGGGGTGGCACACGTCACGCTGTTCACTTGTCAACACCGTCACGCGGCGCCACCGGCCTTGCGCAACCAACCTCGCTGCCGGTACCCACCAGTCTATCCGGCCGATCCGACAGAGCACCACGACATATCTGGAATGAAGCAAGCATGCGCTCGGTTACCTGACTGGTATGTCGGATTTAGACTGCCACGCACCGAGCACGACTGTCCCACGCCCCGAGCATGAAGGAAGGCCCGATGACCACCAGCCGCGAATGGCACCTCACCCGTCGCCCCCACGGAGTGCCCGTCGATGAGGACTTTGCCCTCCTCGACGTCGAGCTCCCCGCCCCGGGCGACGGCGAGATCGTGGTCCGCAACAGCTTCCTGTCGGTCGACCCCTACATGCGAGGCCGGATGAACGACGCAAAGTCGTACGTCCCACCGTTCCAGCTCGGCCAGCCGATGGATGGTGAAGCCGTGGGCGTCGTCGAGCAGGTCGCAGAGGGTGCCGTGGACAGCAACGGCTCCGCGATCACCATTGGCGACACCGTGATCCATCCGCTCGGGTGGCGCACGACCTCCCTGCTCCACGGCAAGCAGGCGCGTGTCCTGAACACCAGCCTCGCGCCAGCTCAGGCCTACCTCGGCGTTCTCGGTATGCCGGGTCTGACCGCCTACGCAGGTCTGCTGCGCATCGGCGAGCTCGCCGAGGGTGACCGCGTGTTCGTCTCGGCCGCGGCCGGGGCAGTGGGGTCGCTGGCCGGGCAGATCGCCCGGCTCAAGGGCGCGTCGTTCGTCGTCGGCAGTGCCGGCGGCCCTGACAAGATCGCCTGGCTGCTGGACGAGGCCGGTCTCAACGCTGCCATCGACTACAAGGCGACGCCGATCCGCAAGGGTCTGGCCGAAGCTGCGCCCGAGGGCATCGACGTCTACTTCGACAACGTCGGCGGCGATCATCTCGAGGCCGCTATTTCGGCGCTCCGCCTCCGAGGACGGGTCGCCCTCTGCGGGGCGATCTCGGTCTACAACGCCACCGAGCCGGCGCCCGGACCGCGCAACATGCCGATGATCGTCGGCAAACGCCTCACCCTGCGCGGCTTCATCGTCTTCGACCACTCAGATCTCCGTCCGCAGTTCGAGACAGAGATGAGTCAGTGGCTGGCCGAGGGAAAGATCATCTGGCGCGAGACCGTTGTCGAGGGAATCGACAATGCTGTCAACGGTTTTCGCGATCTCTTAGCGGGCGCCAACACCGGCAAGATGCTCATCCGCCTCTGACCAGGTTCAGACCGACCAGGAGGGTTGAGGGGTGGCTCGCAGCCCCATAAAGGGAGCCCTCGAGCAGGGGCAAGAGCCACCCCTCAACCCGACGGGCAGCCTTTCGCTACCAGGAGCCGCCGCCGCCACCGCCACCGCCACCACCCGAGAACCCACCCCCGCCGAACCCACTGCCGCCCGATGAGCCAGGCGTGCTGGTGAACGTGCCGGCGGCCATCGTGGAGAACGAGTCCATGCCAGATGCGATCCCCGAGAAGTCACCGAAGCCGCCATGGCCCGCGAAGATGTACCAGCCCGGCATGCCGATGGACTGACCCGCCGCCGTGGCCGCCTCGGCGACCTCGGAGAACGTGCCCGCCCAGCGATCGGCGACGCCGAACACGATTGCGTAGGGAAGGTAGCGGCTGAAGATGTCCTGGGCCTCCTCGAACCGGATCTGACGTGCCTCCGCGGTCACGAGATACTGCCTGAACCCCAGCGACTGGGCCAGGACCGCACTGCCTTCTGCGGTCTTGGCCGCCATCCGCTTGCCGAGCAGCCAGATGATGCCCCCGGCGACCAGCAGCCCTCCGGCGAGCACGATGCCTGACGGAATGACAAAGCTGAGGCCGCCGACCCGGTCGGTTTCGGCGCTCTGGAAGCCCAGGAACCATCCCGAGGCCAGCCCTGCGCCCATCACAACCAGACCCAGTGTGGTCCAGCCCTGCCGGGCCCGGTCCGGAGACTTGCGGAACCAGCCGCGCGACGTGACCTCGGAGTACATCTGCGACTGAACCGACGTCAGCGTGCTGTGAAACTTGTTCTTAAGGTCCGAGAGAGTCACGGGGTTGGAGTCGGCGAAGATCCCGTCGAAGAGTGTCTGCTCGAAGGGCAACAGCGCCTCGGCCCGCTCCGGAGGAGTCAGCTTGGTGAGCTGCCAGTCCGTGCGCTTGAAGATGCTTCCGGACTCGACCTCCTCGATGGTGATATAGCCGCGGGCGGCCAGGTCGATCACCGTCGCGGAGACGTCGATCGTGTTGGCTTCTTCGTCGATGATGGTGCCGACCAAGCCCGGGCGAACGTCCTTGGGCGGGCTGAACTGCACGGCCACCGGGCCCTCTTGGCCATGAGTGACCTGCGCCGGCGCACCCTCGAGCGGGCTGAGCCCCGGAGTCAGACCGGCATACTGCTCATCGCGTCCGCGCTTCCAGAACAACATCCCCATCAGGGCGGCCGCCAGAGCGGGGATCACGAGACCGCCGCCGTAGCCAAGCAGGCTCAGAGCCTTCGCCGCCGACGGTGGCATCTGCGAGCCGGCGCCGCCGCTGAATCCGGTGTCGCCGTCGCGCAGATCGGGGGCTGCGTCGGTGATCGCTGACGCCGGGAACGACGCGACGACAGTCACCTGCTGGTTCGGGCCGAGCCCGGTGGCCGAGTACGTTGCGCTCTGCCCGCCGCTGGCCTGACAGGGGTCGGCTGAACGGTCAGCACCCTGGAAACACAGGGCATCGGTCGCCGCGGCTGGCCCGTGCACGGTGACGTTGACCGAGTCCATGGGCATGTCGAAGCCTCCGCCGGTCACGTTCCAGTAAAGCTCCGCGTGGTCGGGGAAGCCGTTGGCAACGTGCGCCAGGCGGTACTTGATCACGTAGGTCTGCCGCACGGCACCCTCGAACGGCTGAGTCGGGCTGCCGATCCGGATGACGTTGTCGGCGCCGAGCTCGGAGACGTAGACATCCGTGGTTGCCCCGGTCGGGCTGCTCGCCGACACGTCGCTCATCTCATAGACGCGGTACTTGTTGGGCGGGTCCGAGACGCCTTGTCGCACGGTGATGTTGCGTTTGATGCCGTGATGCTCACCCGGCCCGAACTGCCATATCAGGGTCTCGGTGACTCCCACAGAACCATCGGTGGCCAGGTTGTAGTCGGCTGTGAACGACAGGATCCGCTCGCCCTGGGCCGCCTGGGCGAGTGACGCCGCCGACGCAACCGACTGATGGTTTGCGGCAGAAGCCGCACCGGTGGCCGCCTGGGCAGCCGACGGAAACAGCACCGCAAGGCCCACCGTCGCCAAGACCGCGAACAGCACCTGAACCCGCGGCCGCCCCCATCGCTGCAACTGAGTCACCTTTCGCGACGTGTCGAGATCGCCCGTTGCGACTCGCGCTCATCCTGTTTCGCCCGCAACGTCTGCCGTTTGTCATACTCTCGCTTGCCCTTGGCCAGCGCGATCTCAACCTTGGCGTAGCTGTCCTTGAAGTAGATGGACAGCGGGACGATGGTCTGCCCGCCCTCTTTGGTCTTCTGGGTGAGCTTGGCGATCTCCTGCTTGTTCAGGAGCAGCTTGCGCCGGCGACGAGGTGCGTGGTTGTTCCAGGTCCCCTCGGTGTACTCGGGGATGTGCACGCCCTCGAGCCAGACTTCCCCGTCCTGCACCGTCGCGTAGCCGTCGAGCAGAGACGCCCGGCCGGCACGCAGCGACTTGACCTCGGTCCCGCTCAGGACCATGCCCGCCTCGAAGGTGTCCTCGATCAGATAGTCGTGGTAGGCCCGGCGGTTTCGTGCCACGACCTTCTGGCCCTTGTCCTTGGCCACCGTCGCCACCCCTCGTCAGATCACCGTGCGTCGGCCATCGACGACATTCACCCTAGCCTTTGGCCGGCTCAGAGCCACAGCCGCGGGTTGACCGGTGCGCCGTCCTGGCGAGTCTCGAAGTGCAGGTGGCAGCCGGTCGAGGTCCCCGTCGTGCCGGAGTAGGCGATGAGCTGTCCTCGGGCCACGTGGCCCGAGGCGACCACGAAGCTGGTCAGGTGGTTGTAGGTCGTGGTGAGGTACGAGCCGCGCTGGTAGCCGTGGTCGATGACCAACCGGTTGCCATAACCGCCAGATGCATATTCCGGCGTTGCCATGATGACGTCCCCGCCGGCCGCGGCGTAGACCGGCGAGCCGCAGTTGGCGGCGAAGTCGATGCCGGCGTGCAGAATCCACTGCTGCCAGATGGGGTGGAAGCGCATGCCGAACTCGGAGGACACCGGGGCGTTGACCGGGACGCTCAGGTACCCGCTGGCGCTCCCGACTGATCCATACACTGGCGCTGCCCGGTGCGCAGCGCGAGCCGCGGCCAGGGCAGCTGCCCTCGCACGTGCGGCCTTTAACCGCGCAGCCTTGGCCCGCGCTGCCAGCACTCGCGCCAAAGCATTCGACTGTGCCTGCATTGTCTTGATGTTGGTAATCTCGGTGGCCTTCTTTGCGGCCACCGTTGCGGCGTAACTCTTCTGGACGGCATACAGCAGGTCGAGCTTGGTCTTGGCGGCCGCTGCGACGTCACGTGCTGCCGTGGCCTTGGCCAGGGCAGCCGCGGCCTGGACTTTCAGCGCTGCGACCTGTTGGCGTACGGCGACCACGTGAGCCTGGACGGCCTTGCCCTCTGCCTGCATCGTGCCGAGGCCACGCAGCGTCGCCCCGCGGACCCGCATGACGGTGTCCAGCATGACCATGCGGTTGGTGAAGTCCTCGGGGCTCGTCGCCTCCAGCGCGATCGCGAGGCCGGAGTCCCCACCCTGCTGGTAGGCGTCCCGGGCCATATTGCCGAGCTGGTCCTGTGCTGCCTGGGTGTCGCGAGCATTCTGGGCGAGCTGGTCGGCGGCCTTGGCCTCGTTGGCCTGAGCGATGGCAAGCGCTGTGGCCACTTCTTCGTTGTGCCTGTCCGCAATCACTCGCGCGGCGTCAGCGGCGGCCAAATCCTGCTTCGCGCCGGGTAGCTCTGCCCTGGTCCGATGCAGCTCGATGAAGGCGTTGGCGAGATCCTTGGACGTGTCCTCGAGCTGGGTGCGCAGCAGGGCGATGTCTGAGTCGAGCTTCTTCTTGTCGCCGCGGGTGTCCGCCGTGCTGACAGGCGCCAGTCCCAGCGTGCAGGCAACGGCGATGCCGACGGCCATGCTCACCATCCGGACGGTGGTGGAGCGGCGGGTGGAGCGGCGCGCGGGCAGGGACGGACTCATTGTCCACATTCGTACCACAGGCCCCTTGCGCAACACCGGAACTCGGTCCTGCGCTGGTCGGCGTGTCTTGACCGGGTGTTAGACCGCGTGTCTTGACCGGGTGTCTAGACCCGCAGGTAGCGGCGCAATGTGAACCACGCGGTCAGGATCGCCAGCGTGGCAGCGGTCAACACAAGCCACGGCGTGACGTCGAAGACGGCCGATGTCGTGATGAAGTTGATCGGCAGCTTGTCGGCCAGGTAGCCGACGCCGTAATTCACCATGCCCCACAGCAGACCGACCGCCAGAGCCGTGCCGACCATCGTCGCCACCAGGGTCTCAAGGATGAACGGCAGCTGGATGATGAACGCCGAGGCTCCGACCAGCCGCATGATGCCTGTCTCACGACGTCGACTGAACGCGGTTTGTCGGATGGTGGTGGCGACTAGCAACACCGAGCACAACACCATCAGACCGGCCAGGCCCAGCGCTCCATACGAGAGCCCGCGGAGCACGTTGAACAAGGGGTCGAGGATTCGCCGCTGGTCCTGGACGTCACCCACCCCTGGCGCACCGATGAACGAGCTGGTGATCACGTCGTACTTGGTCGGGTCCGACAGCTGAACCCGGAAGCTCTCGGGCATCTGCTCAGGCTTGATGTCGCGGTAGCTCGGGCTGTCCTTGTACTGCTCCTTCAAGCGGTTGTACGCCTCGAGCTGCGACTCGGGAAAGACATCCTTGACCAGCGGCTTCATCGCGTCGAGCTGACCGCGGATCGCCTTGCGCTGCGCGTCGGTGACAGCGCCCGCCGAACAGTTGGGCAGGTCGGACTTGGCGGTGCACAAGAAGATCGAGACCTGGACCCTGTCGTACCAGTAGTCCTTCATGGTGTCGACCTGCCGCTGGGAAAGGACACCGAGCCCGAGGAAGAGCACAGACACCATCGTCACGAGCGCGACCGAGATCGCCATCGACAGGTTTCGGCGCAAGCCGATCCAGATCTCGCTGAGGATGAACTGCAGTCGCATAGCTCTCTCTCGGTCGCTTCGTTCGGATGCCGTATGTCGCGATGCCGTATGTCGCGCGGCCTTCAGCGGCGGTCGGACTCAGAAGACCCTCGACTGGCAGTGTCCCCTATGCCGCTAGCGCTGCGCCCCATAGACACCGCGAGTCTGGTCGCGAACAAGCTGGCCGTTGTTGAGCTCGACGACTCGTTTGCGAAGCTGGTCGACGATCTCGTCGTCGTGGGTCGCCATGACGATGGTCGTGCCGGTTCGGTGGATCCGGTCGAGCAGACGCACGATGTCCAGGCTGGTTGTCGGGTCGAGGTTGCCGGTGGGCTCGTCGGCCAGCAGGATCGCCGGCTTGTTGACGAAGGCCCGGGCAATGGCAACGCGTTGCTGCTCACCACCTGACAGCTCATGGGGGAGGCGTTTCTCCTTGCCGTCGAGGCCGACCATCTCAAGGGTCTCGGGCACCACCGCCTTGACGGCATGACGAGACTTGCCCAGCACCTGCAAGGCGAAGGCGACATTCTGGTAGACGTTCTTGTTGGGCAGCAGCCGGAAGTCCTGGAAGACCGTGCCGATCTCACGCCGAAGCTCCGGAACCTTGCGGCTGCGCATGGTGGACAGCTCGCGTCCGGCCACCAGCACGTTGCCGGAGGTGGCTTTCTCTTCACGCAGGATCAGGCGCAGCAGCGTGGACTTGCCGGACCCGGACTGACCCACCAAGAAGACGAACTCACCGCGTTCGATGTCCAGGGAGACACCACGCAACGCTGGCTGGCTGGAGCGTGGATAAGTCTTGCTCACGTTCTCGAAGCGAATCACCTCAGGCCTCGTCACGCTCGGCACTGCGCTTCCAGCGGATGCCGGCCTCGATGAAACCGTCGATGTCACCGTCGAAGACCGCACTGGGGTTGTTCACTTCGTACTCGGTGCGCAGGTCCTTGACCATCTGGTAGGGGTGCAGGACGTAGGACCGCATCTGGTCCCCCCAGCTCGCCTTGACGTCACCTGCCATAGCCTGCTTCACCGCATGCTCCTCGGCCTGACGTTGTAGGAGCAACCGGGACTGCAGGACCCGCAGTGCTGCGGCACGGTTCTGGATCTGGGACTTCTCATTCTGCATCGCGACCACGATGCCCGTGGGGATGTGCGTCATCCGGACTGCCGAGTCGGTGGTGTTGACCGACTGCCCACCTGGTCCGCTGGAGCGGAATACATCGACCTTGATCTCGTTGTCCGGTATCTCGACGCTGTCCGTCGCCGCGATCAGCGGGATGACCTCGACGGCGGCGAACGAGGTCTGGCGCCGCCCCTGGTTGTCAAACGGCGAGATACGCACGAGGCGGTGGGTGCCTGCCTCGACGGCGAGATTGCCGTAGGCGTAGGGGACCTTGACCTCAAAGGTGGCCGACTTCAACCCGGCCTCTTCGGCGTAGGACGTGTCCAGGATCTCGGTCGGGTAGCCGTGCCGATCCGCCCACCGCAGGTACATCCGCATGAGCATCTCGGCGAAGTCGGCTGCGTCGACACCACC
Organism: Actinomycetales bacterium; assembly: GCA_038249115.1. Taxonomy (GTDB): domain Bacteria; phylum Actinomycetota; class Actinomycetes; order Actinomycetales; family Dermatophilaceae; genus UBA4719. The sequence goes on from JBBRWQ010000021.1 coordinate 13,351, forward strand.
GGCGCCGGAGCGAATGCTGATGACGGCCTCGCGCTCGTCGTACTCGCCGTTGAGCAGCGTGCGGACTTCGAGCTCGCCGACGGCCTTCTTCAGGCTGGCGAGCTCGATCTCGGCCTCCGCCATGGTGGCGGCGTCGTCCTCCTCGGTGCCGAGCTGGACCATGAGCTCGAGGTCGTCGATGCGGCCGTCCATCCCGGTGACCCGCTCGAGCTCGGAGTTGGCGCGTGACAGACGGCTGGTGACGTCCTGTGCTTTGGCCGGGCTGTCCCACAGATCGGGAGCGCCGGACTGCTCCTCGAGCTCACTGATCTGTATGCGAAGGGAGTCGAGATCGGTGACCTGCCGCACAGACTCCATGGTCGCGCGAAGGTCCTTGAGCTCAAGTGCAAAGTCAACAGCCACAACGAGTCAGCCTACGCGACCGTCAACGCAGTGCCGACCGGGCCCGCGACTCGACGGTGATGTTCACGGACGAGCCGAACGCAGAAAGAACAGACGCCGCAATCGGGATATCGACTGTGCCACGCAACCGGACGACGGCGGTCTGTCCGTCCGGGCTGCCCGTGCCATCGGTCAGAACCCAGGATGAGACACCGTGGGGTCGGGGCTGAACAGCCAGATACTGCGACGCGGCCAGGCGAACCGAGGTGTCGCTGATCTCGACCGAAGACCTCAGGCCACGGCTGTATGCCGACCCGCCGTCCAGCGCGTCAGAGGCGTCAAGAGCTGCTCCATCGGCGGCATCGAGCAAACGGGTACGGGCCAGCTGAACCGCGGTCACGTCGACGCCGCCGACGATGAGCATGAGCGCGATGACCGTGAACCCGAGGATGAGCAGGCTGATCTGGCCCCCTTCGCGCTGACCCGCCGATGCTGTCCGGGAGCCGGCGGCAGACAGCAACCGTCCCCTGACGACGCGCCACAGTCGACGCTGGCAGCTCACGGCGCGCCATCCCACCGTCATCGCAGCCCTCCGAACCGGTCAACGGTGGCGACGTGGGTGGCCGATATCGGTATCTGCAGGGGCACGATGTCGGCGAAGAATGCGGGAACCAGCGGCATCGGCACCCAGAGTGTCGCCGTGGTCTGGACGCGACCCTCCGGACGGAGGCAGGGCGTGCCGTCGCACCCGATCTCAATGCTGCCCTCGGACTCGAATCCCTGGTCGGCAAAGGCCAGCCCCGCCGCCGAATGTGCCCTCGGGGTCGCCTGTTCTGCGACCGGGGCAGTCACGTAGGCGCGGCCAGCCTCGCGAGAGGCGGCGCTCACGGCATACGCCCCGGCCTGCAGACGGGCGAGGACCATGACGAGATAGAACATCGGGACCAGCATCAGCACGGCCAGGAAGACGAACTCGACGACGGCGCTGCCCGACTGCGAACCGGAGTCTGAGCCGGAGCCGTCGAGCTGATGCAGACGCCTCTGCAGCCGGCCGGTCAGCCGACGCACCGTACCCCCCAGGGACCCAACGGTGATCATTGTTTCTCCGAGAAAGCCCGGGCCTGCACGGTGAGGACGCGATCCGGCCCGAGGGCGCCGAGGACCGGCAGTGGCGCCTGGATGCGAATCTGCACCACCTCGATGCCGTCGACCGTGGTCGTCATCGCGGTGATGTGGTCGGCATAGCGATCGGCCAGGCTCGCCTTGATCATCTGGCTGGCCCGGGCCACTCCGTCCTGCGGCGAGGCGTCGGCACGGGCTGCATAACGCGCACCTTCGGACGCACAGGAGATCAACGTGTTGCGGATGTGCAGCGCAAGACCCAGCTGGAATACGGCCAGGAAGAGCAGGCTCAGCAGTCCGGCGACCATGGCGAAATCGGCCACGGCTGAACCGGATTCGCGATCACGGTTCACGGCTGTGGAGGCCCTGGACCGGTAGCCGGACTGTGTGTCCTGACGTGTCATGGAGACTGAGATGTCACGGAGACGGACAGCCGGTTGCTACGGCCCGGTAACGCTGTTCATTGCTTCGGTGAACAAGGTGGCCAGCTGGTCGCCGGCGAGCTTCCACAAGATCGTGACCAGACCGGCCGTCATCAGCGTGATCAGCACCCAGCCAGGCACATCGCCGCGTTCCCCGCCGGTTTCGCGTCGCCGAAGTCCGGCGAAGGCGACCTGCGCGACGACCGCGACGGTGGCTGTGAAACTGGCGGCAAGCGAGTTGATGAGATTCATGCGGGGTCCTTCTGGTGGTGGATAGGAACAGCGAACAGTTGGGTCGGCATGGGTGTCAGATCGAGAGCTTCAGGAAGGCGACGCCGGGATAGATGGCGAACATCACGGTGACCGGCAACACCAGGAAGACCACCGGAACCATCATCGCGATCTCACGTTTGCCGCCTTCTTCCATGACGGCGCGGCGGCCGGCCTCACGGACGTCCTGTGCCTGTGCGCGCAGAACGTCAGCGAGTGGCGTACCACGTTCGACAGCGATCACGATTCCGTCGACGAATCGAGCGAGGCTGGCCAGCCCGGTTCGATCGGCAAGCCCTTGCAGTGCGGCCGCGAGGTTGGCTCCGGCGCGGGCATCGGCGAGGCATTGGCGCAGCTCGGCTGCGAGGTGACCCTGGGACAGCCGGCATACCCGCTCAAGAGCCCCCGTGGCACCCTCGCCGGCGCCGACGGCAAGAGCCAACAGCTCGGCGACAGTCGGGAACTCGGCCAGCATCTGCTGCTCACGCTTGTTCGCCGACCTCGTCAGCATCTGGTCGCGAGCCACGATGCCCGTGCCGACCGCGATGAAGACGAACAACACCAAGGGGATGATCGAGCCGCCGTCCTTGATCCACATCAGCGTAGCCACGACGACTCCGCCCAGACCGCCAACGACGCCCCACACGACCTGCTCGGCACGGAAGCTCTCGACATCGGGTCGAAGGCCTGCACGTTGCATCCGCCGCCGGACCGACGCCGCGCCGCCCAGCAACCGCTCAACACCTCGACCCAGGTCACGGAGCACGGGGCGCAGGATCTGTAACAGCCCCGGCAAGCTGTTGTCACTGCGAACGAGCAGGAGGCGCGACGGCCGGGCTGCGTCCCGAAGGTATGGCGCGAGACGGTCTTCGAGCCCAGGGCGCCGGTTGACCGGGAGCCCGACGAAGACGAGGAGACAGCCGACGGCCACCATCGCACCGAGCCCGGCGCCGAGCCATGACCAGCCGGCAAGAATCGGAAGGCCGCCAGGTGACAGGTCGCTCATCGCAGGACCCGCGCCTCTTCGGGCAGCCGGCCGATCCGGACCATCACCCGATAGGCGATGAGGGAGAGCGCTCCGCCGATGGCCAGAACCAGGACTCCGGTCGGGCGGCTGTATGCCTGAAGCGAATCGGGGCGTGAGGACAACATGGCCAGGACGATCCACGGTGCGGCCACCGCCAGCCTCGCGGCGTTGACCGTCCAGCCCTGTCGGGTCTCGAGCTCGGCGCGGGTGCGTGCGTCTTCGCGCAGGAACGCCGAGAGGGTCCGCAGCAGCCTGCCGAGGTCACTCCCGCCCACCTCGCGGGCGATCCGCAAGGACTCGATCAGTCGATCGGCGACCGGGTCGCTGAGCCGTTCCTTGAGCCGGTCAAGGCATTCCTGAAACCGGCCCGTGGCCCGGTAGTCCTCTGCAAAGGAAGCGAATGCGGGCCGAAGCTCCTCAGGCCCGCGGATTCTCAGCTGGCTCAAGGCCTCAGGCAGGGCGAGACCAGCACGGACAGCAGAGCCGATGTTGTCGACGATGTCAGGCCACAGATCGCGCATGACCGACCGTCGTTTGCGAGCACGCATGCGCACCAACACGATGGGTGCGTAGCCGGCCATCAACGCAAAGCAAGCGGCAACCGGAATCACCTTCGTCGTGGCGGCGAAGACCAGGAAGGTCAGCACAAAAGCCATCAGGCAGGCCCCCAGCAGGGTGCGCCACGTCATCGCATCGAACCCGGCCTGGGCCAGCTCGTCGGAGAGCCGAGCCAGCGGACCAGCCTTGCGAGGCGCAGCAGGCGGCTGCTGCCGGGGCCAGAAGGACCACCAGATGCAGAAGACCCCGATGCCCAGGATCAGGCCAACGCCCACACCGATCACGGCTCAGTCCTCCTGGGCCAGAAGCGCTGCGATGTCATAGCCGGCCCGCTCGAAGCGGTCCACGTGAGGCGGGAATCCGTCAGCCCGCACGAGCCGTCCACCGCGAGAGGTGAAGATGTCGGCAACCTCGATGACGTCGCCCTCGACCCGCCCGGGCACCGCGACGATCTCGCGGACGCGACGCACGCCGTCGCGTTCCAGCGCAATGTGAATGACGACGTCGATGGACCCGGCCACTGTCGGCACCACGAACCGGCTGCCGACGTTCTCGCCGGCGAGCAGGGGCAGGGTGCACATCTTGTTGACGGCCTCCCGCGCGCTGTTGGCGTGCAACGTGCACATCCCGGGGAGACCACTGTTAAGGGCTATCAAAAGGTCAAGGCTCTCCGCCTGTCGGACCTCGCCCACAATGATGCGGGAGGGACGCATACGCAGTGCTTCCTTGACCAGTCGGCGCAGCGGAACCTCTCCGGTGCCCTCCAGGCTGGGCTGACGGCACTGCATCGAGGCCACGTCCCGCAAAGGGATTTTCAGCTCGAAGACCTCTTCGCAGGTGACCACCCGTTCGCGCGGCGGGATAGCCGAGGACAGGCAGTTCAGCATCGTGGTCTTGCCACTTTGCGTTCCGCCAGCAACCAGGATGTTCAGGCCGGCGACCACCGCGGCGTCAAGGAAACGCGCGGCGCCACGGGTGAGGGTTCCCAGCCGCACGAGGTCCTCGAGGTGGTCCGCCTTGACCACGAATTTTCGAATGTTTACGTTCCAGTGTTCTCGCGTGATGTCAGGTATCACGACGTGCAACCGCGAGCCATCGGGCAAGGTGGCGTCCACGAACGGCGAGGAGAGGTCGACCCGGCGACCCGATGACTTCAACATGCGTTCGACCAGGTCGCGCACCTCGTCAGCGGTCAGGATCGTGTTGGTCAGCTCGGCCAGACCTCCCCGGGCCACGAAGACCTTGCTCGGCTCGTTGATCCAGATCTCCTCGATCGCTGGATCCTCGAGGTACTGCTGCAAAGGTCCGAAGCCGGCGACGGCATCGAGCACGCTCTTGGTCGCCTCGCCCAGGTCGGACAGCGTCGGCAGCCCCCCATGCAGCGAGCGCTCGTCGTAGTCGGCCACCGCGTCGTCAACAAGCTGACGCATCTCACGCAGGTCCCGCGTGGGATCCAGGCCGGATCGCCGGATCAGCTCGCGTACTTCACTCTCGACGGTGCGCACGGCTTCCACGGGCCCGCCCCTCCCCTGGTCATCCGCGACTGCGACAGCGCGGGCCTATGCGAATGAATCATCCGAAATCGGTCGATTCACCCCGAGAATAGACGTAATCTCCCCTATTTTGAATATTTTGCCGTCTACCTGTGCATGATCCTGTGGACAACCCCACCGAAAACCCCACCGAAAACCCCACCGAAAACCCCACCGACAACCCCACCGACAACCCCACCGACAACCCCGGACCAGCCAGCGGCTCCCGAGCGGGTTCGGCGCGTGGCTGCACAGCCCACGGCGCGCCGCCTCCATTGAATTGTCCGAAGATCGGTCGGTGACGGCAGTATGGGCAGATGACCACGACCCCGACGACACCTGTCGCCGCGCACGACGTGGTCGTCGTCGAACCGGAGCTGAGCCGCACGGTCCGTCGGCCCGAAGACAAGGTCGCCCTCGTGTTCGCCCTCGTCCTGTTGGTGGTCGCGGTCGCGCTGGGCACCGTGGCGGTGGGGACCGCCACAGGCCTCGAGCAGGATCTCGTCGGTGTCGGCGGAGCGTTGCCCCGGCCTCTGCTGACGCCGATCGGCTGGGCTGGCGGCTTCGGGCTGCTTGTCCTGTTGATCGTCGATGGTGTCAGTCTCGTCGTGCGCTCGCGATCCTGGCAGCTCTTCGAGGCGGTCGCCGCAGCCGGCGCCGGAGCCCTGTTGGCGTTGCTGTTGCAGTGGCTTGTCCTGAACGGCCACCTCGGGGCCATCCTCGCCGCGCTGACCAAGGGCCTTCCCGACCGGGGGCGCAGCACGCCTCTGGACGGGCTGCTCGTCGCCGTAGTCGCGTTCTTCGTTGTGTCAGGGGTGGGCAAACGACCGCACCTCCGGACGGCCGCCCTTGTTGTCATCGGCTCCGCAATGGTGTCGGGATTCCTCTCTGGTGAGGTCACCGCGCTGGCACTGTTCGCGACCACGCTGATCGGGTGGGCGGTGGGCCTGGTCGCCCTGATCGCCATGGGCGCCCCCTCGACCCGCCCCCTGGGCACTGCCGTCGCCGTGGCGCTCACCAGATGTGGTCTGGACATCACCCGGCTGGAGCTGGTCGAGCCGGCAGGGAACAGAGGACGCAGGTATGCCGGGTCGGGACCCGCCGGATCGCTGGATGTCCGCGTCCTGGAACGGGATACCTTCAGCACCGAGGCCGCCCGGCGGGTGTGGCGCCGGGTCCGGCTACGGGGTCCGTCTACGCGCGGTCCCTCTCTTTCGGTCCGCGGCGCTCTCGAACACCACGCCCTGATGGCCCTGGCTGTGGCCAAGGCGGGGGTGAGAGCACCAGAGCTGCTCGCGACCGCCGACGTGGGGCCCTACGCCGCAGTCCTCGCCTTCCGAGCACCAGCAGGCGCGGCCATCGACCCCGCAGGGGCCACTTCGCTCAGTGACCAAGACCTGGCCGCTCTCTGGCACCTGCTCGCGAAACTTCAACAGGCCCGGATCGCCCACCGCGGGCTGAGCCTCGACCACCTCGTGCTCGACGGGCAGGGCGGTGCCGGTCTGACCGAGGCCGGGACAGGCGACATCGCCGCGGCGGATCTCCCGTTGCGTCTCGACGTGGCGCAGCTGCTCACCACGTTGGCGCTGGCGGTTGGACCCACGCGAGCCGTCGCCAGCGGCGTGTCTGCCCTCGGCAGCCAGGCGATCGTTAAGGCGCTCCCACTTGTCCAGGCAGTCGCCATGGATACTCAGACCCGATCCGCGCTGCGAACGCACAAAGGTCTGCTGCGCGGGGTACGGGAACAGCTGCTCGAGCTGGCCCCCGAGGGGGAGCCGGTCGAGCAGGTCGAGCTGCGGCGGCTGACCCCCCGCACGCTGGTGACGGTGCTGGGAGGCGGCATCGCCGGATACATCGTGCTGACCCAGCTGGCCAGGGTGAACCTGGGGGAGGTCCTGAGCCGCGCCGAGTGGGGCTGGGCACTGGGGGTGCTCGGGTTTACCGCGCTGACCATCACCGGAGCCTCGCTGGTGATCACCGGGGCGGTCAACGCCCGGCTCAGCTTCGCGCGGACCTATCTGACCCAGCTCGCAGTCGCATTCAGTGGTCTGGTCGCGCCCTCGGCCATCGGAAACATCGCGCTCAATCTGCGTTATCTGCAGCGAGCGGGCGTCAACCCCGCCGTCGCGGGCGGCAGTGTCGGACTGGCCCAGCTAGCCCAGTTCTCAAGCTACTTCGTCCTCCTGCTGGTCTCGAGCGTCCTGGCAGGCACCGGTCAGGGGGTGTCGTTCACCCCACCGTTGCCCGCCGTCATCGGCTTGATAGTCGTCATAGCCCTCTTGCTCGCCGCGCTGGCCGTGCCCGCCGGTCGCAGGCTGGTCATCGGGCGATTCCTGCCGGTCGTGCGGCGCGTCGTCCCACGCGTTGTCGCGATCTTCCAGGAACCGCGCAAGGTCGTGACTCTCTTCTCCGGGGCACTGTTGCTGGACCTGTCGTTCGTGGCCGCCCTGACGTGCGCGACGCGTGCATTCGGCGCCACGCCCGCCATTGCCGCCGTCGCCGTCGTCTACTTCGCAGGGGCGATCATCGGCTCGGCGGTGCCGACCCCCGGGGGGCTTGGCGGGGTGGAGGCCGCACTGTCGGCCGGTCTGGTCGCGATGGGCGTGGACGTCAGCGTGGCCGTCTCGTCCGTCCTGTTGTTCCGGCTGTGCACCTACTGGCTGCCGATCCCCTTCGGCTGGGCTTCGCTGAACTACCTCCAACGCGTGGGCGCCATCTGACAGCAGAGGTGATCCGCCCCGGATCGCTCACGAAGGGACACTCGGGATCACGCCATGCGGGCCATCATGTGACAGACTTCTCACGGTCCGAGCCAGAAAGACGGCGTAACCACTTGTCCGAACAAGGTCATATCTGTGACGCTTGGAACAACGACGCCACTGGCAGCGTTGGGTAGTGGTGCGCGCCTTGTCCCATCTGTGTTCTTTGCTGGGAGCTGACGGCGGGTTGTGAACAGTTTCGCGAACTGCTGGCGCACTCGGACACCACGTTTATCTCAGATTGAACGACGGCCGTTTGACAACGGCCGACAGCCGCCTGAACCGGTTCACGCGAACCGGTCGAAGGCCACGATTCAAGGAGCAGGCCGATGAGTTGGCGCAACCGCGCTGCCTGTCTGGAAGAAGACCCGGAGCTGTTCTTCCCCATTGGGAACACCGGCCCGGCACTTCTCCAGATCGAGGAGGCGAAGGCCGTATGCCGTCGCTGTGAGGTCGTTGAGACCTGCCTTAAATGGGCCATCGAGTCCGGTCAGGATGCCGGCGTGTGGGGCGCTCTCTCAGAGGATGAACGACGCGCCCTCAAACGACGCAACGCCCGCGCCCGACGCGCCGGCTGAGCTGAACCCAGACAGAGCAACACCCCCCGCTGAGCAAACCCCTCTGCGTTATGCCCGTTGCGTCATACCCGTTGCGTCATACCCGTTGCGTCATACCCGTTGCGTCATACCCCGTCTGTGATGTCCTTGGTGTCTTTGGTCGGTCGAAGTCGCGCGACGAACCGCACCATGGTTCCGTGCGGCTCGACGTTCTCCCAGGTAATCCGCCCGCGCAGGTCCTGAACCAGCGATGTCACGATCTGGGTCCCGAGACCGGAGTTGGCCGGGTCGAACCCCTCCGGCAGGCCGGTCCCGTCATCGGTGACCGTCACGGTCAACAGCTCGTCGTCCTCGTCCCCGCTGCGCTCCGCGCGGACGCTGACGACTCCCCCGGTCCGGGCCAGCCCGTGCTCGATCGCGTTGTGCACCAGCTCGGTGACCACCATGGCCAGAGCCGTGGCGTCCTCGGCCTTCAACCGACCGAACGACCCGCTGCGCTCGGCTCGGACCGGCACGTCTCTGGTGGCGACCTCGACCACCGCAGCCAGCCCGCGGGCCGCGATCTGGTCGAAGTCGACCGTTTCGTCGAAGCCCTGACCCAGGGTCTCGTGGACCAGCGCAATGGTTGACACCCTGCGGACCGCCTCATCCAGTGCGGCTCGCGCCTCGTTGTCGGGAAGCCGGCGTGACTGCATACGCAACAGTGCTGCCACCGTCTGCAGGTTGTTCTTGACCCGGTGATGGATCTCGCGGATGGTCGCGTCCTTGGTGAGCAGCTCGCGCTCGCGCCGGCGCAGCTCGCTCACGTCACGCAGCAGGAGGAGGGCACCCGTGCGCTGGCCGCCCTCGGTCAGCGGGATGGCTCGCAGGGACACGCTGGCACCGCGGGACTCGACCTCGGTACGCCACGGCGCGCGCCCCGTCACCACCAGCCCCAGGCTCTCGTCCACAGGTGCTTCGTCGCGCAGTACCTCGGCGGTGATCCGGGCCAGCGAGGTCCCGGTGACGTCACCCTGATGACCCAGCCGATGGATGGCCGAGGCGGCGTTCGGGCTCGCGTAGGTCACCGTCCCGTCCGCGTCGAGACAGATCACGCCGTCCCCCACCCGGGGCGCGCCCCGACGTTGGCCCGTGGGTGCGCCCGCTGTGGGGAACTCCCCCGCCGCGATCATCCGGGCGAGCGAGTCGGCGGTTGCCTGATAGGTCAGCTCGAGGCGGCTTGGGGTGCGCATCGTGGCCAGGTTCGTATGCCGGGTGAGCACCGCGATCGCACGGCCCCCGCGCACGACGGGGATGGCCTCCTCGCGGATCGGCATATCGTCACGCCACTCCGGGTCGCGTCCTCTGACGATCCGCAGGTCGGCAAAGGCCTGGTCCAGCAACGGGCGTCGACCCCGGTCCAGGTGCCGGCCGACCACGTCGTCGAAGAAGACCATGGGACCGGTCGTGGGCCGGACGTGGGACGCGGCGTACCACCCCTCGGCGCTCGCCGGCACCCACAGAACCAGGTCGGCGAAGGACAGGTCCGAGAGCAGCTGCCAGTCCCCCACGAGCAGATGCAGCCACTCGACGTCGGACGCGTCCAGCTCGGTCTGGTCGCGCAGCACATCGCTCAGGGTCGGCACAGCGCCGAGCCTAGCGCCGACTCTTGCCCCACCCTCACCTCCAGCCCCCGATACGTCCGCCCGACCCGTTGCCGTGAAACCACCGAATCAGCCCGATTGAGAGCAGGATTCGGTGGTCTCGGCGCAACAAGGACCGGCAGCGAGGGCGAGCCCGTGTCCGATCTGTCTAGACGGTGGCCGCTCCGCTGCGGATCACGCCACGCAAGGTGCGCAACGCAACCGAGAGGGCCGCGATACCGGGGGTCTCCAGGCGTTCGATCCCGGACAGAGCCGCCTGCGTCCTCATCAGGGACTCGGCGTTTGCCTCGGACCAGGCCGCGATGCGATCCGCGGGCGTGCCACTGGCGCTGCCGTCCAGCACCGACTTGGTCAGGGACTCCAGCACGGCATAGAGGTCGTCACGCAAGGCGGCTCGAGCCAGCGCGTCCCAACGGTCGTCACGGGGCAGCTTGGTCACCCTCGTGAGCATCGAGTCGATGCCGAACTGCTCGGAGGCGGCAAAGTAGACCGGCGCGACCTCGGAGTAGTCGCGCCCGGTGTCGACGCAGATCTCCACGATGTCCAGGAGCGAGAACTGGTCCAGCAGGCTGGCCGCCCGCAGAGCCATCTGCGCTGGCGCCCCGAGCTTCTCGAGCTCCTTGGCGCGCTGCTCCAGGCGCGTGCGCTCGGCACCCTGCAACAACGTGGGCATCTGCGGACCCAGGTCGGCAATGATCGCGCTGAAGCGCTCGACCTCGGCGGCCACGTCAAGGGTGGGCGGGCGGTTCTGCAGGAACCAGCGCACGGAGCGGTCGAGCAGGCGGCGGAACTCGAGGTACAGCGCCGTCTGCGTCTCGGTGGATACGACGTTGTCGAGCTCCTCGATGCTCCCGACGAAGCCGACCAGGTTGAACACCTCGCGGCATACGACGAAGGCTCGCGTGACCTGCTCAGGGGTGGCACCCGTCTCCTCCGAAGCCCGGAAGGCGAACGTGATTCCGCCTCGGTTGACCATCGAGTTCACCACGGCGTTGGTGATGATCTCGCGGTGAAGGGGGTGGCTGGCCAGCTTGTCCTGGTAGTTCTGCCGGATCGGGTTGGGGAAGTACTTGGTCAGGGTCGCCTGGAACCAGGGCTCGTCGGGCAGCGCCGTGGACAGCAGGTCCTTCTTGAGCGCGAGCTTGGCATAGGCGATCAGGACCGAGAACTCTGGGCTCATCAGCCCATGGCCGGCTTCGTGGCGGGTCTCGAGCTCCTTGTCGCTCGGCAGGAACTCCAGTGCCCGGTCGAGGCCACCATGCTCCTCGAGCCAGCCCATGAAGCGCTTATGCACCGCAAGCATCGAGTGCTCCTGCGCGCGGGCGTTGCCGAGCAGGGCATTCTGCTCGAAGTTGTCACGCAGAACCTGGCGGGCAATGTCGCCGGTCATCGACACCAACAGCTCGTTGCGCTGCTTCAGGGTCATGTCGCCCTCACGCGTGAGCGCGGTCAGCAGGATCTTGATGTTGACCTCATGGTCTGAGGTGTCCACGCCCGCGGAGTTGTCGATGGCGTCAGTGTTGATGTGCACGCCTGCCAGAGCGGCTTCGACGCGCCCGAGCTGGGTGAGGCCGAGGTTGCCTCCTTCGCCGACGACCCTGGCCCGCAACGCTTTTCCGTCGACCCGGATGGCATCGTTGGCTCGGTCGCCGACCTCGGAGTGGGCCTCGGATGACGCCTTGACGTACGTGCCGATGCCTCCGTTCCAGAGCAGGTCGACCGGGGCCAACAGGATGGCCTTCATCAGCAGCGCAGGGGTCATCGCCGTCGTGCTCTTGGGCAGGCCCAACGCCAGGGCGACCTGCCGGCTGATCGGCACTGACTTGGCAGACCTCGCGAACACGCCACCGCCCTCGCTGATGGCTTCGCGGTCATAGTCAGCCCACGATGATCGGGGCAGCTCGAAAAGTCGCTTGCGCTGTGGGAACGACGTGGCCGCAACGGGATTGGGGTCCAGGAAGATGTGGCGGTGGTCGAACGCGGCGACCAGACGGATGTGCTCGGACAGCAGCATGCCGTTGCCGAACACGTCACCACTCATGTCACCGACGCCCACGACCGTGAAGTCGGTGGTCTGGGTGTTCATGCCCATCTCGCGGAAGTGCCGCTTGACCGACTCCCACGTCCCGCGCGCCGTGATGGCCATGACCTTGTGGTCGTAGCCGTCCGAGCCGCCGGAGGCGAAGGCATCGTCAAGCCAGTAGCCGTAGGACCTGGCGACCGAGTTGGCGATGTCGGAGAAGGTCGCGGTGCCCTTGTCCGCGGCGACGACGAGGTAAGGATCGTCGCCGTCGTAGCGCACGACCGAAGGGGGCGCGATCACTTCCGTGCCGATCAGGTTGTCGGTCACGTCCAGCAGCCCCGAGATGAACAGCTTGTAACAGGCGATGCCCTCGGCGACCCAGGCCTCTCGGTCAGTCGCGGGATCCACCAGCGACTTGGGGAAGAACCCGCCCTTGGAGCCGGTCGGCACGATGACGGCGTTCTTGACCATCTGCGCCTTGACCAGGCCGAGAACCTCGGTGCGGAAGTCCTCGCGACGATCACTCCAGCGCAGACCGCCACGGGCGACCTTGCCGAAGCGCAGGTGCACGCCCTCGACACGCGGGCTGTAGACCCAGATCTCGTACATCGGCCGGGGCGCGGGCAGGTCGGGGACCTGCTGCGGGTCCAGCTTGAAGGAGACATACGACTTGTACGCCGCCACACCGGCTGATCCGGTCGCCGCACCCGAGATGGGTTCACCCTGACCGCTCACCACGGGCTGGAAGTAGTTGGTCCGCATGGTGGCCATGATGACGCCGAGGAAGGCGCGGATGATCCGGTCGTGGTCGAGGCTGGGGACCATCTCGAGGGCGCCGAAGATGGCGCTGACGATCTCGGCCGCGGCGTTGTTGCGCCCACCCTCGTCGGTACCCACCGCATCGTCGGAGGCGGCGACGCCTGCCGAGAACCGTGGGTCGAACCGCGTCTCGAACAGGGAGACCAGCTGTGCCGCAATGGCGACGTTCGAGACCAGCGCCGCTTCGACGTAGTCCTGGCTGAACGTCGACCCCGTCTGACGGAGGTACTTGGCCACGGCCCGCAGGATCACGACCTGCCGCCAGGTCAGCTCGCCGCCGAGGACCAGCGCGTTGAAACCGTCACTCTCGGCGCGACCATCCCAGACTGCGGCAAAGGCGTCCTGGAACAGCTCCCGAAGCCCCCCGCGGCCGGTGCCCGCCCAGGTTTGCGGACCTGTGCCCCTGAGCCCGAAGTCGTAGACATGCACGCCGACCCCGTCGGAACGATGGATCTGGTAAGGGCGCTCGTCGGCAACCTCCAGGCCGAAATGGCTGAACACGGGCAGGACCGAGGTCAACGAGAGCGGCCCGCGCCGATACAGCTTGAAGCGACGTTCCGCCGAGGAGGTGCCGGGCTCGTGATAGAGGTCCAACCGGATGGACGTGTCGTCATCGAGGGCCTCGACGTGGCGAAGGTCCACCATGGCGACCCGCGCGCTGAAGTCCTCCTTGTAGGCCTCGGGGAAGGCCTTGCCGTAGAGCCCGACCAGGCGGGCCGCCTCTTCCTCACCGTGTGCGCTGATGGCGACCTCGGCCAGGTCCTCGTCCCACGTCCGGGTGGCGTCGATCAGCCGCTGCTGCAGATCTCGCTCGTCGACATCCGGGATCGTCTGGCCGACCTCCACCCGCACCACGAAGTGCAGGCGGGCCAGCACCGAGTCGGAGACCCGCGTCGTGTAGTCCACGCTGACGCCACGGAAGGCGCTGCGCAGGATCGCCTCCGTCTTGAGCCGGACGGCGGTGGTGTATCGGTCGCGGGGGATGTAGATGAGGCACGACACGAACCGTCCGTACACGTCCTTGCGAATGAACAGATGGCTCTTGCGGCGCTCCTGCAGGTGCAGCACTGAGGTCGCGAGCTCATACAGCTCGTCCTCGCTGGTCTGGAAGAGGTCGTCACGCGGATACGTTTCGAGCACCTCGAGCAGGTCCTTGCCAGAGTGGCTGTTGCCGGTGAAGCCGCTCTTGTCCAGAACCTTGTGCGCCTTGGTGTCGATAATCGGGACACGCAGCACCGACTCGGTGTAGGCGCTCGACGTGAACAACCCGAGGAAGCGCCTCTCACCGATCACGTTGCCGGTCGCGTCGAACACCTTGATGCCGATGTAGTCCAGGTAGGTCGAACGATGCACGGTCGCGCGCGAGTTGGCCTTGGTGATGATCAGAAGCTGCGGCTCGCGAGCCTTGGCCCGCGCTGTGGCGCTGAGTCGCCCGAAGCTGCCCGACTGCTGCTTCTGGTCGTATCTCAGGAGACCAAGGCCGGTGCCGGGAACCGCGCGCAGGACATCCTCGCCGTCCGCGCGCTCGAGGGAGTATTCGCGGTAGCCGAGGAAGGTGAAATGGCCGTCGCTCAGCCAGGTCAGGAAGCGCCGCGCCTGGGTTGTCTCCTCGGAGCCAACCACCTTGGGCGGGTCAACCTCGAGCTCGGCCGCAATCGCCTTGCACTCACCCTGCATCTTGGGCCAGTCCTCGACGGACACTCGCACGTCCGAAAGGACCCGGAGCAGACCCTGTGTCAACGACTCGCATTCGTCATCAGCCATCTGGCGGTCGACCTCGACATGTATCCAGGACTCAACCCCGTCGCCGAACTCGGCGTCCATCATGGCCCCGACGCCAAGGATCTCCTTCAGCTCGCCAGCCGCATCCCTGCGCACGACGAGCTGCGGGTGGATAACCATGTGAACGACGCGTCCCTGCCGCGCGAGCTCAACGACCACGGAGTCCACCAGGAAGGGCATGTCGTCGGTGACGATCTCGATGACCGTGTGGCCGCACGACCAGCCCTGCTCCTGGACCGTCGGCGTGAAGACCCGCACGTTGGCAGTGCCCACCGGGCGGTGCGCGGCCAGCTCCTTGTTGGACAGCGCTGCTCCCAGAAGATCCTCCGGGCGACTGGCCAGAACGTCCTCGGCGGCAACGTGCCTGTAGAAGCGGTGCAAGTACGGTTCGAGCGTCTCACCGCCGGCCACATCTGCCATCTCGGCAGCGGAGTGGATGGCCTGGGAACGGGACTGCTCAAGCGACGCGGACATGGCTGAGATCCTTAGGAAGAATGCCGAGATGCACGCCCTTGTGCACCGCTGTCGAGCCTATCGCCGTGCGAGCAAGGCAGGGCGGGCGGGCGGGCGATCGAGCCCGCAAAGCTGCGTTCGGGAGGGGGCGGGTCATGTTCGTCGCGAACCCCAGCTCGCCTGTGCGTAACCGGTTGAGCGGTCGTCGCCCGCCTTAGGCTGTCCGCATGCCTGCCGAGCACCACGTTGACCCGAGCCGGCTCGAGGTCGCGGCTTGCTTGGATGCTGCGGCCACGGCGCTGGCCCGATCGAGTGCTGCGGCACTCGATGCCTCCCACGAGCTGCTGGCTCACTACGCCGACACCGGTGATGCTGCGACCCAACGCGCGGTCGACACCCTGGTCAACCAGGCCAGTGACGCTCTGGGGACGCTCACAGACGCCTTCGCCGATACGTCGCGCACCCTTCAGGCTGCCGCGTCCCGGCAACGACACGAACAGGGCGGATGACCGCGATCCTGGTTCACGGCGACCACATCTCCTGTTCGCGCGTCGGCGGCGGCATGCGCCGCGAGTCCTCGCGACTTCGCCAGCAGGCGCAGTTCCTGGAGGACGCACTCGCTGAGCTCGCCGGATGGGAGGGACCAGACGCCGCAGCTGCCATGACCTCCTGCGTCGCCTCACTGGGGGTGTGGCGAGCCACCGCCGACCTGCTGGACGACGCCGGGGCAGCGTTGCAGCGATATGCGACGGACCTCGCCGAGGGTCACGAGCTCGGACGGCGGGCCGAGATGCGCGTCCAGAGCGCAGGTTTGTTCCTGGACGGGACCCGGGTCGTCGAGCCATGGGGCCCGGCCGGCGCGCACGAGTCCGAGCGGCGACGTGCCCTGACGCCCGAGGTTCAGGCCAGGGTCGACCTGGCCACAGCCCACGTGGGTCGCGCCCGAGGCCGGCTTCGGCGCGAGATGGCACGGTTGTCTCAAGGGTTTGGCGGCGGAGCATCGTCGGGCGCGAAGCCATCGTGCGGTGCAGCGATTTCGCCAACGACGCCTTAGATTGTGCCGATGAAGATCAGCGCAACCCTCGACTACGCCGCGACGCCACACGACGTCTTCGCCATGTTCGTGCAGGAGGAGTTCCAGAACCGCAAGTGCAAGGCCACCGGAGCCCTCAGCCACACCGTGTCCATCACCACCCAGGGCGGGCGAACCCTCATCGTGAGCACCCGCGAACTGCCGTCAGATCGCTTCCCCCACTTCGTCAAGAGCATGGTCGGCGACACCTTGCAGGTGACCGAGACCCAGGACTGGGGCCCGGCCGGCACCGACGGGACTCGCCAGGGAACACTCACCGTCGACATCACCGGTGCCCCGGTCCATCTGCACGGAACCCTCTCCCTGGCACCCGGTGGCCCGGGGTCTGTGGAAACCATCGAGGGGAACCTCAAGGCCAGGATCCCGTTTCTTGGAGGCAAAGTCGAAGAGGCGGCGGCTCCGACCGTCCAGTCCGCGATCAGGGTCGAGGGCGAAACCGGTGCGACCTGGCTGGCGAGCGGGCAGTGAGAATCGAGCGCAGCGAGGATCGGAGCGACCGCGGAGCCAGCCAAAGGGCCCTGGCTGGCGAGCGGGCAGTGAGAATCGAGCGTAGCGAGGATCGGAGCGACCGCGGAGCCAGCCACACAGTGCTGGCTGGCGAGCGGGCAGTGAGAATCGAGCTGGCGTCAGCCCATGTGCGGGTACTCGTGGGTCTTGGCCGGCACGAACGTCTCCTTGATGGAGCGCGCGCTGGTCCATCGCATCAGGTTCAGCGGTGAGCCGGCCTTGTCGTTGGTGCCCGACGCACGACCGCCACCAAAGGGCTGCTGGCCGACGACGGCGCCCGTGGGCTTGTCGTTGATGTAGAAGTTGCCGGCCGCGAACCGCAGCCGTTCCGAAGCGTCGGCGATGACTTCGCGGTCCTGGGCGATGATCGAACCGGTCAGCGCGTAGGGAGCGATCGACTCCATCTGGTCGAGCACCTTGTCGTACTGGCGGTCGGCATAGACATGGACCGACAGGATCGGGCCGAAGTACTCGGTGCTGAACGACTCGTCAGCGGGGTCGTCAATCTCCAGGATGGTCGGGCGGATGAAGTAGCCGACCGAGTCGTCATACGTGCCACCGGCAACGACCTTGACGCCCTTGTCGGCATGGGCCTTGTCGATCACGGCACGGTGCTTGCCGAACGCGCGGTCGTCGATGACAGCGCCCATGAAGTTGGACATGTCGGTGACATCGCCCTGGCCGAGGCCATTGGTGATCCGGACCAGCTCAGGCTTGATGATCTTCCACAGGCTGCGCGGCACGTAGGCGCGTGAGGCCGCGGAGCACTTCTGGCCCTGGTACTCGAACGCGCCGCGAATCATGGCCGTTCGCAACACATCGGGGTCTGCGGAGGGGTGAGCCAGGATGAAGTCCTTGCCGCCCGTCTCGCCGACCAGCCGCGGGTAGGTCTTGTAGTTCTTGAGGTTGGCGCCCACCTGCTGCCAGAGCGACTGGAAGAGCGGGGTCGAACCGGTGAAGTGGATCCCGGCCAGATCGGGCGAGCTCAGCGTCACGGGAGAGACATTCATGCCGTGACCGGTCACCATGTTGATGACCCCGGGCGGCATCCCGGCCTCTTCGAGCAGCTCCATGGTCAGCTGGGCGGCGAGCTGCTGGCTCGACGACGGCTTCCAGACCACGGTGTTGCCCATCAGGGCAGTGGCGGTCGGAAGGTTGCCGGCGATGGCCGTGAAGTTGAACGGCGTGATCGCGTAGACGAAACCCTCGAGCGGGCGGTAGTCGACGCGGTTCCAGATGCCCTTGGAGTTTGCGGGCGGCTGTTCGGCCAGGATCTCCCGGGCGAAGTGGACGTTGAACCGCCAGAAGTCGATCAGCTCGCAGGCGGCGTCGATCTCGGCCTGGTAGCAGGTCTTGGACTGGCCCAACATGGTTGCGGCGACAATCCTTGCCCGCCATGGCCCGGCGAGCAGGTCGGCGGCCTTGAGCAGGATGGCCGCACGGTCGTCGAAGGACAGTGCGCGCCAGGCGGGTGCGGCTGCGGTGGCTGCCGCGACTGCAGCTTCGGCATCGGCTTGTGTCGCCTCGCGCATCGTCCCGAGGATCTTCTTGTGCGCATGAGGCTGCCGGACGTCGATCTTCTTGCCGGTGCCGGTGACCCGCTTGCCGCCGATCGTGTGCGGCAGATCCATCCGGCTGCTGCCCAGCTGGGCCAGAGCCACCTCGAGCTCAGCGCGTTCCTTACTACCCGGGGCATAGTCCAGAACCGGCTCGTTGATCGGGGCGGGAACGTGGGTCACAGCATCCATGACGGCGAACATCTCCTAGCGGGTCTCTCGGCGTTGAGGTCACTGCCTATCGTGTCACGCGCTAAAGCAGGGCCCGTATGACGGGGAGCTCGGTGACGTCGTACCACAGCAGCTCGTCGTCCTCGGATGCGTTGTCGGCGTCGACGTGGAACGACGCGATCCGATTGAGCGCGACCGAACCCTGAATCACGACGGCCGACTCGTCCATGAAGTCGCCGTCCTTGAAGTCGCCGGGTGCCGCCGGGCCCACGAGCTCCGGCTCCACGTCGGCCGCAGCCACGATGCGCCGCTTCTCCCCGGGCGCCAGCAGAGCAGCGGAGCGAAGGACGGCATCGCTGAGCGCGGAGTACTCCCACCCGTCCTCGCCGGCAAAGGGGGCAGAGGCGCGCACGGCATCCGTGACGGCATGAGCCACGAAGGGCGCCCCGGCGACGACGCCATCGGCGTGCAGGCTCCGCAGCCCAGAAGCGTTGAGGGGTACGTAGATCCGTATCAAGGTCAACCAACATCCCAGTAGTCGTTGTCATCGGGCACTGAGGGGGTCATCGTCGCGATCCCCGGGTGGCGTCCCTGCTCTCGACAAGCTCAGCCAACGAGTCGACCAGGCACTGGCCCAGGACATCCAGGTCGGGCATGGCCGTTCGGTCGCCGTTCAGCCCGAAGTACACGCCCCCGTCATAGGAGGTCAGACCGATCGACACCGCCTGCCAGCTCGCCAGTGGCATCACCGGGTAGGTGGACAGCATGAGGGCGTCGCCGACATAGAGCGGCTGTTGAGGTCCGGGAACGTTGGTGATGATCAGGTTGAACAGCCGGCGGGACATCGCCATGCCCAGTCGGGCGCCGAGCGAATGCAGAGTCGGTGAGGCGAATCCAGCCAGTCCTGCAAGGGACTCGGCGCCGACGGCCTGGCCGCCCTCCATCTGCTGGCGCATCGCGAAGGCGATCTGGTGCAGTCGCATCAGGGCACGCGGCTCGCCCACCGGAAGATCCACGAAGCACGCGGTGACGCGGTTGCCGAGCCGCGTCGCATCGTCGGTGTCATAGACGCTGACTGGCACCATCGCGCGGACCGTTGTCGCACTCTGGACTGCCTCGCCGCGAGTGAGCAGCCAGGCCCGGAGGGCGCCCGAAATCGTAGCCAGGACGACGTCATTGACCGTCACGTCGTCTGTGGTGTGGCCCTGCAAGAGTCGGCCGCGCACCTTGCGATAGTCCGCCAGATCGGTCCCGACCATCACGTAGCGTCGAGCTTCGCCGATCTCGGCGACCAGCGGGCTGCTGGGCGCCGGCCGGGCCGCTGTTCGCGCGACGGTCGAGGCGACAGCGCCCACCGCCGACAGCGCCCGCCCGCCGACAGCCTTGACATCGGTGACGCCGCCACGGATGTTGTCGACGATCTGGCTGGGTCGGTGAACCGCCTCCACGAGGGCCGACGTGATGAGCTCCACATCGCTGGGACTGCGGAACGGGCGCCACGTCTCGTTGGCCCGCTCATCTTGGTCGGACTCGTTGTCGACGATGACATGAGCGATGTCGACGGCGTTGATGCCATCCACCAGCGCCTGGTGAGTCTTGGTCACGAGCGCGAAGCGGCCCTCGGCCAGCCCCTCGACGAGGTACACCTCCCACAGCGGTCTGCCCCGGTCCAGCCGCTTGGGCTGGACCCGCGCCACGAACTCCTGCAGCTGGTCGTCACTGCCCGGGCGTGGCAACGCCGAGCGCCGGACGTGATAGGTGATGTCGAAGTCGACGTCGTCCACCCACACCGGGTTGGCAAGGCGCCCGGGAACCTCGCGAATTCGTTGCCGGTAGCGCGGCACGAAGGCAATCCGGTTGGTGATCAAGGCAACCAGGCGGTCGTAGTCGAATCCCTGGTCCGGCGGCTGAAAGACCATGACCGAGCCCACATGCATGGGTGTCGTCGACTCCTCCAGATAGAGGAAGGACGCATCAAGGGAGGTCAGCCGGTCGGACACGCCCTCATCGTGTCAGACATAGCAGCCCAAGCTCCCGATCGTGACGAATACCCCGTGGTTGCGAACAGGTCAGTGGATCCGCTGATGGATCCAGGTGGCACCCGGGAACAGAGTCTCGAGCTCGCTGGCCGTCTCCTCAAAAGATCGGTGCACGATGCCGACCAGCCCTGCCTCGACCGCCGCGTCGATGTTGTGGGGCACATCGTCCACGAAGACACACTCAGATGCCGGCAGGCCGATGCGGTCGAGTGCGAGCGCGAAGATCTGGCGTTCGGGCTTGCGCATGCCGACCTCCCCGGAGATGACGACGGTGTCGAACATCTCGTGCCAGTCGCTGCGGTCGTACTCGTTGCCCCACGAGTTCGACAACAGCGCCGTGCGGACACCCGCCGCATGTGCGCGGAGGACGAGCGATGTCATCGAGTCCTCATAGATAGCCAGGTCGGCAAACATCTGGCCGATCAGGCCCTGCGCCTCAACCGGGGAGCCTTCCTGGGCGAGGGCTGCGGACAGCATCTGCTCGAACTCCTCGACCGCGATCTCCCCACGCTCGAGCCGGTGGACGGGAGAGACCTCACCGTCCGGCGGTGCGACCCAACGGCTCACGACGGCCCCGTAGTGGTCGCGGTCGACGCCGGTGACCTTGAGCCAGCTCGCGATTGCAGTGTGGATCGGCATGGTGAGAACGCCGCCCCAGTCCACGATCAATCCCTGCATCAGGCGACCTTACGACGACGGCCAGTGGGTGGAACAGGCAGGCCGCAGACTTCGGCGGCCAGCGCCACCAACGCCTTTCGCACGCCCGAGTCGGGTGCGGCCTCGGCCAGCGACTGCCCGGCCAGGAGAGCACCGTCCAGGGTGGCGGGGTCGTCGGGGATGAACCGCAGGTCGTCGATTCCGGCGAAGCGGATGAGCGCATCGCGGATGCGCGGCTCGGGCCGGGCCCCGACGGCCGAGGACCTCACCTTGTTGATCACCACGGTGGGCGCCGGGCTGGCGATGGTGCCCAGCTCCTGAAGCCCACGGACGAGTCGTTGCAACCCGATCGGGTCGCCCGCGCCGATGGCCAGGACCCGGTCGGCGACGGCAAGGGAGGTGAGCGTGGCGGCGTTGCGCCGCGGGGCCAGCGTGTCGTAGCTCAGCTCTTCGTCGTCCTCGAGGCTGAAGCCGCAGTCGATGACGGTGAACCGGGCCAGCCGACGCGTGAGGGTGAGCACATGTTCCAGGGCTGCGGCGCGCAGCTCGGGCCACCTCTCGGCCTTGGGGATGCCGGTGAGCACCCGCAAGCCCGTCGAGACCTCGGGCGCGAGCCGGGCCAGCGCGGCGAGGTCAAGGGTGCCCTGGTCCGCCGACCGCGTTGCCGCTGCCAGACCGGGTGCCTCGTCGAGCAGGGAGAGCGACTGCGCAATACATCCGCCGTAGGTGTCGGCGTCGACCAGCACCACGGTCTGGCCCATCCGGGCAAGCTCGCTGGCCAGGTTGAGAGCCACGACGGTCCGGCCGGGGGCACCCGCGGGACCCCACACCGCAATGATCGTGCCGGGCGAGTCAGGGGAGTCATCGCGGGCGACGCCTTGGTCGTCGTCGAGCGGGCCGGGGCCGGCCAGACCGTTGCGAGCATCACCAGGTGTGCCGGACCAGGTTGCCTCGGCGGCTGACCACGTCGCCTCCCCGCCGGACCGGAGGTCATCGACGGCACCCGATGCGCCTGCGGCGTCCAGCGCATCCAGCGCCCCTTGAACCGCCTCGGCGCTGGCGTCCGCCGGGATGACCGTGGTGATCCCGAGCTGACGCAGATGGCGCTCGGCCTTGTCGTCACCGGGAGGGTAGACGCCGACCACGCTGACCGAGCACTCGCGCAGATGGTCCAGCGCGGTGCGGTCCAGCAGACGCAGGTCGGCCGAGATCAGGGCGACCTCGGCCAGGCCCGACCCGGCCACCGCCAGCAGATCTGCCAGGTCGGGGCACCGTCGGGCAATGCGGGCATCAGTGCCCCGCTCGAGGGTGGTCACCAGTGCGCTCTCCCAGCGGTCACTGATCGCCGTGACGACGGACCGGCTCACGCGCCGGCCTTCGTCGGCGACCCCGGCACCGGGACAAGGGTGATCTTGGCGCCCTGGTCGATGGCCGCGATGAGCTGCTGGACCCCGGCCTCCGGGACCATGATCTGCACGGCGGTCTTGCCGGATGACGAGCCGAGGCCGTTGCCGCTGGCTTCCGGAATACGGACCACAGGCGCGGCCTCGAGGGTCTTGACCGGGTTGCCGTACTTCTCCACGGCCGAGGACGCCAATCTGGCGTTGACCCAGACGTCGACGATCGAGCCGGCGGCGATCTGCGTGGCCGCACTGCTGTCAACCGGCACGGACACGGGTTTGAGGTCGATGTCGGCCCTGGTGCCCAGCGCCGAGGTCGGAAGCAGCTCGCCGGCACGAACATCACGCAGCGCGAAGGTGCCCGGCGCGATGTCGTGGTCAGCGACGACATACCTGTTGCGATCCGCGCCGAGTCGCACGTCGACGCGTTTGACATCGCCCTGGGCCACCGGCTGACCCGGCACCAGAGTGGCGGACGCGGCATACATCGGCACGGTGTCATCGGCGGCGGAGATGACCTTGGCGCCGATCGCCATCGAGAGCAGCACGAGCAGCACGCCCACCACCAGCCGGGTGTCTCGCCATGACGGCTGGCGCAGACGCGCTGCCGTCGGCTTGGGCAGCTCGGCCATGTCGGTTCCCTCAATGTTCGAATGTGATGTTCGGGAACCATCATCGCCCATTGCGGCCATTCCCTGCGCATCTCATCCACAGCGAGGGTAAACTCATGCATGTCAAGGCAAGCGGCAGGTTCACGGATCAGGGTGGATCAGCCGGGTGGTTTCGCACGTCTGTGATAGACACGGCATGAAGATCCCGTCGCGAATGAAGGAGCAGGCCGCATGGCACAGCGTTTCATCCAACTGTCGGACGTCTCCGAGATCCTCGACATCTCATCGGCGCAGGCCTACGCGCTGGTGCGGTCGGGTGAGCTGACGGCGATCAAGGTGGGCGGGCGTGGCCAGTGGCGGATCGAGTCCAGCGAGCTGGAGACCTACATCCAGCGGATGTACTCCGAGACCAAGACCTTCGTCGCGGCACACCCGTTCGGGCAGCTGTCAGAGAGCGCTGAGTAGCAGCGAACACCAGGCGCTGAGTAAACCGACTCAGTGTCACTGGGTGTCACTGGGTGTCACTGGGTGTGTCCCATGTGGGCAGCAACCACCTTCCGCAAGGACTGCAGCACGTGTATCGTCATCAACTGATGCTGATTGTGATGCCGGGAGGCACGAATGAGGACAACCCTGGCCCTGGATGATGACCTCATCCGCGAGGCGCAGCGCCTGACCGGAACCACCGAGAAGAGCGCACTGGTACGACAGGCACTGAGGGCGCTGATCGAGCGCGAGAGTGCTCGGCGCCTCGCCCGGCTGGCAGGAAGCGAACCCGCCCTCAACGCGATCCCGAGGCGGCGGACGACGACCGGATGATTCTCGTCGACACCTCTGTCTGGATCGACCACCTGCGCACCGGAGATCCAGGGCTCACCGCACTGCTCGAAGAAGCCCAGGTGCTGGCTCACCCGTGGGTGATCGGCGAGCTCGCGCTCGGACAGCTCTCTGGCCGCAGCGAGATCCTGGGTCTCTTGAGCAACCTCCCACAAGCAACGGCCGCAACGGAGGCTGAGGTGATGAACCTGATCGAAAGCCAACATCTGTTTGGACTCGGTATTGGTTATGTCGATGCCCACCTCATCGCAGCAACCCTGCTGACAACGAATGCAGGGCTGTGGACCCGTGACAAGCGACTCGCCGGAGCCGCAGCCGATCTCGGGATTGCCCACCACCCGGCGGGTGCGTGACCGCTTCGCCGCGAGCCGCCGATATCCACCGTGCCGATGCCGCCTGCGGTGCTGCACACGTGGTCCAGGTCGGGTACCGGATGCCGATCAGAAAGTCACCCGTTGCGAATGACGACGATCGCCGCGAACGGGATCACTCTGCGGGCCACGACGTTCTCGGCGCGCCGGGCCACGTCCACCGGGTGCTCACTGAGATCGAGGGCGTCTGCTCCCACCGCATCGATCGTTCCGGTCGTCACGGAGCCACCGGTGTCGGTCAGTGACACCACCGACCGGTCGCGGCTGAGCCCGCGCAAGGCGTAGCCGAGACCGAACCTCTTGGCCGTCGCCGCGCCGGAGCCGGCTGCCGCGCGGACACCCAGGCCGTTGATCGCCACGATCGCGCCGAAGGGAACCAGGCTCCCCCGCTCACCGTGTTCGTGAACCAGGAGCCAGTCCGACCCCGCGTCGGCGACCCTGCCGGAGACCTGCACGCCTGCCGCCAGGCGGAGGTCGACGCCAAGGCCCCTATGGGCGATCAGACGCTCGTGCAGGCCCACGGCAGCGCGCTCGCGCCGGGTGCGGTCCGAGACCTCCAGATCGAGCTCGCGCTGCCCCTCCGCGTCCAGCTGTGCCTGCAGGTCGTCGAACAGCCGATCCCAGCGCATGGCGCCTTCCCTCCGTGGTGGCCGGTGTCGATCACATCCTGCCGAACGACCTCCTGTCCACCGCTTCCGTTCTCTAATCATGGCAACCGTTGGCAAACGCACGCAAACTGCACTAACATGCGACCACCAACCACAACAAGCCAAGGAGCAGGTATGCCGGTCCGTCACAGCTACGCAGGTATGCCGGGTCGTCCCGGCTCCGCAGGTGCGCGGGCTCTCGCCGCAGTCGCCCTGGCCGCCGTCAGCCTCGTGGTCGCGGCAGCGGCGGGGTCGATCTTCCTGAGCACCGCCCGGGCGTCCGCTGAGGCGCTCGCGGCGCAGGGCCCGGCAAACCCGGCCGACGGCATACTCGCCGTGGTCGGCCTCGTTGGAACGCTCTTGTCGCTGTGGGTCGGACTGAGCATGGCGCTGTCCGCGCTGTCCGCGCTGCCCGGCGCCCTGGGGGCCGCCTGCGCTGAGATGGCGGCCAGGGTCGCGCCGGCGGCCGTTCGCAAGACCGTCGCGTTCGTCCTCGGGACCGCGCTGACCGCCGCGTTTGTCCCAGGCACCGCCGTTGCGCGCACCACCTATCAGGGCCCACCGCGAAACGCGTCGGTCGCGTCGGTCGCGTCGGTCGCGTCGGTCGCGTCGGTCGCGTCGGTCGCGTCGGCGCAGCATGCCGTCGGCACCCTCGGGAACCTGGCCGACCTTGCACCCGACGCCTCGTTTCGAGTCGTCAGCGACAGCGTCGCCACCAGAGACACGACTGACACGGGCAATGACGCAGACTCGGCACCGCGTCCGTCCTGGTCGCCCGAGGGACTCACGCCGTCCGAGGGACATGCGCCGTCCCAGGGGCATCCGGCGACTGGAGGGCACGCGGCCCCGAGGACACACCCGTCCGCCGCCGATGCTCAGGGCCGGGCAGCCGACATCGTGGTGCAACGCGGCGACACCCTGTGGTCGATCGCGGCCCGCCATCTCGGCCCCGCGGCCACGACGCCCGAGATCAGCGCAGCCTGGCGCCGATGGTTTGCCACCAACCGTGAGGTGATCGGCGACGACCCCAATGCCATTACGCCAGGCCAGGTGCTGAGCCCCCCGGCAGCGCAGGCGAGATCGTGAAGCTCATCGTCCGGCCGATCCCTGACATCTCGCCGCCGGTCATCGACTCGCGCACCATCGTGATCCGGGACCCCAGCCCCTTCATCCAGGGAACGCTTGCCGTCGACTTCAACGGCGGCGACGACGCGGCCCTGGATCCGTACGACCGGGACTACTTCGGACCGCAGCGCACCCTCTCGGACCAGCTGCCAGAGCCGCAGGCCTGGGTGACGCACATGGCCCAGGCCCTGGTCGAGGTCATGTCAGGAGCTCGCCCGGCCCCGCAGGTGATCCGCTGGACCTCCCCCGAGGTCTATGCCATCGTCCTGCGACGCAACGCCGTCTCGAGCCGGCGCGAGACGGTCGCCCGACGCGCCATCGTGCGCCGGGTCAGAATCTGCGAACCGGTCGACGGGGTGGTCGAGGCGTGCGCGGTCGTCGTGGACAACGGGCGGGTCCGGGCCATCGCCATGCGGCTGACCGGCGTCGACCGCCGCTGGGTGGTCAGCGAGCTTCAGGTCGGCTGATGGGCGACCAGGCCGTGTTCGTGAAAGGTCAGGAATCGACCCAAACCTCGTCGGTTTAGGTCGATTTCTGACCTTTCACGGGCCAATCTTCACACTCGCTGAGGGAGCGAAGGGTCCGCCCGCCCAGTCAGCGTCGCTTGTTCCTGCTCTTGCTCTTCTTGCTACCACCGCGGGGGTCCGCGGCCTTGTGTGACGTCCTCGCCTCGGCGTTGACCTCGTCGCGCTCTTGCACCGAGCCGTCGTCGCTGGGCGCCGAGTAGTGCAGTCGCGCAGGAGTATTCGGAGCCTCCAGGCCCTTGGCCCGGATCGCCTTGGCCGCCTCGAAACCGTCCGTGGGCGCGACCTCGACCGTGTCCTGAACCTCGCCGATCTGGGCGGCCTGATCGGGGTTGACCTCGACCTCGACGTTGAACAGGTAGCCGATCGACTCTTCCTTGATCGCCTCGTTCATCGCCTCGAAGAGCGTGTAGCCCTCGCGCTGGTACTCCACCAGCGGGTCACGCTGTGCCATGGCGCGCAGGCCGATGCCCTCCTGCAGGTAGTCCATCTCGTACAGGTGCTCGCGCCACTTGCGGTCCAGCACGGACAGCACGACGCGGCGCTCAACCTCACGGGCGACCTCTTCACCCAGCGCCAGCTCGCGTGCGTCATAGGCGTGGTGGGCGTCGGAGGTGAGCTCTTCGAGCAGCAGGCCGGCGTTGATGTTGCCGTGGCCGCCAGCCGCCTCCTCGATGTCGGCGATGCTGATCGAGACGGGGTAGAGGGTCTTGAGCGCGATCCAGAGCTTCTCGAGGTCCCAGTCGTCGACAAAGCCCTCCGAGGTGGCCGAGCCGACATAGCTTGAGACGACGTCGGTGATGAAACGCCGGATCTGCTCGTGCAGGTCCTCGCCCTCGAGAACGCGTCGGCGCTCGCCGTAGATGACCTCGCGCTGGCGGTTGAGGACGTCGTCGTACTTCAGGACGTTCTTGCGGATCTCGAAGTTGCGCGCCTCGACCTGGGTCTGGGCACTCTGGATCGAGCGCGAGACCATCTTGGACTCGATCGGGACGTCGTCCTCCATCTTGGCCGTGGTCATGAACCGGTCGACCATCGCCGCGTTGAACAGCCGCATCAGGTCGTCCTGAAGCGAGAGATAGAAACGGCTCTCGCCCGGGTCGCCCTGGCGGCCGGACCGGCCGCGGAGCTGGTTGTCGATCCGGCGCGACTCGTGGCGCTCGGTGCCCAGCACGTACAGGCCCCCGAGGCCGGTGACCTCCTCGTGCTCGGCAGCCACGGCCCTCTCGGCAGCGGCGAGCGCTCCGACCCAGGCGGCTTCGTACTCCTCGGGAGTCTCGACCGGGTCCAGACCCTGCTGCTTGAGCGAGGCGACCGCGGTGAACTCGGGGTTGCCGCCGAGCATGATGTCTGTACCGCGGCCGGCCATGTTGGTGGCGACGGTGACCGCGGACTTGCGCCCGGCCTGGGCGACGATGGCGGCCTCACGCTCGTGCTGCTTGGCGTTGAGGACCTCGTGCGGGACGCCGCGGCGACGAAGCAGCTCGGAGAGGTGCTCGCTCTTCTCGACGGAGACGGTGCCGACCAGGACCGGTTGGCCACGCTTGTGACGGTCGGCCAGGTCCTCGACCACGGAGTCGAACTTGGCCGCTTCGGTGCGATAGACGAGGTCCGCCTGGTCGGCCCGGATCATCGGCATGTTCGTGTCGATGGCCACGACGCCCAGCTTGTAGATGCTGTGCAGCTCAGCGGCCTCGGTCTGGGCCGTGCCCGTCATACCGGAGAGCCTGTCGTAGAGCCGGAAGTAGTTCTGCAGCGTGATCGTGGCAAGCGTCTGGTTCTCGTTCTGGATCTCGACGCCTTCCTTGGCCTCGATCGCCTGGTGCATGCCCTCGTTATAACGACGTCCGGCCAGCATCCGGCCGGTGTGCTCGTCGACGATCAGGATCTCGCCGTTCATGTTGACGTAGTCCTTGTCGCGCTTGAACAGCTCCTTGGCCTTGATCGCGTTGTTGAGGTAGCCGATCAGCGGGGTGTTCACCGACTCGTAGAGGTTCTCGATGCCCAGGTAGTCCTCGACCTTGGCGATGCCGGCCTCAAGGACGCCGACGGTGCGCTTCTTCTCGTCGACCTCGTAGTCGCCCTCGCCGTCCTCGCCCCGGTTGAGCCGCTTGACCATGGTCGCGAACTCGACGTACCACTTGGTCGCCTGGTCGGCAGGACCGCTGATGATCAGCGGCGTGCGGGCCTCGTCGATGAGGATGGAGTCGACCTCGTCGACGATGCAGAAGTTGTGACCGCGCTGGACGAGCTCTTCGGTGGACCAGGCCATGTTGTCGCGCAGGTAGTCGAACCCGAACTCGTTGTTGGTGCCGTAGGTGATGTCCTTGCCGTACTCGATGCGGCGCTCGGCCGGCGTCATCGCCGACAGGATGCAGCCGGTCTCGATGCCGAGGGCCCGGTGGACGCGGCCCATCAGGTCGGACTGGTACTCGGCCAGGTAGTCGTTGACGGTGATGACGTGGACGCCCTTGCCCTCAAGAGCATTGAGGTATGACGGGAGGGTCGCGACCAGGGTCTTGCCCTCACCGGTCTTCATCTCGGCGACGTTGCCCAGGTGCAGCGCCGCGCCACCCATGATCTGCACGTCGAAGAGGCGTTTGCCCAGTGTCCGCCTGCACGCCTCGCGGACGGCCGCGAAGGCCTCCGGCAAGAGGTCGTCGAGGGCCTCGCCCTCGATGAGGCGCTTGCGGAAGACCGCCGTCTCGCCGCGCAGCTCCTCGTCGGTGAGCTTCGCGAAGTCTTCCTCGATCGCGTTGACCTGAAGGGAGATGCCCTTCAGCTTCTTAAGGATGCGGCCTTCGCCGGCGCGCAACATTTTTTCGAAGATCTTGATGGCCACGCACAACTCCTGGTGAGCTCAACCGTGATGCGGATGTTCCGAGTCGGATCCACTCGTTCGGACCCACTGAATCGGTTCTGGTCAATTTGCACCTAGGTTAGTCGGTCGTGGCTCACTCTCTAGATTCGTCTCCTGAAAACGTGCCGCCGGTGTTCGAGACGGCTCGCCTGCGGCTGCGGCCCTGGCGCGACACCGATGCCCCCGGTCCTGGTGAAGGACCTGACGCCGACAGCCTGCGCTTCATGCCGGCCAGTGCCCA
>JBBRWQ010000022.1:0-43207 GCA_038249115.1 Actinomycetales bacterium
ACGCCACACCATCTGCCGCCACCGACGCCGGGAGGGCCTGAACGATGAGCGAGATCGTAGTGACCGACGTCGAACCGCTGGTGCCGATCAACCTGCGCGTCAACGGCGTCAAGCACACGGCGGCTGCGCCAGCCCGCCGGCTGCTCTCGGACTTCCTTCGCCACGAGCTGCGACTCACAGGCACCCACGTCGGTTGCGAGCATGGCGTCTGTGGTGCGTGCACCGTGCTGATCGACGGGACGCCGATGCGCTCCTGTTTGATGTTCGCGGTGACCGCCCAGGACCACGAGATCACCACGGTCGAAGGGTTGGCGCAGCCCGTTGGTGACGCCGGCGACGGCACCCAGACTCCGCCGATGAGCCCGGTCCAGCAGGCGTTCATCGAGTGCCACGGACTGCAGTGCGGCTTCTGCACGCCGGGCTTCCTGACAACCATCACGGCATACCTGAAGGAAAACCCCAACCCCACGGAAGACGAGGCGCGAGAGGCGATCTCGGGCAATCTGTGTCGTTGCACGGGGTACCAGAACATCGTTAAGTCCGTGCTCCGCGCGGCAGAGTTGCAAGGGCTCCGCGCGGCAGAGTTGCAAGGGCTCCGCGCGGCAGAGCTACAGGGGCTCCGCGCCGCTGAGATCACCAGCGAGCGGGGTGTCAGCGCGTGACGACCAAGATGTTCGGCGCCCCAGTCCAGCGCAGGGAGGACCCTCGACTGGTGCGCGGCGACGGTCGCTATCTCGACGACCTGGGCCACGATGCGCTCGCCGCCGCCTTCGTCCGCAGTCCCTACGCGCACGCGCGCATCCTGGACATCGATGTCACCGACGCGATCGACATCCCCGGGGTCATCGCGATCTATACGCACGAGGATCTTGACGGCAAGACCGCGGAACGACTGCCACTACTGATCCCGCACCCCGACCTGACCAACCCGATGACCGGCTACTGCCTGGCTCCCCTGGTGGTCAACCACGTCGGAGAGGCGGTGGCCATGGTGGTCGCGACCGACCGCTATGTGGCTGAGGACGCCTGTGAGCGCATCAAGGTCGGCTACGAGCAGCTTCCGGTGGTGGTCGGCGTCGAGAAGTCGCGTGCCGCCGAGGTGCTGGTGCACGCCGAGGCGCCCAACAACGTTGCGGCGCACATGGTTCAGGAGGTGGGCGACGCCGCCGCTGCCATCGCCGCCGCTCCCCATCGTCTGTCGCTGTCACTTCAGATCGAGCGCAGCGCGTCGATGCCCATGGAGGGCAAGGGTGTCTACGCCCGGTGGGACGGCGACGAGCAGAGCATCCGGTTGTACTCCTCGACCCAGACGTCCACGGGAGTCCGTGCCGCCGTCGCCGCAAAGCTCGGTATGCCGCTGGCCAAGGTCGAGTGCATCGCCCCCGATGTCGGCGGTGGCTTCGGGGTCAAGATCTTGCACCCGTGGCCCGAGGAGGTGCTCGTCCCCTGGGCCGCGCGCCGGCTCGACGCCGAGATCAAGTGGGTCGAGGATCGCCGAGAGCACTTCATCTCCTCGGCGCACGAGCGGGCGCAGCTGCAGGACATCGAGGTCGGATTCGATGACACCGGAAGGGTGCTCGGCCTTTCGGTGAAGTTCTGGCACGACAACGGTGCCTACACGCCATACGGGATCATCGTCCCGATCATCACCTCGACCCAGCTGCTCGGGCCCTACAAGCCCGGCGCCTATCGGGTCGAGTTCTTCTCGTTGTACACCAACACCGTCATGGTCACGCCCTACCGCGGCGCGGGCCGGCCACAGGGTGTTTTCGCGATGGAACGCACGATGGACGCGATCGCGGCCTACCTCGGTCTCGACCGCACCGACGTCCGCAGCGCCAACTTCATCCAGGTCGAGGACATGCCCTACGACCACGGTCTGCTCTTCCAGGACGGCCGACCACTCATGTACGACTCCGGCGACTTCCCGGCCAGCCTCGCCAAGCTCAAGGCGCTGGTGGGCTGGGACGACTTCGCGGACTACCGGACCCAGGCCGAAGCCGAGGGTCGCCGGGTCGGGCTCGGAATCGGTTGCTACGTCGAGGGAACGGGCGTGGGCCCCTATGAGGGCGGCCACATCCAGATTGAGACCAGCGGCCGCGTCAACGTCTCAACCGGGCTGACCAGCCAGGGGCAGGGGCATCAGACCGTGTTCGCTCAGATTGTCGCCGACGAGCTCGGCGTGCCGATCGAGGATGTCTTCGTCACGACTGGCGACACCCGCCGATTCGCATACGCCGTGGGCACTTTCGCCTCGCGGGCGGCCGTGATGAGCGGCAACGCGATCGCCTTGGCGGCGCGAGCCGTACGTGAGAAGGCCCTGCGTATCGCCGGAGAGGCGCTCGAGGTGGATCCCGGTGACCTGGAGATCGTCGACGGCATCGTGCGGGTCAAGGGTGATCCGGAGTCCTCGATCGCGCTGGCGACGGTTGCCGTGATGTCCAACCCGCTGCGCTACGCCTTCGACGAGTCCGCAAAGGCAGCAACGCAGTTCGCGGGCACCGGCACAACGGACTACTCCAAGCCTCCGGTTGCGGATGGTGAAGAACCGGGGCTTGAGGGCAAGGAGTACTACTCCCCGACCCAGGCGACGTTCGCCAACGGCATGCACGCTGCCA
The DNA here is from genome assembly GCA_038249115.1 of Actinomycetales bacterium. Classification (GTDB taxonomy): domain Bacteria; phylum Actinomycetota; class Actinomycetes; order Actinomycetales; family Dermatophilaceae; genus UBA4719. Next base: position 2,619 of record JBBRWQ010000022.1, read on the forward strand.
TCGTCGAGACCGACCCCGAGACCGCCGAGATCACGATCTTGCGCTACTGCGTGATCCATGACTGCGGCCGGATGATCAACCCGATGATCGTCGAGGGTCAGGTGCACGGCGGTGTGGCGCAGGGCGTGGGCGGGGCACTGTACGAGCGGATGGTCTACGACGAGGCGGGCCAGCTGCTCAACGCCTCGTTCATGGACTTCCTGATGCCTTATGCCTCCGAGGTGCCTCACGTCGAGACCGACCACCTCGAGACCCCGAGCCCGCTGAACCCGTTGGGGATCAAGGGTGCCGGTGAAGCCGGGACAATTCCCGTCTCAGCGGTGATCGCCAGCGCCATCGAGGACGCCGAGGGCTTCCCGATCACCTCGATGCCGATCTCGCCGGACGAGCTGTGGGACCTGCGCCGACAGCACGCCGAGGGCCTGATCCCCAACCTGCGTCGTGCCTCCCGGACCGTGGCGACGAGCTCAGCCGCCGCCAAGTCCACCAAGAGCACCAAGACCACCAAGACCAGCAAGACCACCAAGACCACCAAGACCACGAAGACCAGCAACAACACGTCGAACATCCCGAACGCCTGAGCGCAAAGGAAGCTGATGAAGATCTCCGGCACCGCCGTACTCAACGCCCCCGTCGACCAGGTCTGGGCTGCGTTCAACGACCCGGCAGTCCTCGCCCGCACCATCCCCGGGTGTCAGGAGCTGCGCGAGGTGGGGCCCGATGCGTACAGCATGACCGTCTCAGCAGGGGTGGCATCGATCAAGGGCATTTATGAGGGGAACGTCGCCCTGACCGAACAGAACCCCCCGGGCTTCTTTGTTCTCAAGGCTGCTGGCGCCGGTGCGCCGGGGACGGTGGGCGCGGACGTCAAGATCAGCCTGCTGGACTCAGCGACCGGGGGCACCGACCTGACCTACGACGCCGACGCTGTCGTGGGCGGCGTCATCGGTGGCGTCGGCCAGCGGATGCTGACCGGTGTGGCCAAGAAGATGGCCGGCCAGTTCTTCGCCGCGGTCGACGCCGATATCGCCGGGCTGCGTGCCCCCGGCGAGATGCCAGAGGCCGCGCTCGTGCCTGCCGGAGCGCCCGCCCGGACGCCCGCAGCGCCGGCTGTCTATCCCGGCCCGGCTGCGGCGGGCCACCCACCCTTCCAGGGCAGGGACTTCCTGTATGGCGCGTTGGCCGGTGCGGCGATCGCGCTCGCCGGCGTGGCCGTCGGCATCGTTGCAGGGAGGCGATGAGTTGCGAGCCTTCACGGCTGCCGCAGTCCAGACCGCTCCGGTAGCGGGACCGCTCACCCCCGGTGTGGTCAAGGCCAACATCGAGAACTGCGTGGAGTGGCTGACCCGTTGCGTCGAGGCAACCGGCGCCGAGCTGGTCGTGCTGCCGGAGACGGCGACAACCGGTTTCACCCCCGGATGCACGCCCGGGGAGCTGTGGGACCTGGTGTCCGAGCTGCCGGGTCCGGTGATCGCCCCGATCCAGGCTGCGGCCGCCGCGCTCGGCGTGCATGTGTGTGTGGGCACCTACGAGCGAGGCCCGGAGCGCGGGGTCGTCTACAACGCCAGCGCCCTCATCGGCCCGGACGGCTCGCTGCTCGGCGTCTATCGAAAGACGCATCCCTACAGCACCGAGATCCTGTCCCGTGGCGGCTGGGTCACCCCTGGCGACGAGGTCTGCGTGGTCGACACCGAGCTGGGCACCATCGGCATGATCATCTGCTTCGACGGCGACTATCCCGAGCTGACCCGGATCCAGGCCGTCCAGGGAGCCGAAGTCATCTGCCGGCCGTCCGCGCTGCTGCGCAGCGCCGACATCTGGGAGCTGACATCGCGGGCCAGGGCCTATGACAACCACGTCTATGTCATCGGCGCCAACGCAACAGGTGCCGACGTTGCCGGCCAGCTGTATTTCGGCAACTCCCACATCGTCACGCCGATCGCGCACATCGAAGCCAGGGCGGCATCCCAGGAGGGCTGGGTCAGCGCCCGGCTCGACCCGGAAGGGGCACTCGCCTCGCTGACGCCGGGCTCCAGCGTGGGTCAGGGCTTCGACCACCTCGCGGATCGCAACCTCGACCTGATCAGGCGCTATCGCGACGACCTCGAGCGCCCTGCCGCATCCTCGTTCCCCCACATGGACGTCGGTTCCTGACGACTCGCGTGCGCCCGCCAAGACTCGGCTCCAACTTCTCTCCCGACGAGGACCAACCATGACGCAGCTGACCGATATGCCATCTCGGCGCATCCGGATCGGCATCGACACCGGCGGCACGTTCACCGACGTCGTGGCGTTCGACGAGGACTCCGGTGAGCTGATCTCCACCAAGACGCCCTCCACCCCTGCCAACCCGGCGGACGGCTTCATCAACGGCATGCACAAGGTCCTCGACCTGCTCGGAGCCACCGGAGCAGATGTCACCGCGGTCTGCCACGGCACCACGGTGGCCACCAACCAGCTGCTCGAGGGCACGGTCCCCGAGCTCGGTTTCATCACCACAGAGGGCTATGAGTTCATCCTGGAGATCGCCCGCCAGGCAGTCCCGGACGGCTACGGAAACTCCTACTTCTGGGTGAAGCCGCCGCGCATCGTTCCCGCCGACCGGGTCAAGACGGTCGGGGGGCGGTTCGACTTCGAGGGCAAACAGGTCCGGCCGTTCGACGAGGAGGGGGCCATCCGCGTCGCCAGGTGGTACCGCGACCAGGGGATCATGACGATCGGGGTGTGCTTCCTGCACTCCTATGCCAACCCCGAGCACGAGCTGCTGATGCGCGAGATCCTGCGCCGCGAGCACCCGGGGGTCGTCGTCTCCATCTCGAGCGATGTGCTGCGCGAGTACCGCGAGTACGAGCGTTCGATGACCACCTTGGTCGACGCGGCGGTCAAGCCGATGGTCTCGCTCTATGTTGCGAACATCCAGTCGCGTCTCACCGAGTTCACCAGCTCGGGATCTGCCGAACAGACCTCTATCCCCTTCTACATCATGAAGTCCAACGGTGGCGTGCTCTCGGCCGACGAGGTCGTGCACCAGCCCATCACCACGGTTCTGTCCGGACCTGCGGCGGGGGCCTTGGGCGCGGCCCTGATCTGCGGCCGTGCCGGCTTCGACAAGGTGCTCACCTGCGATGGTGGAGGCACCTCGACCGACGTCAGCGTCGTTCTCGGGAGCGAGCCGACGCTGACCACCGAGGGCACGGTCGGGACCTACCCGTCCAAGATCCCGATGATCGACGTGGTGACGGTGGGCGCCGGCGGCGGGTCCATCGCCTGGATATCCCGCGAGGGCACCCTCAAGGTCGGGCCCAAGTCGGCCGGAGCCGCCCCAGGACCGATCTGTTACGGCACCGGAGGCGTCCAGCCGACGATCACCGACGCCCACCTCATGCTCGGCCGTATTCCGCCACACCTGTTGGGCGGCGAGATCCCGCTGGACCCTGCCGCCGCTCGCGTCGGCATCGAGGAGCTTGCCGGCCGGCTCAACCTCACGCCCGACGCATGCGCCGCAGGGATCCTGGAGATCTCGGCCTGGAACCAGGCCAACGCGCTGCGCCAGATCTCGGTCAAGCGTGGCCTGGACGTCAGGGACTTCACTCTGGCCACGTTCGGTGGCTCCGGCTCACTGCTGGCCTGTCGGCTGGTCGACATCCTCGACCTCGCCGGAGTGGTCGTGGCGCAGAACCCCGGCAACGTCTCGGCCTTCGGTCTGCTGACCGTCGACGTCAGGAACGACTACGTCCAGACCGCTGTGTGCAAGCACGACCGGCTTGAGTACGCCTCTGTCGAAAAGACCTTCAGCGAGCTGACCGGGCGAGCCGCCGAGGCGCTTGACGCCGAGGGCTTCGCCCACGCGGACCACCACTTCGTGAAGACAGTCGACCTGCGCTACTTCGGCCAGGCGTTCGAGGTGCGGGTGAACGTCCCCGAGGGTGTGGTCGACGCGGACTTCGCCGACGCGGTCGCCACCTCGTTCCACGACGCGCACCGGTCGCTCTACGGCTACGACTTCCGCGACGACGCCCGCCAGCAGGTCGAGTGGGTCAACCTGCGGGTCACCGGCATCGGTCCGATCGCCCGGCCCGTGCTGACCGAGATCGCGACTGCTGCCGACAGCGCCGAGGTCAGCGTCGAACGTGCGCGCACCGGCACGCGTGGCGTCTGTTTCGACCCGGCCGACGGCTACGTCGACACCGGCATCTACTGGCGGCCCGACCTGCGTGCCGGAGATGAGCTAAGGGGTCCGGTGATCATCGAGGAGTACGGCTCGACCGCGCCGGTCCACCCCGGCTTCGCCGTCCGCGTGGACGCCTACGGCAACCTCGTGGTCACCAAGGAGCGCGCGAAGTGAGCACCGAGACTGCTGTCGCCGACAACGCTGTCGACCCCATCACTGTCGAGATCATCCAGGGCACCCTGGCCAGCGTTGAGATGGAGGTCGAGACCGCCATCGCGCGAACCTCGCGATCGCCGATGATCCGCGACGCACATGACTTCCGTGCGGGCATCCACGACCGGCAGCTGCGCAAGCTCACAGGTCGGTCATACAGCGCGTTGGTACATCCGATCGTGCGCGACTATCCGCTGGACACCATGCACGAAGGCGACGTCTTCTTCCACAACGACGTCTACGCGTCCGAGGGCGGCATCGGCCACCTGCCCGACCTGTGCGTGACCGTCCCGGTCTTCCATGAGGGTGTCGTCGTTGCGTTCGTCCAGGCGTTCGGCCACCACGACGACATCGGCGGCGCGTGCCCCGGCTCGATGCCCTCCGGCGCCACCAGCGTGTTCGAGGAGGGGCTCATGGTGCCCCCGATTCGCTTGTGGGACAGGGGAGTTCCCAACGAGGCCGCGCTCAGGATCATGACCCGAAACTCCCGCATGCCGGAGTCGCTGGCCGCCGATCTCGACGCCGAGTGCTCGGCGTGCCTCATGGGCGCGGCCCGGCTCGCGGACGTGTTCACGCGCTACGGTCGCGACACGGTGGAGGCCGCGTTCGACGCCATCCTCGACAAGACCACAGAGACCTACCGCCGCGAGATCCTGTCCAAGATCCCGGATGGCGAGTACGTCTGGGAGGACTACGCAGAGCACGATGGCGTCGATGAGCCCAGGCTGCACACCCAGCGAATCACATTGACCAAGACCAGTACCGGAGGTCCGGGGGATGGCCCCAAGCTGATCATCGACTTCACCGGCACCGCCCCGCAGGCCAAGGGACCGATCAACCACTGTGGCGACTATGCCGACGGCAACTTCCTGAAGAAGTGGCTCGCCCCGATCCTGCGCAACCTGGCGGACACCCCCGAGCGGATGGCCGAGCTCGACGTCAACGAGGGTGTGGTGCCGCTGATCGAGATGAGGTTCCCGGAGAAGGGCACCTTGTTGACCCCGATCTTCCCGGCGCCGACCAACGCCCGCACGTTCGTGATCCTGCGGCTGCTCGGAGTCCTGGCCGGGGTGATCGCCAAGGCGGTGGACGGCAAGATGCCGGCGGACCAGGAGACGATCCGTTACACCGGCGTCTACGGCCACGACCGGGACGGAAACGACTACCTCATGCGCGAGGTGCTCGGTGGCGGCTCGGGAGGTCGGTACTACGCCGACGGTGAGGACACGATCCATGTCGTGCCCGACTCGCGGAACCTGCCGACCGAGTTCACCGAGAGCCGGTTCCCGTTCCTGGTCGAACGTCTCGGCCTCTTCGTCGACTCCGGCGGTCCGGGTCGCTACCGCGGTGGCCTGGGCTACGAGAAGCACCTGCGAATGCTCAAAGACGGCAACTTCATGTCCATCGCTGACCGCTCGATCCTGGCCTGCTGGGGGGTCAAGGGCGGAAAGGCCGGACGGTCCTTCCAGGTGACCATTGACGTTGGCGGGCCGAACGAGCGTGAGGTCGACGCCCTCGCCGACAACGAGCCGGTGATCGCCGGTGAGGTGATCAGGATCCGCACGACCGGAGGCGGCGGGTGGGGTGACCCGCTCGAGCGACCCTATGACGAGGTCGAACGCGACCTGAGCTGGGGCAAGGTCTCCTTCGACGGGGCGAAGACTGGCTATGGTGTCGTGGCGGCAGGCACCAAGGAGTCCGTCGTGATTGACGCCGCAGCATCCGACGCCCTGCGCGAGTCGCTGCGCTCACAGCGTTCCGGACAGGAGCCGTTCTTCGACCGTGGCCCGGGCTACGCCGAACTGTCCGGGGGAGCAACCTCGGCATCAGTCGACTGGCTGTGAGTGGAGAAACAATGACGCTCAGCGGCAACGTGGCGAGCAAGTTTTGAAAGAGTTTTGCAGTACCCTGAGTTTTCAGGGTTACGCAAAACTGGGAGGGAACTCGTGAGCGTCCCGGAGTCGCTGCAGAGTTTGTTGCAGGCCATTCAGGACGGTGCGTCGGCGACGACTCTTGAGTCCGAGCGACTCGACTTCAAGACGGTCGGACGTTCCGACGAAGATGCCTTGGCCGACTTAGCCGAAGCATCATCGTGTTTTGCCAACGCGCAGGGCGGTCATATCGTCGTGGGAGTTGCCGATCGGACGTCGGGGCCCGAGGCCTTCGTAGGCACGACGCTCGATACGGGAAGAACCCAGCGGAGGATCTACGAGCTCACGACCCCGGCGCTGATCATCACGGTCGATGCGTTCGACTGGGCGGGTTCGCGGCTCTTGGAACTCACGGTTCCCCGCAGCCCAGAGGTGCACCAGGTTCGAGGCAAGGCCACAGAGCGGGTCGGCACCTCTTGCGAGCCCATGACGGCGGCAAGAATCGCAGCCGTCGTCGCTGAGCGTCGCGGGGATGACTGGTCGGCGGATGACTCGCATATCAACGCGGACAAGGTCTCCGCGCGTGCGTTGGACGAGGCCCGGCGCCTGCTCAGCGAAGCGTCAGATGCCGAGCGCCAACGCTGGTCTGCGCTGTCCTCGGGCGATATCTTCCGGCGAATGGGTCTGCTTGCCGATACGGGAAGCCTGACCAACGCGGGAGCCTTGCTGTTCGTCTCGGATGAGGCCCGCCCGCTGGCGTCATACACGCACCGACGCACACGCTCTGGCGAACTGATGCTGAACCAGTTCCTTCATGGGCCAGGGCTGACCACGATCCTTCGCTGTTTTGAGCTCATCGACAGCCGGATGGACCGCACCCCCGTCAATCTGCCCAGCGGGCAGCAGCTATTCATAGCCGATCTGCCCGAGCTCGCAGTTCGCGAGGCGATCGTCAACGCGTTCATGCACCGTGACTACCAAGCAGCAGGTCTGGTGCAGATCGAACACGCGTCGACACGCCTCGCGGTTACCTCGCCCGGCGGGTTCGTCCTCGGCGTCACCCCCGCCAACATCCTGACCGTAACGTCGCGGTCCCGGAACCCATCCCTGTCCAACGCGATCCGCCTTCTGGGGCTGGCCGAGACCGCCGGGGTGGGGGTGGATCGGATGTACGCCGAGATGGCGCGAGTTGGCCACGAGCCGCCCACCTTCGATTCTGACAACTTCCGGGTGACGGTGGCGCTCAACGGAGGGGCGCCCAACACGGCGGTCACCCGTTTTGTGGCCACGCTGCCCATTGAACGCAGATCAGACCCCGACACGCTCCTTGTCATGCTGGCCCTGCTTCGCAAGCGCACCGTTACAGCCAAAGAGATGTCTCCCACACTGCAAAAGGAGGCGGCCGAGTTGGAGATCGTCCTGCAAAATCTGGCAGGACCAGAAACCGGCTTCCTAGAACGGACAAGGGAATCGGCCAACCTGCGTGTGGGTGTGTACCGATTGCGTGATCACGCCATTGCGGGGCTCGGGACAGCCGTGACCTACCGCCGTCGCGTCGGTGACGACATCGACCGAAAGGTCATCGAGATCGTGCGAGAGACCGGTCAGATCAACGGTCGTATGATCCGAACGTTGCTGGACGTGGACACGTCGACCGCGTCCAGGATCCTTGCTGACCTTGTCGAACGAAAACTCCTGGTCAAGACGTCCGAGGCGCAGAGGGGACCGTCGGTGACGTATGGTCGCGGACCGCGCTTCCCGGCAAGGCGAGCACGCAATCCACGAAAGAGCTCTCCATGACGCAGGCCGGACCGTTGGGCGACATCGTCGTCATCGACCTGTCCCGCGCCCTGGCCGGCCCCCATGCCGGCATGATGCTGGGCGACCTGGGAGCGCGCGTCATCAAGGTCGAGACTCCCGGCGACGGCGACGACACCCGCAGCTGGGGGCCCCCGTTCGTCGGCCCTGAGGACGACCCGATCTCGACCTACTTCCTGTCCTGCAACCGCAACAAGGAGTCGGTCACCCTCGACATCAAGAGCGATGACGGGGTGTCCACGCTGGCTCGGCTGGCCACGCACGCGGACGTGCTGATCGAGAACTTCCGGCCTGGGGTGATGGACCGGCTCGGGTTCTCCTTCGAGCGGCTGCACGAGCTCAACCCGCGCCTGGTCATCCTGTCGATCAGCGGCTTCGGTCATGACGGACCCGAAGGCGGCCGGGCAGGCTACGACCAGATCGCCCAGGGTGAGGCCGGTCTGATGTCCCTGACCGGCCCTGACCCGGAGCACCCGACCCGCGTGGGGGTCCCTATCGCCGACCTGCTCGCCGGCATGTACGGCGCATACGGCGTCGTCGCCGCCCTACACGAGCGGAACGTCACTGGCGTCGGAAGGGTAGTGCGGACAAGCCTTTTGGCCGCGGTGGTCGGCGTCCACGCCTTCCAGGGCACGCGCCATACGGTCGCCGGCGAGGTGCCCCGCGCGCAGGGCAACCACCACCCGTCGATCGTCCCGTACGGTCTTTTCAGCTGTGCCGACGGGACACTGCAGATCGCGGTCGGCAGTGACGGGCTCTGGCAGAAGTTCGCCCTCGAGTTCGGCCTGGACCCCAAGTCGGAGGGCTTTGCCACCAACTCCGACCGGGTCGGCAACCGCGAGGCCGTTGTGTCCGCGATCAACACCGTGTTCGCCGACCAGGCCCTTGCCGATCTGCTTCCGCGACTCGAGGCCGCCGGCATACCGGCCGGTCAGGTTCGCACGCTCGACAGCGTGTACGGGTGGGACCAGACCCGCTCGCAGGGGCTGGTCATCAGCGTCGACCATCCGGTGCTTGGCACGATCGAGCTGCCCGGCCCACCCCTCCGCTTCGACGACCTGACCTATGCCGGCGGGCGCCCTGAGCACCTGCCGCCGCCAGGGCTGGGGCAGCACAACGAGAGCGTCCGCGACTGGCTCGACGAGGTGGATCGCACGGGACCGGCACCCGACAAGACCGGGGGAATGACATGACAAAGGTCGAACGTCTGGGTGCACGGGACCTGCTGGACACGGTGCTGGACCCCGGCAGCTGGCAGAGCTGGGACACCACGCCGCAGCAGGTCGCTGCGCCTGGGAGTGACTATGCCGTGGAGCTGGTTGCCGCCGAGGTCAAGGCCGGCACCGACGAGGCCCTGATCACCGGGCAGGGCACCCTGCAGGGCCGTCCGGTGGCCGTCGTGGTCGGTGAGTTCCGCTTCCTGGCCGGCTCGATCGGTCACGCTGCATCCGAGCGCCTCGTGCTGGCGGTCGAACGCGCGACCCGCGAGGGACTGCCGCTGATCGGCGCGCCCGCGTCCGGCGGCACCCGCATGCAGGAAGGCACCCGCGCCTTCGTCGGCATGGTCAAGATCGCCGCGGCCGTGACCGCTCACCGGGACGCCGGCCTGCCGTATCTGGTCTATCTGCGCCACCCCACGACCGGCGGGGTCCTGGCCTCGTGGGGGTCGCTGGGTCACGTGACGGTGGCCGAGCCCGGTGCCATGATCGGATTCCTGGGGTCGCGCGTCTACGAGGCGGTCTACGGCGTGCCGTTTCCCCCCGGCGTGCAGGTGGCTGAACACCTCTATGAGCGCGGGTTGGTCGACGCCGTGCTGCCCGTCGATGCGCTCGCCGAGGTCGCTGCCCGGGCACTCAACGTGTTGATGGCTCCCCGCGAAGGCCTGCCGGACATCCCCGAGCTGCCGCTGGAGACCCTGCCGGACATCCCTGCCTGGGAGTCGATCACGCGCTCGCGTCGTCCCGAAAGACCAGGTGTGAGAACGCTGCTCAAGCTCGGCGCCACAGATGTGGTGCCCCTGCACGGGACGGGGCAGGGAGAGCAGGACTGGGCTCTGCTGATCGCCTTGGCGCGCTTCGGCGGAGCACCCTGTGTGGTCCTGGGTCAAGACCGTCGCTTCCAGAGCCTGGACAGTCCGCTCGGCCCGGCCGGGTTGCGCGAGGCTCGTCGGGGGATGCGCCTGGCCCGCGAGCTCAAGCTGCCGTTGGTCAGCGTCATCGACACGGCCGGGGCCGCGCTGAGCAAGGAGGCAGAAGAGGGCGGCATCGCTGGTGAGATCGCCCGTTGTCTGTCCGAGCTGGTGATGCTTGATGCGCCCACCCTGTGCGTGCTGCTCGGCCAGGGGACCGGCGGCGGCGCGCTCGCGCTGATGCCGGCGGACCGTGTCATCTGCGCCCAGCACTCCTGGCTGTCACCGCTGCCGCCCGAGGGCGCTTCGGCGATCCTCTACCGCAACACCGACCACGCGCCCGAGCTGGCGGCCTCACAGGGGGTCCGCTCCGTCGATCTGCTCCGCGACGGCATCGTCGACCGCATCGTTGCCGAGCATCCCGACGCGGCCGACGAACCGGCTGAGTTCGTCGCCCGGCTGAGCGAGGTGCTCGCACACGAGCTGGGCGTGCTGCTGCGCGCGGACCCGGCCGACAGACTGGCGGCCAGGATGGCGCGTTACCGGCGGCTGGGGTGACCGGTTTGAACTGAGCAAGTCGCTTGGACCGAAAAACTGACTACACAGAGAGAGGTATGTCGTGCGGGTTCTCCTCGCCCTTGGCGGGAATGCGATGACCGCGGCCGACGGCAGCGCGGCCCCCGAGGCACAGCAGACGGCGATCGCCGGTGCGATGGAGTCGGTCGCCGGGCTGATCGCCGCCGGCCACGAGGTCGTCATCACGCACGGCAACGGTCCCCAGGTCGGCAACCTCCTGGTCAAGAACGAGCTGGCAGCCGGAGTCGTGCCTCCGGTGCCCCTGGACTGGTGTGGCGCCCAGACGCAGGCCACGATCGGCTTCACGATCATCAACACCCTGGAACGCAGTCTCCGCCGTCACGGTTGCGAACCCCGTGTGACGGCCATCATCACCCGCGCCCTCGTGGACGGGAACGACCCCGGCTTCACCGACCCGACCAAGCCGATCGGCCGGTTCCTGCCGTATGCCCGGGCCAAGACGCTGATCGAGCACGGACAGGTGTGGCAGGACCGCGGCGACAAGGGCTGGCGTCGCATCGTTGCCTCACCGGCTCCGATGGAGGTTCTGGAGACCCCAGTGATTCTCACCCTCATCGCCGCCGGATACGTCGTCGTCGCGGCCGGTGGCGGCGGCATACCGGTGGTGCGTGATCCTGACGGCGGCGTGAGCGGCGTGGAGGCGGTCATCGACAAGGACCTCACCGCAGCACTGCTCGCGCGCTGCGTGGGTGCCGATGTCCTCGTCATCGCCACTGACGTCGACAACGCGATCATCGGGTTTGAGACCTCTGCGGCCAGGCCGATCCACTCCGTCACGCTGGACGAGATGCGCGACCTCGCGGCCGCCGGCCATTTCGCCAGCGGCTCGATGGGGCCCAAGGTCACGGCGGCCATGCAGTTTGTCGAGCAGGGGGGGCAGCGAGCGGTAATCACCTCGCTGGAACACATCGAGGCGGCGATCACCGGCGAGTTCGGGACGGTCATCGAGGGCCGCTCCGACTCGTCAGGCAACGACGTATCAGACCCAGGCTGACCCCAGACAGGCTGACCCAGACAGAGATATCGCAAACCCATTGCAGGACAACGAAAGGTGACACCGATGCCAGAGCCCATTGAGGTTCGCAAGGTCCCGATCCACAGCGTCTCGGACTCCTCCGAGCTGACCAAGCTCATCGATGACGGCGTCCTGGAAGCCAACCGGGTGATCGCGATCATCGGCAAGACGGAGGGCAACGGCGGGGTCAACGACTACACCCGGATCCTTGCCGACCGGGCCTTCCGTGAGGCGCTGATCGCCAAAGGCGCCCCGGCCGAGCAGGTCAGCCAGATCCCGATCGTCTGGTCTGGCGGCACCGACGGCGTCATCAGCCCGCACGCGACGATCTTCGCGACGGTCGACCCGGCCAAGGCCGAGCAGACTGACGAGCCCCGGCTCACCGTCGGCTTCGCGATGAGTGAGCCGATCCTGCCCGAGGAGATCGGCTATGTCGGCATGGTCACCAAGGTTGCCGACGCGGTCAAGGTCGCCATGGAGCGGGCCGGCATCTCCGACCCGGCCGACGTCCACTATGTCCAGACCAAGACCCCGCTGCTGACCATCCACACGATTCGCGACGCCAAGTCGCGCGGCAAGAGCGTGTGGACCGAGCACACCCACGAGTCCATGGACCTGTCCAACGGCACCACCGGCCTGGGCATCGCAGTCGCCCTCGGCGAGATCGACATGCCCACCGACGCGGACATCATGCACAACCGCAGCCTCTACTCCGCCGTGGCCTCCTGCTCCTCGGGCGTGGAGCTCGACCAGGCACAGGTCGTCGTGGTCGGCAACGCGCGCGGCGTGGGCGGTCGCTACCGCATTGGTCACTGCGTCATGCAGGACGCCCTGGACGCCGACGGCATCTGGTCCGCCATCACGGATGCCGGTCTCGAGCTGCCGGATCGCCCGCGCAGCAGCGATCTTGAGGGCCGGTTGGTCAACGTGTTCCTCAAGTGCGAGGTCAGCCAGGACGGCATGGTGCATGGACGCCGCAACGCCATGCTCGACGACTCCGACGTGCACTGGCACCGTCAGATCAAGTCGGCGGTCGGCGGAGTGACAGCCTCGGTCACTGGCGACCCCGCCGTATTCGTCTCGGTGTCGGCCGCCCACCAGGGCCCCGATGGTGGTGGCCCGGTCGCGGCGATCGTCGACCTCGGCTCGGGCGAGCCGACCGGATACCGGTTCACCGGCTGACCGCAGTCAGTCAAGAGGCCTGCCTGGGCCACTTGGCCAAGGCTGGGTGCTCTTGGCACACGACGACTCGTGTGCCAAGTCACCTTGGCCTTTGCCAAGTCGTGTGGCGTCCTCGGTCCGGAGGCGTTCGCGGTCGGTAGCCGCCGACGCTCGGTTTCCATCCTGCGTAGGCTTCGGCGCAACGGGTCCGCACCACCGTTTGAACGACACATAGTGAATGACTCAGCGCACGACAAGCGCACGACAAGCGCACGACAAGCGCACGACAGGGAACCAAGGAGTAGCCAATGAGCCACGTCGTGATGGCGGAAATGGTCGCCAGCGTCTGGAAGGTCGTGGCCAGCGCGGGGGACATCGTCGAGCCCAACGACACGCTCGTGATCCTGGAGTCGATGAAGATGGAGATCCCGGTGCCGGCCGAGGTCGCCGGCGTCGTCAAGGAGATGACGGTCAACGAGGGGGACGTGGTCAACGAGGGCGACTCCATCGCGGTGATCGAGCCGTCCTGAGGCAGGGAATGTGTGGTGCAGTCTGGACGTTTTCAGAGGTAGTTGAAAGCGAAACGACCTAAGGAGTATGCCGTGCCCGCCGTCACCGTTCCTGACCTGACCGTTCTGCCGCGCGTGCCCGCCCTGGCGGCGGACGTCATACATCGTCCGGTCGTGTCGATCACCAGTGCGCCATCGGCCTTCGAGGGCCTGGGGTTTCCCGTCAAGAGGGCGTTCGCCGGTGTGGACCTTAAGCTGCTCGACCCCTTCATCCACCTGGACGAGATGGGCGAGGTCGAGTACGCGCCGGGTGAGCCCAAGGGGACGTCGTGGCACCCGCACCGCGGCTTCGAGACCGTTACCTACATCATCGACGGGATCTTCGACCACCAGGACTCCTTCGGTGGCGGCGGCACGATCACCAACGGCGACACCCAGTGGATGACTGCCGGCAGCGGGATCTTGCATATCGAGGCCCCACCGGAGCATCTGGTGGTCTCGGGCGGCTTGTTCCACGGTTTCCAGCTGTGGGTCAACCTGCCCAAGAGCGACAAGCTGATCGCCCCGCGCTACCAGGATCTGCGCTCCAGCACGGTGGCCATGCTCAGCTCTCCCGATGGGGGCTCGCTCGTGCGCGTCATCGCCGGCGATGTGGCGGGTCAAGCCGGCCCGGGCTCGACGCACACCCCGATGTCCATGGTTCACGCGACAATTGCGCCTGGCGCCGAGCTCGAGCTGCCGTGGCGACCGGACTTCAATGCGCTGGTCTATGCCATGAGCGGTGACGGCTTCGTCGGCCCGAGCCAGTCGCCCATCGGCACCGGGCAGCTCGCGGTCCTCGGTCGTGGCGACGCGCTGAGGCTGTCGGCCGCACGGTCGCAGCAGGCGCGTCACGCCGCAGGCTTAGACATCGTCATTCTCGGCGGTGCGCCCATCCGTGAGCCGATCGCGTGGGCCGGGCCGTTCGTGATGAACACCCGCGCCGAGCTGATGCAGGCCTTCGAGGACCACAACGCCGGCCGCCTTGGCCACCCGGCCGCGCACCCCGGCATCGGCGGCGAGGCCTGACCCGAGACCCGGTCAGGCGCTAACCCAAGACTCGGTCAGGCGCCGACCTTGGAGTCCCAGCGCTGTTCGATCCGGCCCAGACGCCATACGGCCAGCGCAACTGCCCAGGTGAGCACGAACAGACCCACGATCCAGTAGCCCACGCTGTTCAGGTCGACCGAGCCGATCTCGCCCAGGACCCCGCTGGTGATGTTGAGCTTCTGGGTGAGGACCGAGATCAGCTCGATGCCGCCGATCAGCAGGGCGACGGCAACGGACAGCGCCGTGACGGTGATGTTGTAGTAGATCTTGCGGATCGGCTTCGAGAAGGCCCACCCGTAGGCGAAGTTCATGAACGAGCCGTCGATCGTGTCCAGCAGCGACATCCCGGCCGCAAACAGGATCGGCAGCGTCAGGATCGCCCACCACGGCAGGCTCGCAGCGGCTGCACCGCCGGCGACCACCAGCAGCCCGACCTCGGTCACCGTGTCGAAGCCGAGGCCGAAGAGCAGCCCGACCGGATACATGTGCCACGGCTTGCTGACCGTCCTGGTGACCTTGCCCAGGATCCGCGTGATGAAACCACGTTTGTCCAGCTGCGCATCGAGAGCGGACTCGTCGTAGTGGCCGGTTCGCATCGCCCGGAAGACCTTCAGGATGCCGATCAGGGCCGCCAGGTTGATCAGGCCGATGAAGATCAGGAAGACGCCCGAGACCGACGTGCCCCACAGGCTGGCGCTGCGCTGCAGGCTGGACTGCTCGTCGCCGAGCTGGCTGGCCAGGGCGCGGATGCCGAACGCCAGCAGGGTCACCATGACGAAGACGACCGAGCTGTGCCCGAGGCTGAACCAGAACCCGACGCTGAGCGGGCGTTCGCCCTTGCCCATCAGCTTGCGGGTGGTGTTGTCGATGGCCGCGATGTGGTCGGCGTCGAAGGCGTGCCTCATGCCCAGCGTGTATGCCGTGATGCCCAGCCCCGCTCCGACGAGCTGCCCGCCGACTTGGTACCCGTGAGGCGTGACGAGCCCGATCAGCACACCCCAGCCGACGACATGTAGCAGGAGGATGAAGCCCCCCATGCCGAACAGGCTGCGGCGTTCGCGGCTGGTCAGTGAGGGTCGTCGGCCGCCAGAGCCTGATCGCTGCGCGTCGCTGTCGACTGAGATCTGGGCGACGGAGGTCATGCCCCCACGTTAGGGACCGGCCCGGCCTTGTTGCAAGTCATTCGCAATAAGGAATGCGGACGCGCTGACACTTTTCGGCGTATCGGGGGCACGGCTCCCGCTACCACCTTCGCGGACGCGCCTGAAACTGGTTTGTGACCCCTGTGTAGATTTCGGCACGGAAGTTTTGTGTGTCACTCATACGATTCGGGAGTTCCAATGCGCATTGGTGTGCCCAAAGAGACGCGGCCGGGTGAGACCCGGGTTGCCGCCACGCCCAAGACCGTGGCGCAGCTGATTGCCCTAGGCCACGAAGTGCAACTGGAGTCAGGCGCAGGCGTTCTGGCCAGTTTCACCGATCATGCCTATCAGGAGGCAGGCGCCTCGATCAGCCCCACTGACGAGGTCTGGGGCTCCGACTTCGTCGTGAAGATCAACCCGCCCTCCGATATCGAGATCGCGAAGCTCAGGTCCGGCGCCATGCTGGCCAGCCTGCTGGCCCCGGCGCTGTCTCCCGAGCTGCTCGACAAGCTCACCGCCCAGGGTGTCACCGCGCTCGCGATGGACGCGGTCCCGCGGATCTCGCGGGCACAGGCTCTCGACGTTCTCAGCTCGATGGCCAATATCGCCGGATACCGCGCGGTGATCGAGGCCGCCCACGAGTTCGGCAGCCTCTTCACCGGTCAGATCACGGCTGCGGGCAAGGTCCCCCCGGCCAAGGTCCTCGTCGTCGGAGCCGGGGTCGCCGGGCTGGCAGCCATCGGCACCGCCCACAGCCTCGGCGCCATCGTGCGTGCCTTCGACGCCCGACCTGAGGTCGGCGAGCAGGTCGAGTCGATGGGCGCTGAGTTCCTGAAGATCGACATAGAGCAGGCGGCACCGAGCGCCGACGGCTACGCCAAGGAGACCTCACAGGACTTCAACCGCCTGGCTGAAGAGCTGTATGCCGCGCAGGCCACCGAGGTGGACATCATCATCACCACCGCGCTGATCCCGGGCAAGCCGGCGCCGCGGCTGATCAGCGCCGCGATGGTGGCGTCGATGAAGCCGGGCAGTGTCATCGTCGACATGGCAGCCGCCAACGGCGGCAACTGTGAGCTGTCCCGGCCCGACGAGCTCGTCATGAGCGACAACGGTGTGCGGATCATCGGCTACACGGATCTTCCAGGGCGGCTGCCCACGCAGTCATCCCAGCTCTTCGGCACGAACATCGTCAACCTGATGAAGCTGCTGACGCCGGGCAAGGACGGCCAGGTGGTCCTCGACTTCGACGATGTCGTACAGCGCGGGATGACAGTGGTCCGCGACGGCAAGAAGACCTGGCCCCCACCACCAGTGCAGGTGTCAGCACAGCCCGCCGCTGCGGCCGCTCCGGTCGCCGTGAAGCCTGCGCCCAAGCCGAAAGACCCACGCCGGAGATATGCCTTCATGGCAGTGGCCGCGGTGCTGTTCCTCGCACTGGCGTGGAAGTCGCCGACCGTGTTCCTCGGCCACTTCACCGTCTTCGCGCTCGCCTGTGTGGTCGGCTACTACGTCATCTTCAACGTCACGCATGCGCTGCACACGCCGCTGATGTCAGAGACCAATGCCATCTCCGGCATCATCCTGGTCGGCGCACTCAGTCAGATCGGTCACGGCGGCGTCGTCACGGTCGTGTCCTTCATTGCCCTGGCAGTGGCCAGCATCAACGTCTTCGGTGGTTTCACCGTGACCCAGCGCATGCTCACGATGTTCCGGAAGGCCTGAGCCGAGATGACAACTATTGTCCAAGCGGCGTACATCGTTGCTGCCCTGCTGTTCATCATGGCCCTGGCCGGCCTCTCCAAGCACGAGACGGCCAAGACCGGTAATGCCTACGGTGTCACCGGCATGGCCATCGCCATCGTCGCGACCTTTGTCCTGGCGCTCAAGGCAGCCAATGTCGAAGGTGCACTTGGCGTCCCGGCCACCATCGGGCTGATCGTCGTCGCGATGGCGATCGGCGCGGTCATCGGCATCTGGCGGGCCAAAAAGGTCGAGATGACGCAGATGCCCGAGCTGATCGCGATCCTGCACAGCCTTGTCGGCGCCGCAGCCGTGCTCGTCGGCTACAACTCGTTCCTGACCGAAAAAGGCCTGCCGGTCGCCGAGCGTCTGGCGGGCTCCCTCGCCAACATCCACTCGGTCGAGGTGTTCCTCGGCGTGTTCATCGGCGCGGTGACCCTGACCGGCTCGGTCGTGGCGTTCCTCAAGCTGAGCACTCGCATCTCGTCCGCACCGCTCACCCTCCCGCAGCGGCACAAGATGAACCTCGCGGCCCTGCTGATCTCGGCCGGCCTGGGTGGCTGGTTCGTGAGCTCGGGCAGCATCGTGCCGCTGCTGATCATGACGGTGATCTCCCTTGCACTGGGCTGGCACCTCGTGGCATCCATCGGCGGCGGCGACATGCCAGTCGTCATCTCGATGCTCAACTCGTACTCAGGGTGGGCGGCGGCCGCGGCCGGCTTCATGCTCAGCAACGACCTGCTGATCGTCGTCGGCGCGCTGGTCGGATCCTCTGGTGCGATCCTGAGCTACATCATGTGCCGTGCCATGGGCCGCTCGTTCATCAGCGTCATCGCCGGCGGATTCGGTGGAGCCCCCGTGTCGACCGAGGAGAAGGACTACGGCGACTTCCGCGAGACCAACGCGGCCGAGGTCGCTGAGCTGCTCAAGGACGCGTCGTCGGTCGTGATCACGCCCGGTTACGGCATGGCGGTCGCGCAGGCTCAGTACCCGGTGGCCGAGCTGACCGAACGGTTGCGCAAGCGCGGCATCACCGTCCGCTTCGGCATCCACCCCGTCGCTGGTCGCCTGCCGGGCCACATGAACGTCCTACTGGCCGAGGCCAAGGTGCCCTACGACATCGTCCTCGAGATGGACGAGATCAACGAGGACCTGGCCGAGACCGACGTCGTGCTGGTCATCGGCGCCAACGACACCGTGAACCCGAGCGCCGAGGATGACCCGAACAGTCCCATTGCCGGGATGCCGGTGATTCAGGTGTGGCACGCGAAGGAGGTCATCATCTTCAAGCGTTCCATGGCTCCCGGCTATGCCGGAGTGCAGAACCCGCTGTTCTTCAAGCAGAACAGCGCGATGCTCTTCGGCGACGCCAAGGACCGGGTGCAGGACATCCTCAAGGCCCTCTGACGCAACACCTCTGACGGTGGCAACATCTCAGACGCAGCGGCCCATCGGGGTCGCTGCGTCAGTTGTATGTCGAGTTGTGCGCGGTGAGCAATGGCTCGCCAGTTGCGTGCTGTCAGTAGGAGATCGGCCCGGTGTCGGCGTCGTGGATGTCGTAGCCGCCGCCGTCAGGCTGGGAGCCGGCGGCGCGGATCCGGATGGCGGTTGAGAAGCCGGCGCGGTCCGGTCCGGGCGGGGAGTCGTATCCGTCGCGGTCCTGAACGTGCTCGCTGTCATCGACACCGAAGATCTCAGCGCAGATGGCGCGATAGGTGTTGTCCGGATCGGGCACCCACCCGACGCTGTGCAGCGCCTGGTCCTGACCCGCGCTCTCCATCACGAAGGTGCCGTAACCGAGCAGTCGTCCGATCGGCGAGCGGTTGTAGGACATATCGGTGACCTTGGCCAGCGGCATCATGGCGACCTTGTGCGTGAGCAGCCCGTAGGTCATGATCAGACGCTTGTCGGTCGCGACGAACCAGTCGTGCCGCCACTCGAGGATCTTCCAGAGAGCGCGGGCGACCACGACGAACCAGGCCCACCAGAGCAGGTTGGCGACAACACCGAGCGTTGACGGAAGTGTGGAGTCGAGCGCGAGAACCAGCATGAGTCCGGCAACAAGGGAGGCGACCGGCTCGGCAACCTTGGCCCAGTGCTGGTGAACAGCGGTCAGGGTTCGTTCGCCGTCCAGCAGGTAGCGGCCGAGCACACCGTGACGTGGTCGCTGGACCACGGGGCCGGTCGGTCGCCCCATTGCGGCGGGCCTACTTAGAATTCAGCAGCGCGTCGAAGAAGCTGCCGATGCTCTTGACGCCCTGAACGACGATGTCCCAGATGGTGCGGAGAATGTCGGCAGCCTGGCCCGGTGACTTCACGACGGCATAGACGAAGAAGGCGAGCACGGTCCAGAGAGCGATCTTCTTGACCCGCTGCACGTCATCTCCTCTGAAAGGCTTCCTGTGGTGGTCACAACCCACCCCACCATCCCAAGGAAGCGTTCCCTCGTGGCAGAGGCGCGCCGGTCACCTGGTCAGACGACACCGTACAGACGGTCGCCTGCATCACCAAGCCCGGGCACGATGTAGCCGCGTTCGTTGAGCCTCTCGTCCATGGCGCCGGTGACGATGGTGACGGGGACGTTGAGGTCGGCCACGGCCGCCTCGAGCCTCTCGATGCCCTCGGGTGCGCACAGCAGGGTGATCGCGGTGATGTCGTCGGCGCCGAGTTCGACCAGATACCGGATGGCCGTTGCCAGAGTGCCGCCGGTCGCAAGCATCGGATCGAGGACGTAGCACTGCCGTCCGGACAGATCATCGGGCAGGCGATTCGCGTAGGTCGTCGCCTCGAGCGTCTCCTCGTTGCGAACCATGCCCAGGAAGCCGACCTCGGCAGTCGGCAGCAACCGCACCATGCCGTCCAACATGCCCAGGCCGGCACGCAGGATCGGCACGACCAGCGGTTTGGGACTGGCCAGCTTGACCCCCGTGGTCGGGGCAACGGGAGTCTGGATGTCGAACGACTCGACGCGGACCTCCCGGGTCGCCTCATAGGCCAGCAGGGTCACCAGCTCGTCGGCCAGCCGACGGAACGTGGGGGAGTCGGTGTTCTTGTCCCGCAGTGCCGTGAGCTTGTGGGCGATCAGCGGATGGTCAGCAATGTGGACGCGCATAGGCGAAACTTAGCGCGTGATCGAACATCCAGACGAGGCGCGCCTCGCAATCGGCGAGCAGTATGCCGTGTGGATGGGCCAGGCCCTCGATATCGCCTCCCGGGCGCTTGCCTCGGGTGACGTGCCCGTCGGCGCGATGGTGGTCTCCCCCGAGGGGGAGGTCCTCGGCGTCGGGCACAACCTCCGTGAGGCGAGGGGTGACCCGACCGCTCATGCCGAGATGGTCGCCATACGCTCTGCAGCAGCGGCCTTGGGCCAGTGGCGGCTCGAGAACTGCACTCTCGTGGTGACCCTCGAGCCCTGTGTCATGTGCGCAGGCGCGCTGATGCTGTCGCGGATCGACCGTCTCGTGCTCGGGGCATGGGATCCCAAGTCCGGCGCCTGTGGGTCGGTGTGGGACGTCGTGCGCGACCGTCGGGCCACCCATCGGGTCGAGGTGATTGGCGGAATTCGTGAGCAGGAGTGCTCGAAGATCCTGCTCGATTTCTTTGCGGGGCACCGTCTCTAGTAATCTCCCCCACGGTGGCGTGTCCGAGCGGCCAAAGGAGCACGCCTCGAAAGCGTGTGTGGGTGAAAGTCCACCGTGGGTTCAAATCCCACCGCCACCGCGGTTGACCTGCGGAAACGCCGGTCCAGCCCTTCGGGGTCGGGCCGGCGTTTCTGGCTTTTGTCTCAGTTCGTGTCACATTTTGGTCCGCTTCACGGGCGTGCCTGTGTTCACGCTCGTTCGTCGGGGATCACTGAGGTTCATCCCAGTGCATTCGTCGTTCGGTATTGACCGAACAGCGAACGATCCGGGACAATGGAGGGATGAGCGCGACTCGAGGGCTAGCTGGTGTAGAGGCGCTGTCCGAGGCGCTGTCCCAGGTCGGTCTGACCGTGCACGCTCGCAGTCGTGGCGCCCGACGCGAAGCCGCTGACGCGGTGGTGCGGAGCCCGGCGGGGGATGAGTGCGCGGTCGTCGTCAAGCAGATGTCCCTGGCGAATGTCGATGCGCTGCAGCGACTTTCGCTTAGTTCCTCTCCATCTGGCGACGCACCTGAGCCGGTGCTGGTCGTCGTGGCGGATCGGATCCCGCAACCGTCGCGGACCTGGCTGGGTGAGCATGACGTGTCGTGGTTGGACCTTCGCGGGCACCTCCGGTTGGTGGCGCAGGGGTTCTTCATCGACGCTGACGTGACCCCGCAGCGTGAACGCCCGGCTCGTTCCAGCGCCCTGGCTGGGCGGGTGGGGTTGGAGGTGGCTGCCCTGCTGCTTGCCGAACCGGGGGTCCCGCCGGGGGTGCGAGCGATCGCCGCACGGCTGGATCGTTCGGCCAGTACCGTCTCAGAGGTGCTGAAGATCCTGCGCGAGCAGGAACTGCTTGATCGGTACGGGCTGACTCGCCCGGCTGACTTGTTCTGGGAGGTCGCCGCTATCTGGAATCCGGAGGCTGCCGATCTCACCAGGGTTCCGGACCCGGACGATCGCGCGGTCAGCCAGGCGTTGGGGCTGGAACCGGTCCAGGTCGAGGGAGCTCGCGGTTGGGCGCTGACAGATACTCTCGCGGCAATGTCGTATGGCGCGCCGGCTGGCGTGCGCACGGATCACCCTCCGGACTTTTATGTCCCAGACGGGGCAACGCTGCGGCGGGCGGTCCAGCTCCTGGGCTCGGCGAGAACGAGCTCCAGCCGCGTGGCAACCGTCCGGGTTGCGCCGGTGCCGATGGTCTGCGAGCAACGGGTCGACCCGCTGATGCTTCCCGCGGGCAAGGGCGGTTGGCCGCTGGCACACCCGGTCTTTGTGGCCCTGGACCTCGCCAAGGATCCCGGTCGTGGCCGGGAGATCCTGGACGCCTGGACACCACCGAGGCCGTGGAAACGTGTCTGGTAACCCGCCCCCACGCGTGGTGAACCTGATCGGGTCCTCGATGGAGGCCATCGTGATGGCCATCCCTGAGGTCGCGACCCGCACTGGTCGCCCGGTGATCATCGTCGGTGGCCTTGCCGTCATCTGCCGGCTCAGTACCCCCTACCGCGCCACGACCGACCTGGATACCGTCAACCGCCGACATGAAGGGGAGCCGGCCCAGCTGGAGGTCCTACTTGCCTCACGCGGCGCCACGGCCAGCGGCCCGGCAGGTGCACTGGTCCCCACCGCCGCAGGACCGGTCCAGGTCGATGTCCTTGAGGTCAGCGACACCGACCTGTCGACCCTTCCGGACGACCCCACCGACCGCCTTCATGTCCTGTCCCACGACTGGGCCGCCGCGACTGCGACGGAAGTCATCATCTGTGCTGGCGCCCGTGCCGGTGGCGCTGTCGTCGTCGAGGTCCGGGTCGCGGTCGCCGAACCGGGCCCACTGGTCGCGATGAAGCTGCAGTCGGTGATGAACCGCGGCCGTGCCAAGGAAGCCACCGACCTGCTCGACATCGTCCGTTTGACCCTCGATCCCGTTACCGGACCAGTCGTGCGCGAGCAGCTCGCGGGCGCGGCCAAGAGAATCCGCGTTGACGCCGATCGGCACGCCAAGCTCTGGTTCACCGATAAAGCAGCCAGGACCGGCCGCCTTGTTCGCGAACTCCCACAAGGAACCGATGTCGACGCCGACCTGATCGACCTCGTCAGCCAGCTCCTTCGCGGCGCGCTCTCAGGCGGGTCATAGCCATTGCTGAACTCCGCGGTGGTGCGCAACCCACGGCATAGAAGTTCCTCGAAAGACACGGGATGTCGCTTAGACGGTGCGACCTGTACCACCGGTCCCCCGACGGTAAGCGCGAGTCGGGGGAGTTCATGGCAGGATGCGCCGGTGGGAAAGAGCAGGAATCGGGTAACTCCGCGCAGTGCGACCAGGAAGTCGTCCGCTTTGTCGATGGTGAGCAGAAACCCGCCGTCGGGTGAAGGGTCTGACCCCGTCGCAGGCGGGCTATCCCGGGATATAAATGCGCAGGCTGAGCCGATCGCCGCGGTGACCGCCTCATTGTTGGCGGGGATCGCCGAGGCCCGCAGTCCGTTGGCTGCCGAACTGGTGCTGTGCGGGGCGTTCGCGGCGGTGGAGGCCGGTCTTCCCGACGATGCGGATGAGGAGGAGCGGCTCGATGCACTGACGCTGATGCTGGGCCAGGTGATCGGCCACGCGCAGGCGCTGGCAACTGAGGACGCGTTGGCGTTGCTGCGGGTCTGCTCGGTCCTGGGACCTGTGACCAGCCGGGCCGCCGCGGGTGAGGGGGCTGGTGCGTTGGTGGCCGCCGGTGTGGCGGACCGTCCGTGGGCGGGCAGGGTCGGCCGTCCGACGATGCTGCGAGCGTGGCGCTACGGGGACGTGTTCGGGGCCCAGTCCTCGGTCGGTGTGCTGTTCGACTACCGAGGCCGCGAGCACGCCTTGATGGTCCTGGTCGATCATCTGCTCGGTGGCGGCGTCAAGGACTGCTGGGTGGCTGAAGGGCGGCCCGCGAAAGAGATGCGGAACAAGGTCGCCGCTGCGATGGCGAGCGAGCCAACCACGTTCTTCGAGGACATCGACGCGGCCTCCGTCGCTGGGCTTCTTGGATCGGCCCTGACCAATCCGCCGTGCCCTGAGCAGGAGGACCAGATCGCGGACGTCGCCACCCATTTCTACCTGGTGTGCGCCCGCGTCGAACATGTGGCCCAACTGGCGGGGTAACGCCGGTCGGGAGGGCTGAGACCAGCAGTTCATGACCGTTCCGAATAGCCCTTTGGCGGACACGGCTTCACTCGTTGTTGCACCGGTAACAGCCGCACATCGGTGCGAGCGCAATCCATCCGACCCTCGACATGCAGGAGCGGACGTTCGGGAACACGAGTACGGCTCTCGATACCGCCGCGGAAGCTTGTCTCAGTTTTTGTCTCGACCGCCCCTGAGCGTGGGTCCGCAGAACTCGAAAGCGTGTGTGGGTGAAAGTCCACCGTGGGTTCAAATCCCACCGCCACCGCGGTTGACCTGCGGAAACGCTGGCCCAGCCCTTCGGGGCCGGGCCGGCGTCTCTGGTCTCAGTCTCAGTTCCAGTCTCATTTGTTTGAGAATGATTCTCAAGTGACTCGGTTCGCCATCGTTCGACGCCGTTCATGGTCGTGCGCCAGGGTTCCCCCTGTCCTTTGGGCCAAGGGATAGGGATACAATCGTGTACGTGAGCGTCTACGACGAAATGCCCTCGCCGGGCGCTGGGCTGTTGCGATACGCGCGGCTGAAGGCCGGGCTGAGCCAGTCCGAGCTGGCCAAGCGGGCTGGCGTGGCCAGGACCATGGTGTCGGCCTACGAGCATGACCGCCGCCAAGCGACGCTGCCGACGCTGATGCGGCTCCTCAAAGCGGCGGGTTTCGAGCTGCGTTTACAGCTGGCGCCCTACGACGATCATGACGACGTGCTCCGGGAGCTGGAGCAGCACCGCTCGCCAGAGGAGCGCCAGGCATGGGAGGGCTATCAGGCGAAGCGTGTGGCGAAGGATCGCGCGGCCGTATCCGCCGCTCTGCGAGCCCGGAAGAATACCAAGGTGCCAGTTTGAACGGCGAGCGCTTCGACCCGCTCCAGATCATCCAGGCGTTCAACCACCGCGGCGTCGAGTACGTCGTCATCGGAGGTTACGCCGGCGAGTTGCACGCCGCCGCGGTGCCGCCGACCCGCGACATCGACTTCACCCCCCGTACCACCCAGGAGAACCTCACACGGCTCTCGCAGGTGCTCACCGACCTTGACGCGCGGATACGCACCGCGGGGATACCCGAAGGTCTCCCCTTCTCCCACGACGCTGAATCACTTGCCAACGTTGGCATGTGGAACCTCACCTGCAGGTTCGGTGAGTTCGACATCAGCTTCAAGCCAAGTGGGACCGACGGCTATGAGGACCTGGTGCGCGCAGCCCTGCGGGTGGATGTGCGAGGCGAGCAGATATCCGTCGCATCGTTGGCAGACATCATCCGGTCCAAGGAAGCCGCGGCCCGGCCCAAAGATTTCACAGCCCTCCCCGCGCTCCAAGAACGGCTCATCGCACAACAGGGCACGTCGCTCGAGGAACAAGCAGCAGCCATGGCTCGGCGTGCAGAAGAACGCACGATCAGCGACTAGGACGGCATGCGGCCTGGTTGGCTGCAGCGCGACGTCACAGCCCCGAAAAGCCGGGTCGACCGACGGAGCGCTCACCGCGGCAAGTTGCGCCTACCTGAGCAGGCCGGCCCCTCACTCGGCCGGTAGCCCGTCCAACTAGTTCCCGACGAGCCACCGGCGCCCAATTGTCCCTTACGGGATTCTTAGTCCTAGTTCTAGTCTCATTCGTCGTCGTTCGGCTGGGTTCGGTGACTGCCGCCAACGGGCTTGCTGAGCACCCGGCGGACGCCGACGACCGTTGCTGAACCTTGGTTCGCAGAACTCGAAAGCGTGTGTGGGTTAGCGGCTAGCGACGGGTGTCCCGGGTACCGGTCGGGCCTGACGGGTCCGGAGGCTGGGGGCTTGGGCCGCTGGCCATCCTGTTGGCCGCGACTATGGTATTCACCATGACCATTGACCGGTCCGCTGCGCTGGCCCGAGAAGTCGAATGGGCCGGTGGCCTGTCAGGTCTGTCGGGTCAGCGCCTTCCTCAACATCGTGCACAGCCGGTGGGTGAGCTCGGGTGAGTACCGACCAGTGGGCCGGAGCGTCCGGCGAGGGGCTGGACGACCCGGTTACGCAGGCGATGGTCCGCACCCGGAGGTTCTTCACCAAGGCCGAGGTCTCCAAGGACCTGCGGACCATGCACCGCAGCGGCGGGCGCGAGGCGGACGCCTTCTACCGTGACCGTTGGTCGCACGACAAGGTGGTCCGGTCCACCCACGGGGTCAACTGCACTGGGTCCTGCTCGTGGAAGGTGTACGTCAAGGACGGCATCATCACCTGGGAGACCCAGCAGACCGACTACCCGTCCACCGGACCCGACCGGCCGGAGTACGAGCCCCGTGGCTGTCCCAGAGGCGCCGCCTTCTCCTGGTACACCTACTCACCGACGCGGGTGCGCTACCCGTACGTGCGCGGCGTGCTGCTGGAGATGTACCGCGAGGCCAGGGCCCGCCTGGGTGACCCGGTCCTGGCGTGGGCCGACATCGTCGCAGACCCGGAGCGGTCCAGGCGCTACAAGGCGGCGCGCGGCAAGGGCGGACTGGTCCGCTCGACGTGGCAGGAGGCCGTCGAGATGGTCGCCGCAGCCCACGTGCACACGATCAAGGAGCACGGCCCGGACCGGATCGCGGGCTTCTCCCCGATCCCCGCGATGTCGATGGTGTCCCACGGGGTCGGGTCCCGGTTCTACTCCCTGATCGGCGGCGCCATGCTGTCGTTCTACGACTGGTACGCGGACCTGCCGGTCGCCTCCCCGCAGGTCTTCGGCGACCAGACCGACGTGCCGGAGTCTGGCGACTGGTGGGACGCCGGATACCTGATCATGTGGGGTTCGAACGTCCCGGTCACCCGCACCCCGGACGCGCACTGGATGACCGAGGCGCGCTACCGCGGCCAGAAGGTGATCGCGGTCTCACCCGACTACGCGGACAACGTCAAGTTCGCCGACGAGTGGCTTGCCCCCGCGCCCGGCACCGACGGCGCGCTCGCGATGGCCATGGGACACGTGGTCCTCAAGGAGTTCTTCGTCGACCGCACGACGCCGTACTTCGACGGGTATGTGCGCCAGTACACCGACCTGCCGTTCCTGGTGACCCTGGAGAAGCAGGGCGACCGCTACGTGCCGGCCAAGTTCCTGACCGCTTCGGACCTGGGCGATACGTCGGAGCACGCCCAGTTCAAGACCGTTCTGCTGGATGACGCCACGGGTGATCCGGTGGTGCCCAACGGCTCCCTCGGCTTCCGCTATGGCGCCGAAGGTGAGGGCAAGTGGAACCTCGACCTCGGTGACACCGTGCCCAGCCTCAGCGCGCAGGGCGCTGGTTCTGGCGTCGCCGAGGTCGACCTTCCCCGCTTCGACTCCGTCGACGGTTCGGCCCAGGTCATCGCACGGGGGGTCCCGACCCGGAGCGTCGCCGGCAAGCTCGTCACCACCGTGTTCGACCTGCTGCTGGCGCAGTACGGGGTCGGGCGGGATGGTCTGCCCGGTACCTGGGCCACCGGGTATGACGACGCCTCCAGCCCGTGCACCCCGGCGTGGCAGGAGACCATCACCGGCGTCCCGGCTGCGAAGGCCGAACGGATCGGGCGCGAGTTCGCCGCCAACGCCGAGGAGTCGCGCGGCCGGTCCATGATCATCATGGGTGCCGGGGTCAACCACTGGTTCCACGCGGACACGATCTACCGCGCGTTCCTCACGCTGACCACCCTGTGCGGGACCCAGGGGGTCAACGGCGGCGGCTGGGCTCACTACGTCGGCCAGGAGAAGGTCCGCCCGCTGACCGGGTTCAACCAGTACGCGAATGCACTGGACTGGTCACGTCCGCCGCGGCACATGATCCAGACCGCGTACTGGTACCTGCACAGCGACCAGTACCGCTACGACACCTTCAGCGCCGATGCGTTGTCGTCGGCCAAGGCCGGGGGAGCGTTCACCGGCATGGCGATGGTCGACGTGCTGGCGAAGTCCGCGCGCCTGGGCTGGATGCCCTCGTATCCCACCTTCGACCGGAGCTCACTGACGCTGGCTGACGACGCCGAGCAGTCGGGTCTCCCGGTGGACGAGTACGTCCCGGCGGCCCTGAAGGACGGCAGCCTGAACTTCGCCGGCGAGGACCCGGATGCGCCACAGAACTACCCGCGCCTGCTCACGGTCTGGCGCTCGAACCTGCTGGGCAGCTCCGGCAAGGGCAACGAGTACTTCCTGAAGCACCTGCTCGGCACCGACCACTCGCTGCGCGCCACCGAGGCCGAGGCGGTGGACCGGCCGCGAGACGTGAGGTGGCGCGAGGACGCCCCGATCGGCAAGCTCGACCTGCTGCTCACCCTCGACTTCCGGATGACGAGCACCACGCTGTTCTCGGACATCGTGCTGCCGGCGGCGACCTGGTATGAGAAGTACGACCTGAGCAGCACCGACATGCACCCGTTCGTGCACTCGTTCAACCCCGCCATCGCCCCGCCGTGGCAGACCCGCACCGACTTCGACGCGTTCCATACCATCGCGACGGCGTTCTCGGCGATGGCTGAGGAGCATCTCGGGGTCCGCAAGGACGTGGTGGCGGTGCCGCTGCTGCACGACACCCCTGATGCGATGGCGACCCCGTCGGGCCGGGTGCTCGACTGGAAGTTCGGCGAGTGTGAGCCGATCCCGGGCAAGACCATGCCGAAGCTCGTCGTCGTCGAGCGTGACTACGGGGCTGTCGCCGAGAAGCTGGGAGCTCTCGGGCCGCTGGCTGACAAGCTGGGGGCGACCACCAAGGGCATCACCTTCGACCTGACCAAGCCGATCGAGTATCTCGGCCACAAAAACGGCCTGATCCGTGGCGGGGTGGCCGATGGCCGTCCCTCGCTGCAGCGCGACATCCACGTGTGTGAGGCGATCCTGGCTCAGTCCGGGACCACCAACGGACACCTGGCCGCTGCTGGGTTCCGGATGCTGGAGAAGCGCACGGGTCGCCCGCTCGCCGATCTGGCCGCCGAGAACGAGGGCAGGCAGATCACCTTCGCCGACACCCAGTCGGCGCCGGTCCCGGTCCTCACCTCTCCGGAGTGGTCCGGCTCGGAGACCGGGGGCCGGAGGTACTCCCCCTTCACGATCAACGTGGAACGCCTCAAGCCGTGGCACACGCTGACCGGGCGGATGCACTTCTTCCTGGACCACGACTGGATCACCGAGCTCGGCGAACAGCTTCCGGTCTTCCGGCCCCCGCTGAACATGTCGGCGCTGTTCAACGAACCCGAGGTCGGCGACACCGGAGAGCTTGGCATCACCGTGCGCTACCTGACCCCGCACAGCAAGTGGTCCATCCACTCGGAGTACCAGGACAACCTGCTGATGCTGAGCCTGTCCCGTGGCGGTCCGGGGATCTGGATGAGCGAGAAGGACGCCGACAAGATCGGCGTGGCTGACAACGACTGGGTCGAGGCCGTCAACCGCAACGGCGTGGTGGTGGCCAGGGCCATCGTCTCCTACCGGATGCCCGAGGGCACGGTGTACATGTACCACGCGCAGGACCGGCTCATCGATGTGCCCAAGTCGGAGACCTCCGGCAAGCGAGGTGGGATCCACAACTCGCTGACCCGGATCCTGATGAAACCCAGCCATCTCATCGGCGGGTACGCGCAGCTGACCTTCGCCTTCAACTATCTCGGGCCGACCGGTAACCAGCGCGACGAGGTGACGATGATCCGTCGTCGCGGCCAGGAGGTGCAGTACTGATGCGCATCATGGCCCAGATGTCCATGGTGATGAACCTGGACAAGTGCATCGGCTGCCACACCTGCTCAGTGACCTGCAAGCAGGCGTGGACCAACCGGACCGGCACCGAGTACGTGTGGTTCAACAACGTCGAGACCCGTCCCGGGCAGGGCTACCCGCGCACCTACGAGGACCAGGAGAGGTGGCGGGGCGGCTGGAAGCTCAACAAGCGCAGCCGGCTCCAGCTCAAGGCGGGCGGGCGGCTCCAGAACCTCTCGACCATCTTCGCCAACCCCAGGCTGCCCTCGCTCCAGGACTACTACGAGCCGTGGACCTACGACTACGAGACGCTGACCAACGCACCGCTGCAGGAACACAGCCCGGTGGCCCGTCCGATGTCGCTGATCACCGGCAAGGACATCAACATCACCTGGAGCGCGAACTGGGACGACGACCTGGGCGGGTCCCCGAACCTGAGCGCCGACCCGATCCTGGCCAAGGTCTCGGCCACCGTGAAGCTCGCCTACGAGCAGACGTTCATGTTCTACCTGCCACGGATCTGCGAGCACTGCCTCAACCCCGCCTGCGCCGCGTCCTGCCCCTCAGGCGCGATCTACAAGCGTGCCGAGGACGGCATCGTGCTGGTCGACCAGGACGCCTGCCGCGGGTGGCGCAAGTGCATCACGGGCTGCCCCTACAAGAAGATCTACTTCAACCACAAGACGGGCAAGGCCGAGAAGTGCACGTTCTGCTTCCCGCGCATCGAGGTCGGACTGCCCACGGTCTGCGCCGAGACGTGCGTCGGCCGGCTCCGCTACATCGGCCTCATGCTGTATGACGCCGACAAGGTCCTGCAGGCTGCGTCCAGCACCGACGACCACGATCTGTACGAGGCGCAGCGCGGGGTCTTCCTGGACCCGAACGACCCTGAGGTGATCCGCGAGGCGGAAGCGGCCGGCATACCAAGGGACTGGGTCCTGTCAGCACAGCGCTCCCCGATCTGGGCGCTGATCAACACGTTCAAGGTGGCACTTCCGCTCCACCCGGAGTACCGCACCATGCCGATGGTCTGGTACATCCCGCCGCTGTCGCCGGTGGTCGACGTGGTGCAGGAGACCGGCGAGGACGCCGAGGCCGCCGGCAACCTCTTCGCCGCCATCGACACTCTGCGGATTCCGGTGGAGTACCTCGCGGAGCTGTTCACCGCGGGGGACACCGCGCCGGTGACCGGGGTGCTGAAGAAGCTGGCCGCGATGCGGGCCTACATGCGGGACATCAACATGGGCCGCGCGGGAGACCCCTCGATCCCGGAGGCGGTCGGCATGACCAGCGCCGAGATGGAGGCCTTGTTCCGGCTCCTGGCGATCGCCAAGTACGACGAGCGGTACGTGATCCCGACCGCGCACGCCGAGCAGGCCCACCACCTCGAGGAGCTCGCCACCGAGTGCAGCCTGGACTACGAGGGCGGACCCGGCGCCGGCGGCTCGGGACCGTTCGGGGAGGGCTCGGGCGGTAGAACGCCGCTCGCCGTGGCGACCTTCCGGGAGCTGAAGGTCCGGCAGACCTCGGACACCCCGGTGGATCCCCTGAACCCCGGCACCACGAAGGAGCAGAAGAAGTGAGCCCTCTGCCCACGATGCGGGTCGGACGACGTGCGAAGGGCCAGGTCCTCGACCCCCGGCAACGCGCCATCGTGCATCGGGTGGCCGGGCTCGTGCTCGACTACCCCACCGTGGAGCTGATCGCCGGGCTGCCGAGCCTGCGCACCGCGGTGACTGAGCTGCCCGACCCGGCCCAGTCCGCGCTGGCGGGGGTCCTCGGCCACCTCGAGGGCACCCCCCTGAGCCAGCTCACGGTCGACTACGTCGAGGCGTTCGACATGCGCCGGCGCGCCTGCCTGTACCTCACCTACTACGGCCATGGCGACACCCGACAGCGCGGACTGGCCCTGCTCAGCTTCAAACAGGCCTACCGGGCCGCAGGCCTCGAGCTGACCGACGAGGAGCTGCCGGACCACCTCTGCGTGCTGCTGGAGTTCGCCGCAAGCCACGACCCCGGAGCGGGCCTTCGGCTGCTCCTGGAGCACCGGGCCGGGCTGGAGGTGCTGCGCCTCGCGCTGCTGGACGCGCAGTCGCCGTATGCCGGCGCACTCGTCGCAGTCTGCTCGACGCTCCCGCCACTTGTCGGTGACGAACGCGAGGCTGTTGCCCGACTCGCCGCCGAGGGGCCGCCCGACGAGGCGGTCGGCCTGGAACCGTACGCGCTGCCGGATACCAGGGGAGCCAGACCATGACCTCCACGCTGGACACCGTGCTGTGGGTGGTCATCCCCTATGTCTGTCTCGCGATCTTCATCACCGGGCACCTGTGGCGTTACCGGTACGACAAGTTCGGCTGGACCACCCGCTCATCCCAGCTCTACGAGAGCCGCCTGCTGCGCTGGGGCAGCCCACTTTTCCACTTCGGCATCCTCGCTGTCTTCGCGGGCCACGTCATGGGCCTGGCCATCCCGAAGAGCTGGACGGACGCAGTGGGGATCTCCGAAACGACCTACCACGCGATGGCCGTCAGCATCGGCCTGCTGGCCGGTCTGGCCACCGTGGTCGGAATGACGGCGCTGATCTATCGGCGGCGGACAACCAGCGCGGTGTTCGGTGCCACGACACGCATGGACAAGCTGATGTATGTCGTGCTCGCAACAGTGATCGTGCTCGGGATCTGGAACACGGTCGGTAGCTCGCTGCTCAACCTCTACGGGGACTACGACTACCGCGAGGCCGTGTCCGTCTGGTTCCGCGGCATCTTCACGTTGCAGCTGCACCCCGAGCTGATGGCCGCGGCGCCCTTCTCCTTCCAGGCGCACGGCATGGCCGCCATGCTGATCTTCGCCCTGTGGCCGTTCACCCGCCTCGTCCACGTCTTCAGCGCGCCGCTGGGATACCTCACCCGCCCATACATCGTCTACCGCAGTCGTGACGACCAGCTCGGTAGCCGCGCCCCACGCCGCGGATGGGAAAAGGTTAAATAGTCGACGGCGCAATCGCATTGCCGCACAGGGCGATCGGGGCAGCTACCCGGCCAGCGCGTGCCCATGGCGCGTGCTCCACCGGTCCAGGATGCGGACCACCGGCAGCGCCAGGACCACCAGGACGGCAAAGGGAAGGAACCCGCGGGCGTATCCGGTCGAGCCGCCGACGATCCCGGTGACCAGACCCATGACGGGCGGGATGACGAACCCGCCCAGAGCGCCAAGGCCACCGATCCAGCCTGAGGCGCCGCCCACGGCGTCCGGCACATAGCGAGGGAGGAGCTTGAACACGATCGCGTTCTGCAGACCCATCCCGGCGCCCACTGCCAGGGTTGCCACCAGCGAGATGACGAAGGTTCCGGAGAAGGAGAGCACCAGAGTGCCGACGAACATCAACAGGAAGTTTCCGGGCAGCGCATAGCGAATCGAGATCCGGTCGGACAGTAGCCCACCGGGCACCCGGATCAGCGCGGTGAACAAGGAGAAGGCTGCCGTCAGGACGCCGGCTTCGCGCAGGCTGGAGCCGTACATGGATGACCAGAACGTCGGCAACCACGAGGTGAACGCAAGAAACCCGCCGAAGGAGAGGAAGTAGAAGAAGACCAACATCCATGTGGCGGGGATGCTGGACGCATGTTTCAACCCCACCCAGGCCCGCCCGGTGGGTGCCAGCTCGCCACCCCCGAGCCCGACCAGCTGATCAGCGGTGAGCGTGTGCCCCTGCTGATGGAGCTGGAACCACGGCGCGTCCTTGATGAACAGGCCATAGACGATGGTGACGGCCACCAGGACGACGAACCAGGCGCTGTACGCGCTGAAGATCCCGATGGATCCGACCGCTACCGGCAGCAGCAGGGAGGACAGGCCTGGGCTTGTGTTCCCCAGCCCCCCGTAGATACCGAGTGCGCCACCCTGGTCCTTCTTGGGGAACCAGTACGAAACCTGGCCGATGCCCACCGAGAACGTGGCGATTCCGCATCCGATCAGGGCACCAAGAACCAGCAGCAGCGGGTACGTGCCGTCCATGGAGTCCGGGTAGGAAGTCTTCAGCAGCACGAGCAGGCCGACCACGCCGAGGTTGGTGATCAGGAGCAGGATGAGGAACGGTCTCTTGCCGCCGAACCGCTCGACCGCCGCGCCA
The DNA here is from genome assembly GCA_038249115.1 of Actinomycetales bacterium. Classification (GTDB taxonomy): domain Bacteria; phylum Actinomycetota; class Actinomycetes; order Actinomycetales; family Dermatophilaceae; genus UBA4719. The sequence goes on from JBBRWQ010000022.1 coordinate 36,640, forward strand.
AAGGGGATACGCAGCAGCGAGCCGGTCAGAGCCGGGATCGCCGCAAGCATCCCGGCCGCGAACGGGGTCAGGTCAAGCAGGTCCTTGAACTTGGGGACCAACGGCCCGAAGATCGAGACGCCGGCAAACCCGCCGAAAAAGCCGAGCGTGGCCAGCCACAACGCCTGGCTGCGCGTGCTCTTGACCTGGTCACGAAACTCGAGGTCTTCCATGGCTTCCCGTCCTGTCGTCACTGAAACCTGTCGTTACCGGAATCCTCCGCACGGCACCATCCCACGGTCCAGGGCGCGTCACAAGGTGATGACACACACATCGGGACAATGAGCATCGCGGCGAGGTTCGCAAATGCCAGGCTTTGCTGGCCAGCGACGACGCTCGACATCACAGCCTCTCGGCGAGCGCGCGGCCATCCCTGCAGGTCAGCGGGCTGGTGGCCCGGGAGCCACCGGTCGGCACGAAGGGTTCCGAGCGACGTGGCCTCGCGGGCGCCGTGCTGTCCGGCGGACCTACGGGCGTGCTACTGGTGCTTGAAGACGATGCGACCCGAGGCGAGGGTGAGCTCAACGGAGGCGTCCGAAAGCTCGGCCACCGGTGCCTTGAACAGGTTCCGGTCGATTACGGCGAGGTCGGCGCGCTTGCCGACCTCGATCGAACCGGACTCCAGGTCGTCGTGGTTCACAAACGCTGAGCCGAGGGTGAAGCCGCTGACGGCCTGGGCGAGGGTGAGCCGCTGCTTCGGCAGGAATGGAGGGTTGGAACGGTTCTCCGGGTCGATCCGGCTGACCGCGACCTCCATCTGCTCCAACGGGTTTGCTGTCGTGACCGACCAGTCGCTGCCCATCGCGATCCGGGCACCCGAACGCACGAAGTCCGCAAACGGGTACTGCAGCTCGGCCCGGTCGTTACCCAGGAACGGGATGGTGAGCTCCTCCATCTGCGGTTCCATCTGGGCCCAGTAGGTCTGGCAGTTTGCAACGACGCCCAGCTCGCTGAACCGCGGTATGTCCTCGGGGCTCACCAGCTGGACGTGTGCGATGTGGTGTCGGTGGTCAGTGACGCCGTTTGCCGACCTGGCGGCGGCCACGGCATCGAGAGCGTTGCGGACCGCCCGGTCGCCTATCGCGTGCATGTGCACCTGGAAGCCGTGCCGGTCGAGGACGGTGACGGCTTCGGCGAGCTCGTCCCGGTCGACATACGTGAGGCCCGCGTTGTTGGTGTGGCCGCCGCAACCGTCGCGGTATGGCTCCAGCAACGCACCGGTGGAGTTCTCGAGCACGCCGTCGATCATGATCTTGACGCTGGTCGGGTGGAAGCTGCCCACGCCGTCGACGGATCCTCGCTCCCGCCGGGCGAGCAGGTCGTCGATCTGGTCGAGGCCGCGGCGCCGGTCCCACCACAGCGCGCCCACGACCCGGGCCGTGAGCTGGCCGGACGCCGCGATCGCCCGGTATGCGGCCTCTGTGTCAGGCGTGACCCACGCGTCCTGCCATGCGGTGATGCCGAGCGAGTGCAGGTGGGTTTGGGCATTGAGCAGCGCCGCTTCCCACGCGCCCTGGCTGGGCACGGGGACCACGTTGTCGTTGAACGAGTACGCGGCACCCTCGTGCAAGGTGCCGGTGGGCTCACCAGTGCGAGGATCGCGTTCGATCCGCCCGTCCGCCGGGTCGGCGGTGTCCTTGGTGATGCCGCCGATCTCCAGGGCTTTGGAGTTGACCCAGGCTCCGTGAACGTCGCGGTTGAAGAGAAACACCGGCCGGTCAGGAACGATGGTGTCGAGGTCATCCTTGCTCGGCGCCCCGCCGGGAAAGTACTCCATGGCCCAGCCGCCACCGACGATCCACGGCTCATGGGGGTTCGCGGCGGCGTAGCGCGCGATGGTGTCGAGGTAGTTCGCCCGGCCGCTGATCTCGCTAAGGGACACCGTAAGCCGGTTGCGCCCCGCGGTCGGCGGGTGGACGTGGGCGTCCTGAAACCCCGCGACAACCATCCGACCTGATAGGTGCAAGACGTTGGTTGCGGAGCCGACCCGCTCACGCACCTCAGCCTGGCTGCCGACAGCCACAATGCGGTCACCTCGCACCGCGACCGCACTCGCCCACCTTCCTTCGAGGTCGCCGCAGTACACGTCGGCTCCGGTGATGACCAGGTCTGCGGGCGGGTCCACGAGCGACCTCCTTGGTGGCTAGCTGCCCAACCTCCTTGTTGAGGAAGCACAGCTAAGACAACAGAGACGGTATCGGCTGGCTGGATGAGATGGAGCGCATCGGCAGAGGACTCGATGGCGGCCACGGAGAGGCCATCGCTGTTGCTGTTGTCGATCGGCTTGCCCGACTCGAGCAACAGCCGAACCGAGCCCTGCTTGACGTCCGCATCCAACGTGCGGGACTTCATCAACCGTGACGAAGAGCGTTGTCTATCAACACATCAAGAATCTGGGTGACCACGGTGCTGCGCAGGTGAGTCAGGCTGCGGTCGGCCGGCTGGTGGCTCCGAAGCCACCGGGTGCCGGGTCGATCTCCTCGGACCTAACCGTCTCTACCACCATCAAGGTGAGGGGGTCGGTGACGTCACCGACTTCTTGATCACCGTTGCTTCGCTTCGTTGCTCTTGCGGTGATCGGTCACGTCGACGACGACTTCGTTGCGACGCAGGAACCAGGGCTTGAACGGCGGGTCGAAGCGGGCGAGGCGCGGCGTCCCGACCGCGCTGAGCCCCTCGGCCTCGAGCGCCCGAAGCAGGCTCTCCAGGTGGCGTTCGTAGGAGTCTCGAGACGACCGGCCGGAGTATCTGGTCGCGGCTGCCAGGGTCGGGGGAACCGTCCGGATCACCACGTCCGGGTTGGTCGGCTCGGGAGCTGTCTGCTCCGTCATCGTGGCCGGCAGTACGAAGGCCACGGTGTACCCGCCCTCATCCGTGCCGTGCTGGATGACCGGAGCGGTCATCGCCACCTTCTCCGCGGTACTGGAAGACTGGACGACCGGCGCGGTCATCGCCACCGAGGTCTGGGAGCGGTTCTGTCCGGTGATGTAACCGAAGAGGGACCTGAAGGCGGCATTTCCGGCCTGGTCGAAGGGCAGGTGGGCGGAAACCTCGGCGACGACGTGGGATGGGTAGCGCCGCAGCTCGAAGTCGTCAAAGCGCTGCACCACCTCGAAGGGTTGCTCTTCGGTCACATCCGTGGACGCTACAGGGGCCGGACGTCTTTGGGCAGAGTCTGGAACGGGTTGCCTCATAACGGGGTTGCGATGACGACGACGTTGTCGGTGTAGTGCCGGGTTCGGCTGTCGAAGTCGCCGCCGCAGGTGACCAGGACGAGCCTGGGCTGCTCACCCTGGGCGAAGAGCGTGCGCCACGGCAGCTCTTGCTTGAGGTATCGCCGGCGGGCGCCCACGACGTACGTCATCTCACTGCCCGGCCCGCGAACGGTGAGCCGGGCGCCGACCGGGGCCTGGGACAGGCGGGCCAATGCTCCCGGCCCGGTCTGCGCGGAGTCGACGTGACCGGCCATCAGGACGGTGCCGACCGGCGAGCCCGGGGCCGCGCCCCCTGACCACCAGCCGATGACCTGGGCGTTGTCGGGGATGGTGAGAGCGCCCCCGGGCTCGACCCCGACCGGGACGACCGCAGCATCCACGCCCAGCGCCCGCAGCACGATGCGCTCCGGACTGAACGACGCGTCCACCAGTGCCCCGGAGCCAGCGGCGCTGCTGGTGGAAGGGGTGACGGCTGGCGTTGAGCCCGCCGTGGTCGGAGCAGCGGAGGCGGCGGATCGCGCCGGGGCTGTTGAGCTTGCCGGCACAGTCCCGGCCGGTGTGAAACCTGGCTTCAGCGCCCAGCTCACCACCAGGACGACCCCGGCGAGAATCAGGCCCACGCCGAGCAGGCCGGCGACCAGGCGACGTGCGCCCGGCCACCGGCCCGCTCGCTGGGGTCTGCTCACGCGCGGACGGCAACCTGCCGGCGTGCCCGCACGGCCACGCCACCGACCAGCAGGAGCCCGGCGCCGGTCAGCGCGATACCGAGCATCGGTGCGCCGCTGTCGGCCGCCTGGCCACCGGAGCCTGCGGCAACGCCCGTCACCGAGGCGGAGGCCGTGGTGTAGGACTGGGTAACCGCGGTGAGGTTCTTGTCCGCCAGGCTGCCGATCGCGTAGACGATCGTGGTCGAGCCCCCCTTGAGGGCAAGGTCGACCGGCCCGATCACCGGGGCGGTCGTGCCGGCTGCCGCGACTGAGGCGCTGACCGTGCCGGCCGGCACCAAGAGGGACTTCTCGTTCGGGTTGGTCAGACCTGAGATGACGGCTGTTCCGCCGGCCAGGACGTCCACCGCGGGGGCCGCAGCGGTATGCCGCACGATGAGCCGGCCCATGGTCGAGGGGGCGGCCGTGGTCGGGTTCACGAACGGGGTCAGGGCCGGCTTCCCGGCGGCCGTGAGATTGGCCACGATCGTCACGTTCTCGCCGGCTTTCAGCGCCGCGGTGGTCGACAGGATCGGGCTTGAGCTCGCCGGGTCGCCTGCTGCGCGGACCGCGATGGCGTGGGAGCCGGCCGGCAGCGAGATCGGGTCGGTGACGGTCTTGAAGGTGAAGTCCGGCAACGCCTTTGCGCCATCGACGTACACGTCGACCGCCGTGTTCGGGATGCCGTGCACGACCGTCACCGTGGCGGTGCCGGTCGCTGCGGAGGCCGGGACTGCTGCTACGGCCAGCGGCACCAGTGCCACCCCGGCCAAGGCGACGAGTCGGCGTGTGGAGAAAACAAATGATCTGGGCATGTGAGGCTCCTCGGGTCTGTGGGTGCGGCACGGTTTGCCGCCGATGACTTCACTTCGTTCAGGTTCCTGCTCGCGGTTGCATTCGCCGGTGAGTCAATTCCGTTTCGACAGAGGGCAACATGTCCGGTGCCGCACGGATCAGCTCAGGAGCGATGCGATTCAGTACAGGGCGCGCAGCACCGAGGTGACGGAGTGTCCCGGGTTGCCGTTGTCAGCCTGCAGGCTGATGTCCACGGCGTGATACCGCTCGACCAGGCCGGTCGGCACCTCGAAATGCATCGCGTTGCGGGAGCTGACCACCCCGAGCGGAAGCATCTTCTGAGTCTGCGGGTCGAGCAGCCAGGCGTAGTAGAAGCGCCCGCTGCCTGCGTCCGGCAGGCCCTTCGTCGAGATCGTCATCTCGGTCTGTGCCCCCGGGGTCTGCATGCTGACGCGCCCTGCAGCTGTCCCCGTGACGGGTTCCAGGACGACCGAGCGGCCCTGAGCGCCCGTTGGCGGGGTGCGGACCGCGACGACCTGTGGCTGGTCGCGACTCGTCAGGACGAAGGAGCCGACGCCCAGGCCGGCCACCACGAGCACCCCGGCGGCGATCCCGGCAGCCAGCCGGGGGAAGGCGCGGCGCCGATGCGGAACCCGCAGGGGCGGGAGTGCCTCGGCGGTCTCCGCCAGGTCGCCGGCGCCGGCCCAGCCACCGGGGGCTGGGCGGGTGGCTGACGGACTCGCGGCGCCCTGCGCATCGCCGGACCCGACGGAGGCCCGGCCCAGCAGACGTGCGGCGGCCACCAGGGTGCCGTGGATCTCGGCGACGTCCACCAGGGCAAGCCGGCAGGACTCGCACTCACGAAGGTGTTCCGCCATCTGACGGGTCTGCTTGCGACCCAGCTCACCGCGCAGGAGGCAGAGCAGGTCCTCGTCCGGTCCAGCCGAGTGAGTCACTTTGATTCACCTTCCTCGTCAGCAACGCTGGTTCGTGTTCCGGGCTCTCCGCGCAGGTCACCACTGTGCCCGTAGTCGACGAGCAGGTCGCCCAGGGCTTTGGTACCGCGGGCCATCCGGGCCTTCACCGTGCCGATGGGCACCTCCAGCAGGCGCGAGATATCTCGCTGGGTGTGGTCGGCGAAGTAGGCGAGCTCGAGGGTCTCGCGCTGGGCGGCGGGCAGTTGGGACATCGCTGACCTCACGTCGGCAGCCCACGCGAACCGCTCGGCGATCTCGCGTCCGTCCTCGCCGACCAGGTCGCGCAGCGCGTCGACGTGGACGACCGCGGGACGCCGCCGGCGCAGCGCGTCGATGGCCCGGCGCCGGGCGATCGTGAACACCCAACCGCCGAGGCTCTGCCGGGGGTCATAACGGTCGGAGTGACGCCAGAGATCAAGGAACGTGTGCTGCAGGACGTCCTCAGCCTCATCCGGCCCGACGTGCCGGCGCACGTAGGCCAGGACGGGCGGACCGTATTGGGCATAGCACTCCTCCAGGGCGGACTCGTCACCGTCCGCAAGGCGCTGGCCGAGCACGTCTTCGTCCACCGTGGTTCTTCGCAGCGTTTCCCTCGAGCTCAGCGACATGCCCATGCACCTTCCTCGCAATGAATGTTCGTGTATAGTCTGTCGAATGTTTGTCGAGTCTAACGGAATGCAACAACGCCGACAAGGGGTCAATATTCCCGAGCCGTGTCCGGTCTCGGCCATCGAGGAGGAGAGTCATGAACATGAACGACAGCACGCCGATCGCGACCGGCGTTACTCAAGAGCGCCTCGCCGGTCTGCGTAGGTGGAACCTCGGTCTGACGCTGCTG
>JBBRWQ010000023.1:0-42899 GCA_038249115.1 Actinomycetales bacterium
CCCCGGCTTTCCCTGGGGGTTCCCTCGTGTTCCTTTTCTGTTCCTTTGGTGCGTCTGCTGGGGGGTTGGAGTGGAACGCAGGCCACCGAAGCGCGGCATTCGCGCAGGTCAGAGACCTGCCGCACTGGTCGGGGTGACAGGATTTGAACCTGCGGCCTCTTCGTCCCGAACGAAGCGCGCTACCAAGCTGCGCCACACCCCGTGGCTCGCCGTCCACAGACCTGATGCGGGCAGCGATGCACGAGACTAGCCGAGCGAGGCGGTAAGCACCGAATCGGGTCCGCGACTCAGCCGCCTGCGGGCTTGGCGGTCAGGGTCAGGAGCGTCACCTCGGGCCGGCAGGCGAAACGCACCGGAGCGTACGGTGAGGTCCCCAGCCCGGCTGATACGTGCATCCACGCTGCGTCTGCCGGAGCCTCGGCAGACGGCGTCGCGCCCGCCCCAGGCCACCATCGCGAGAGGCCCTTGGCGCGCCGACGGTCCAGGTCGCAGTTGGTCACCAGAGTCCCGTAGAACGGCAGACACAGCTGGCCGCCGTGGGTGTGGCCGGCGAAGACGAGCCCCGCGCCGTCGGCCGTCATGGAGTCCAGGACCCGGGTGTATGGCGCGTGGGTGACTCCCACTGTCAGCGTTGCTGAGGGAACGCGGGGACCGGCGACCGCGGCATACCGGTCATAGTGGAGGTGGGGGTCGTCGACCCCGACGAGCTCAAGGGTCTGACCAGCGACCGAGAGCGTGCTGCGAGCGTTGCTGAGATCCGCCCAGCCGGCAGCAGAGAAGGCGCCTGCAAGGTCGGCGGTCGGCAGCGGAACGCTGTCTTGATGCCGTGCATGAGCCTTCGTGAGGTACCGAACTGGGTTCTTCAGGCTTGGGGCGAAGTAGTCGTTGGAGCCCAGCACGAACACGCCCGGCACCGCGAGCAGCGGCTCCAGCGCTCGCAATACGGCAGGGAGGGCCTCCAGGTCGCCGAAGTTGTCGCCGGTGTTGACGACCAGATCCGGTTCGAGTGCCGCGAGCGAGCGGATCCATTCGATCTTGCGTGCCTGGCGGGGGACGAGATGGATATCCGAGATGTGCAGGACCCGCAGCGACGCATCGCCGGTGGGCAGCACCGGGACGCTCGCCCGTCGCACGGTAAAGGCGTTGCGCTCGATCAGGGACGCGTAGGCCAACCCGCCGGCGCCGATGGCTGCCAGGCTCGCGGCGGTGTTCAGTGCGGTGTGTGTCGGGCTCATGGGGTCCCATCCTTGCAAACTCTGGTTCCGGCGATGTCAGAATGCCCCTATGACCGAACCGGGCACCTCCCAGCTGAAGTCCACTCTGCGCGCCGACCTGCATACGTCGATGCGCGAGCATGACGCAGTGCGCACGTCGACCTTGCGGATGGCCCTGACGGCAGTCACCAACGAAGAGGTGTCGGGCACGGCCGCCCGCGAGCTGTCGGACGACGAGGTACTCACGGTCCTTGCCAAGGAGGCCAAGAAGCGACGTGAGGCCGCGGCCGAGTACATCGAGGCGAACCGGCCGGAGCTTGCGGCAAAAGAAAGGGCCGAGCTGGTCTTCCTCGAGGCCTACCTGCCCGCCCAGCTGTCCGACGCCGAGCTGCAGGCGCTGGTCGCGCAGGCCATCACCGAGACGGGCGCCAGCGGTATGCCGCAGATGGGCTTGGTCATGAAGGCCGCCACCGCCCTGGTGGCTGGCCGGGCTGAAGGCGGACGCGTCGCCGCGATCGTGAAGTCGGTACTCGCAGAGAAGTAGGCACGCACTGCCTGGTCACCGCCGGCTCTGGGATGCGTTCGCATGCGACTCAGCCAACCGCTAGCAGGTTTGTTGCATCAATGCAGCGAGCCGGACTGGCAATCGTGAAACTAACGCGCTAACCGGCGGTTCGGAATGCCCGGCTAGCGCCCCGGGGGCCTGGTCTTGGTGGGTTTCGGAGTCTGCCCTGGCGGCGTGGTGGTGGTGGGTGTCGGTGGTGGCGGAACCCCGGTCGAGGTGAAGACCGTGACCGAGCTGCCGCGAAGCGCCCGATAGGCGGGCTGGGTGCCCACGACCAGACCAACCGGGATGCTGGATGCCACGGCGTTGCCAACCACCGGTGAGAACCCGGCCGAGGCAAGGGCAGCCATGGCATCGCCCAGGGCCAGCCCCGTGACGCTGGGGATCGACACGATGTCGCCCTGGAGCACCTTGTCGCTCGGCTCGGCGAAGTCGCGGAACGGCATCCCGGCCGACGCCTTGTCCATGATCTGCTTCCAGATCGGCGCGGCGATCGTGGACCCGAAGACCTCATTGGGGTAGTTCGTCTTGCCAAGCCGGAAGCCCTTCATCCTGGCTGTGTTGTTGGCGTCGATCGGCGTGCCGACCCAGACCGCCGTGGACAGTTGTGGGGTGTAGCCGGCGAACCAGGTCTCGTTGGTGTAGCCGTCCTTGTTTCCAGCGGTCCCTGTCTTGCCGGCTGCCGGGCGTCCACCGTCAAGGCTGTTCCCTGAGCCGGTGCCCTTGGTCAGGACCGTCTTGAGGATCTTGGTAACACCGTTGGCCACGTCAGGCTCGAGGACCTTCTTGCACTGTTTCTTGGGCAGCGCGAGCGGTTTGTGATCGCTGGTGGTGACTGTGAGCACCGGCGAGGGCACGCAGTAGGTGCCGCCCGAAGCGACCGTGGCGTATGCCGAGGCCAGTGTGAGCGGCGAGACGCTGTCCGAGCCCAGGGTGATTGAGGAGGCGAGGCGCTGGATGGGCTTGCCGCTGCCCTGGTGCAACCCCATCCTGGTCATCAGGTCACGAACTGAGCAGGCTCCGAGCTTGGCGACGAGCCCGGCGAACGCGGTGTTCACCGAATACGCTGCCGCGTCGGTCAGGCTGATCCGGCCGTTGCGGGTCCCCTCGTCGTTGCGAACATTCCACGGCATGGTCCCGGCGCAGGCATCGCTGAAGTCGGCCTTGGTGAATACCGCGGGACGGGTCGCGTTGGCAGAACGCGCGATGATGGTCGAGTTGATCGGCATGCCGGAGCGCAGCGCCTCAGCCACGGCGAACAGCTTGGCCGTCGAGCCGAACGCGAAGCCGATGGAGCTGCCGTACTTGTTGTCGACCGCCCAGTTCACTTCGGTGTTGCCGAAGGGGGTGCCCTTCTTGTTGGAGAACTTCGTGTTCTGAGCGATGGCCAGGACGTGGCCGGTCCCGGGTTCGACGAGAGCGGCCGCGGCACCGATTTTCGCGCTGTTGCCGATCGGCACCTTGGCGTTGATCTGCTTCTGGGCGATCAGCTGCATCTTGGGGTCGAGAGTCGTCTGGATGGTCAAGCCGCCGCGGTTGATCGCCTGTTTGCGGTCCGCCGGAGTCTTGCCCAGCGACGGTTGTTCCATCAGCCACGCCGTGACGTAGTTGCAGAAGTAGGGGTACGGCGAGGACGCGCAAGAGTTCAGGGCGGGTTTGGGGTTGGTCACCATCTTGGTCTTCCTGGCGCTCTGCCAGGCCTTGTCGGTGATCAGGTTCAGCTCATGCATCCGGTCGAGGACGACGTTGCGCCGGGCCAGCGCCTTGGCGGGGAAGTGGATCGGGTCGGTCTCGCTCGGCAGCTGGACGAGCCCGGCCAGGGTCGCGGCCTGAGGCAGGCTCAGCTTGGCTGCGGTCACCCCGAAGTAGTTGCGAGCCGCAGCCTCGACCCCGTAGGCCAGGTCGCCGTAGTAGACGAGGTTGAGGTAGCCCTCGAGGATCTGGTTCTTGGTGAGGATCTTCTCCAGCGTGACGGCGTACTTGAGCTCCTGGAGCTTGCGCGTGTAGCTCTTGGCCGTGGCGGCCGCGGCGCACTTCGCGTCCTTCTTGTTGAGGCAGTTCTCCTGCAGGGTGATCTTGACGTACTGCTGGGTCAGGGTGGATGCACCCTGGGTGCTCCCGCCGCCCAGGTTGGAGACGAAGGCTCGACCGACGCCCAGCGGGTCGATGCCGCCGTGCTCGTAGAAGCGGCTGTCCTCGATCGCGATCTGGGCCTGCTGCATGACCGGAGCGATCTTGGAGAGCGGCACGATGATGCGGTTCTCGTCATACGGCGTGGCGATCAGGCTTCCGTCGCTGGCAAGGATGCGGGACTGCTGCGACAGGGCTGTCCGGGTGAAGTCGCTGGGAAGGGAGTCGAAGATGTGGACTCCCTGGCGCGCCGTGGCGCCGGTGGCCCCCACTGCCGGCATGATCAGCCCTGCGCCAAGAAGCCCGAGGACCACGGAGGTTGCCAGAAAGGCTCCGAGCAGGCTGACGATGTTGGCGAAGTTCGTAACACGTCCCGGCATGCCCCCAGCGTAACCCGCGCCTACGTGACGGTCGCGCCTCACGAATCCGGGTGACTAGTCACTGTTGGCGGTCAGAACTACCCGAAAGCGTCATTCCCCCCATAAGCATCTCTTCCCTATCGTTCCCAGGTAGCGACTCATCACGTCGCGTACATAGCCCGCCACGCATATCAGGGGAGGCCAACGTGACCGTCACCATGACGCATCGCGAGGGTGTGGGTACGGCTCGATCGTCATGGGTCGAGGAGTGGGCGCAGTACGGAGCCTGCAGCGCGGCAGATCCCGACGCGCTCTTCGTTCAGGGCGCCGCGCAGCAGCAGGCCAAACTGGTCTGCATGGGCTGCAAGGTGATTGCCGAGTGTCTCGCGGACTCCCTCGATAACCACACCGAGTTCGGTGTCTGGGGCGGTATGACGGAACGCGAGCGCCGCGCTTTGCTCAAGAGCAGGCCGAGTGTCGCTTCCTGGCGTGCCCTCTTCGAGGCCGACCGAATGCGTCAGGAACGCTCGGCCTCCTGAGCTTCGCTTCACCCCCTGGGGGTTACTGGCCTGCTAGCGCTGTGCCAACCATCCGCAGACCTGCCAGGTCGTGGATATCCTGCGCCGCAGCAGGCACTTCGACTGTCGGTATGGCGGGGTGGCCGGCGATGAACCGTTTGGCCAGGGACTGGTGTCGGCCTGCGATCTCGGCCTGAACAGCATGCAGCCGCAAGAGTGCCTGGGTGATGGCAGTGCGCTCGGAGTCCCCTGATGAGTCGCCCGATGAGCCACCGGTTTCGTCGGCTTCCAGCTCTTCGGCCGCAGCGAGTGCGCGGGCGGCGGACAGACCCGGTGCGGACACGCGATACACGCGATTAACGACCAGCCCGGCCAGCGGCATCCCCTCTTCGTCCAGACGGTCCACGAAGTACGACGCCTCGCGCAGGGCGTCCCGTTCAGGCGCGGCGACCACGATGAACTTCGTGGAACTCTCGCTTAAGAGGGCGTAGGTGTGGTCGGCGCGCTCGCGAAACCCGCCGAACATCGTGTCGAGGGCGGCGACGAAGGTCTGGACGTCGCTCAGCATCTGTCCGCCCAGGAGCTTGGTCATGGCTGTGGTGACGATGTTGACGCCCGTGGTGAAGACCTTCAGGTATGCGCGGCCACCCACCCTCGCCGGAGCGGCCAGCAGCCGGATGAACCGGCCGTCCAGGAAAGAGCCGAGGCGCTTGGGAGCGTCCAGGAAGTCCAGGGCCGAGCGTGACGGTGGGGTGTCCACCACGATGAGGTCCCAGCGCGGGTTGTCCGGGTCGCGGTCCGCCTCGAGCCTGAGCTGCCCCAGCTTCTCCATCGCCATGTACTCCTGGGTGCCGGCGAAAGAGCTCGAGACTGCCTGGTAGAACGGGTTGGCCAGGATCTGATCGGCCTTGTCCGGGGCGGCGTGTGCCATGACGACCTCGTCGAAGGTCCGTTTCATGTCCAGCATCATCGCGTCGAGCGAACCGCCCTTTGTGTTATTGATGTCGTCGACCGATCTTGGCGTGTTGTCCAGGGCGGTCAGACCGAGCGACTGTGCCAGGCGCCGGGCTGGGTCGATGGTCAGGACGACGACGCGTCGGCCGGACTCAGCTGCGCGTAGTCCCAGCGCCGCCGCGACCGTTGTCTTGCCGACTCCGCCGGCCCCGCAGCACACGATGATGCGCGTGTCCGGGTCGTCGATCAGGGCGTCGATGTCGAGGACGGGTGCCATCACGCCATCCCCTGAGCGACGAGCGCGTCCGCCAGCTCGCGGATCCCGTTGGCATCGATGCCCTCGGACAATGACGGCAACCGGTAGGTCGGCCGCCGAAGATCCGCGATGACCGCCGCCGCCTCGTGTTCGAGCGCTACCCGCTCGGCGTGGTCTTTGGCCTCGGCCAGCAAGCCGTCCACGATGGCGTCGGTCGGGCGGACCTGGACCCTGGCCAGGTCCGCCGCCACGTCCTTGCGGGAGATCGCCGACCGCCCTGCCATCTTCAGTGCCTTGGGGGCGAGGATCGTCTCGCGTACCTGGTTGACGACGACGCCACCGACCGGCATACCGACGGCCCTCAGCTCGGCGATCGCGTCGACGGTCTCCTGGACCGGCATCTCCTCGAGCAGCGTCACGACGTGGACCACCGTTCGGGGAGACGTCAGCATCGCAGTGATCGAGTCGGCCTGCGAGCGGATCGGTCCGACCCTGGCCAGGTCTGCGACCTCATGGTTCACGTTGAGGAATCGCGCCACCCGTCCGGTCGGCGGCGCGTCCAGGACGACGGCATCGTATGCCGGGGCGGCGCCCGGGCCCTTGGCTCTGTGGTCCCTGCGGCGCCGGACCGCCTCGAAGACCTTGCCGATCAGCAGGACGTCCCGGACGCCCGGCGCGATCGTGGTGGCGAAGTCGATGGCGCCGAACTTCTCCAGGAGCCCGCCCGCCCGGCCGAGCTTGTAGAAGATCTGGAGGTACTCCAGCAGCGCGGACTTAACGTCCACCGAGAGCCCGAACACCTCGCCACCCTGGGCGGCGTGCGCGATACGGGCCTCTGTCGAAGCAAGCGGGGCGACATCGAAGATCTGGCTGATGCCCTGGCGTCCCTCGACCTCGGCCAGCAGCACCCGCCTGCCCTGGTCGGCCAGCGCCAGCGCCAGCGCCGCGGCGACGGTGGTCTTGCCCGTGCCGCCCTTGCCGGTGACGACGTGCAGTCGCACGCCGTCCCAGTCGGTGTCGCGGGCCGACGCCGCGCCTGGTGCCATGACCAAGAGCCTAGGACCCCCCGTGTCAACGCCTGCAGACACCGCTCGCAACGAACGGCCGGGCTCCCTGGTCACCGGCCGTTCTGTGACTATTCAAGCGACTGGGACTGGCCCAGGGGATCGGCCGATCGGGCTGACCTTTGTCTGGACCATTTCGATCCCACGAGGCTGGTCAGATGGGGATGCTTTCAGCCCGGTCTAGGCTTTGGTCATGGCTAACTGGGAGTACGCAACGGTTCCACTGATCGTGCACGCCACCAAGCAGATCCTCGACCAATGGGGCGAGGATGGCTGGGAGCTTGTGCAGGTTCTGACTGGCCCGGACGGCAATGGTCTGGTGGCCTACCTCAAACGAGAGAAGGAATAGAGCATGTCCGCTGTCGAAGATCGCCTGGCCGAGCTCGGACTCACCGTGCCTGACGTGGCCAAGCCTGTGGCGGCCTATGTGCCGGCTTTGCGTGACGGCACCATGATCTTCACCTCCGGCCAGCTGCCGATGGTGTCGGGTGCGTTGGCGCAGACGGGCAAAGTGGGGACCGGCGACGACTCCGTGTCCCCCGAGGATGCCAAGAAGCTGGCAGAGCTGTGCGCCCTGAACGCGATCGCGGCGGTCAAGTCCGTCATCGGTGACCTGGACAAGGTGGCGCGGGTCGTCAAGGTCGTCGGCTTCGTGGCCAGCGACCCGTCGTTCACCGGACAGCCCGGTGTCATCAACGGTGCCTCCGAGCTGCTCGGCAAGGCGTTCGGGGACGCAGGTGTGCATGCTCGCTCGGCGGTCGGGGTCGCTGTCCTTCCGCTCGACGCCCCGGTCGAGGTCGAGATCATCGTGTCGGTCCGGGACTGAGCATCACCACCCTGACTCGCGACTTCGCAGTCGGGACCCTGGGCGGTCGCGCCAAGGACTGGCTCGAGGGCCAGAGCCCTGACGTGGTTGCTGCCAGGCCCGCCGCCACGGTGATGATCCTGCGGGACCGGGTTGGTACCGATGGCGGGGCGGTCGACGTCTTCATGCAGCGCCGCGTCTCGACGATGGCGTTCGCCCCGCTGATGATGGTGTTCCCCGGCGGCGGCGTCGACCCGCGCGATGCCGATGTGAGCCTGCCGTGGGCGGGTCCCTCGCCGGCGGAGTGGGGACGGCTGCTCGGGGCCGACGAGGCCACCGCCCGCGAGCTCGTGGCTGCCGCCGTTCGTGAGGTCTTCGAGGAGTGCGGCGTCCTGATGGCCGGGCCGGATGCCGACTCCGTGGTCGGGGATGTGAGCGGTCCGCAGTGGCAGGCCGAACGGAAGGCGCTCTTGTCGCGCGAGGTCTCACTGGCCCAGATGTTGATCCGTCACGGGTTGGTGCTGCGTTCGGATCTCCTTCAGGCGCGGGCCCACTGGATCACGCCTGAGTTTGAGCCGAAGCGTTACGACACAAGGATATTCGCAGCTCTTCTGCCGGCTGGGCAGATCGCTGACGATCAGACGACTGAGGCCGACCACGCGGGCTGGGCCGATCCGGCTCGTCTGCTCAAGGACTATGCCGCCGGCTCAGCCCTGATGCTGCCTCCGACCCTGGTGTGCGTCGAAGACGTTGCTGCAGCCTCGTCGGTAGCCGAGTTCATGGCCGCCCGGGTCCGCATGCTGCCGATCACGCCAGTGCTTGTCCGGACGGGTGACTCAGTGGTCATCCGCTGTGTCCTGCCGACATGACGCCCGGCCAGGGATCACCTCCCGCCGACGGTGGGCCAGAGTCTGTATGGGGCGGCGGCGACGTCACCGAGCGCGCGACCTGCGTGCTCGCTCCGAACCCCGGCGCCATGACGCTGGAAGGCACCAACACCTGGATCCTGATGGAGCCAGGTGCGACGGACTGCGTCGTCATCGACCCCGGGCCGCTCGATGAGCAACATCTGCAACGGGTGCTGGATGTCGTGGCCGGTCGCGGGGCGCGAGTCGCGCTGACGCTGCTCACCCATGGCCACCCGGACCACGCCGAGTCGATCTTTCGGTTCGCCGGCCTGACCGGCGCACCGGTCCGGGGCAGGGGGACGGGGCACGACGATCTCGGCGTCTATGAGCGGCTGACGGTCGCCGGCCTGGACCTGACCGTCGTGCCCACTCCCGGGCACACCAGCGACTCGTTCTCGTTCCTGCTGGTCGCCGAGAATGCCCTGCTCACCGGTGACACGATCCTGGGGCGCGGCACGTCAGTGGTGGCGTGGCCCGATGGTGAGCTCGCGGCATACCTCGAGTCGTTGCAACGCATCGAGGCCTTGACGGGTTCGCGTGAGGTGACTCAGATCCTGCCGGGCCACGGCCCCACGCTGCCGGACGCGGCCGCCGTCGTGCGCTTGTATCTGCATCACCGACAGGAACGTCTTGAGCAGGTGCGGGCCGCCGTGGCGTCCGGGGCGATTGGCGCGGACGCGGTGGTCGAGATGGTCTATGCCGACGTCCCGCGCGAGGTCTGGCCGGCGGCCCGGCTCAGCGTGCTGGCTCAGCTGGACTACCTGGCGACCCACCCCCACGCTTGACCGTTCGGTGGGGAAAGGCGGTGGTACGGGGCGGTGGGAAGAAGTTAGCGAGCTCTGCGCCTCAGCCGTTCGACGTCCGTCACCAGCACGGCTCGGGCCTCAAGCTTGATCCAGCCCCGGGATGCGAAGTCGGCCAGAGCCTTGTTAACCGTCTCGCGGGAGGCGCCGACAAGCTGGGCGAGCTCTTCCTGGGTCAGGTCGTGCGGCACCAGGATGCCGTCCTCGGCCGGGCGGCCGAAGCGTGCGGAGAGGTCGAGCAGGGCCTTGGCCACGCGACCGGGTACGTCGGTGAAGACGAGATCTGCCAAGGTCTCGTTCGTACGACGAAGACGACGGGCCAGCGCGGCCAGCAAGGTTGCGGCAACAGCCGGACGGCCCGACAAGAACAGGTTGAGGTCATCATGGCCGAGTGCGATGAGCTGTGACTCGGCGACGGCAGTGGCTGTCGCGGTGCGGGCGCCCGGGTCAAAGAGGGAGAGCTCGCCGAACATTTCGCCCGGGCCGAGGATGGCCAAGAGGTTTTCGCGGCCGTCACTGCTGGTCCGCCCGAGCTTGATCTTGCCCTCGCCGATGACGTACAACCGGTCGCCGCGGTCGC
Source organism: Actinomycetales bacterium (assembly GCA_038249115.1). GTDB lineage: Bacteria > Actinomycetota > Actinomycetes > Actinomycetales > Dermatophilaceae > UBA4719. The sequence continues at coordinate 10,157 of JBBRWQ010000023.1, forward strand.
CCTCATGGAACAGAATGTCGCCTCGTTCGAGATGCGATGCCGCCATCGACTCCATCAGTGCGCCAGCAGCATCGTCGTCCAGAGCGGCGAAGAGCGGTGATCTTCTTACGATGTCGATGTCCACGGCGCACAGTCTGCCAGAGCGCCGCGGTTTGGGGGGCATCGTCCTCAGCGCCGATTAGTCTGACCGGGTGCCTGCGACTACGAGCCCAGAGACCCAGGTCGCGTTGACCCGTCGTGCGCGCAAGATGTATCGCGTGCTGGTCGAGCGCTACCCCACTGCCCACTGCGAGCTCGACTTCGAGAATCCGTTGCAGCTTCTGGTTGCCACAGTGATGTCCGCGCAGACCACGGACATCCGGGTAAACATGGTGACCCCAGATGTCTTCGCCCGCTACCGGACTGCCGCGGACTTCGCCGGAGCTGATCGTGCCGAGCTCGAGAAGATGATCCAGTCGACGGGTTTCTATCGTGCCAAGTCCGACTCACTGATCAAGATCGGGACCGCGCTGGTCGAGCGGTTCGACGGCGAGGTGCCGCCTGGGCTGAAGGATCTGGACACCCTTCCCGGCGTCGGACGCAAGACCGCCAATGTGGTGCTGGGCGACGCTTTTGGCATCCCCGGGATCACTGTTGACACGCACTTCGGTCGTTTAGCCAGGCGCTTTGGCTGGACCGTCGAGGTGGATCCGGTGAAGGTCGAGCACGCTGTGGGCGCGCTGGTCCCGAAGAAGGACTGGATCATGCTCTCCCACGTTCTGATCTTTCATGGACGACGTACCTGTCACGCGCGCAAGCCTGCGTGCGGCGCGTGCCCGGTGGCCAGGTGGTGTCCTTCCTACGGCGAGGGCGAGATGGACCCGGCCAAGGCGACGGAGCTGCTGAAGTTCGAGCTGGCACCGGGACTGTCGTGACCGATCCCCAGCCGCGCTGGATGGCAGATCTGGTGGACCGGCTCGATCAGCTCGAGCCGCAGTTCTTCAGTCGGTTCCTGCCCCCAGACGAGGGTGGTCGGCAGTCTGCGGTGCTCATCCTCTTCGGGCCAGATGTGGACGGCGGGGAGGACGTCGTACTCACCGAGCGATCACACAGCATGCGTTCCCATGCGGGGCAGGTTTCGTTTCCGGGTGGCGCCATCGATCCCACGGATGCCGGTCCGGCTGCGGCTGCTTTGCGAGAGGCCCAGGAAGAGGTGGGCCTGGACCCCGCCGGCGTACAGGTCGTGGCCGAGCTGCCCGCGCTCTATCTCCCGCCCAGCAACTTCGTGGTCACGCCGATCCTGGCGTGGTGGGCAGAACCGAGTCCGATCGACATCGTCGACCATCGTGAGGTTGCCCGGGTCCTCAGGGTTCCGCTCTCCGAGCTCACCGACCCGGCAAAGCGGTTCACGATCACCCATCCCAGCGGGTTCGTCGGCCCGGCGTTCGACGTCGATGGTCTGCTGGTGTGGGGATTCACTGCGGGGCTGCTCTCCAAGGTCATCGAGCTGGCAGGTCTCGAGCGGTCGTGGGACCGTGACGACCACCGGCCGCTGCCTTCACACTTCGTCGGAGCCCGTGATGGCTCGGTGGCACCGCCGGCCCGACCTGAGGGAGACCCTTCGTGAGTTCGATCGTGCTTGACATCGTGTTGGCGGCACTGCTGGTGAGCTATGGCTTCACGGGTTACCGCCACGGGTTCGTGGTGAGCGTGCTGTCCCTGATCGGGTTCCTCTCCGGTGGCGCCCTGGGCATGTGGCTGCTGCCGGACCTGTTGCGGCGCTGGGACAGTGTGGACGACAGCGTCCTGTGGCGCACTGCTGTCCTGGTGTTCGGCGTGTTCGTCTTCGCCTCTCTCGGCCAGGCGATCGCGATGGGCGTCGGTTCTCGCCTACGCCGCGGGCTGCGGGTCGAACCGGCACGGGTGATCGACTCCATCCTGGGTGCGGCGGCGGCCGTTCTCGCGGTGTCCGTCCTTCTCTGGTTCATGGCCGGCGCGGTGCGAGGTGGCGCTTCGGCGCCGGTCGCAAGGGCGATCGGCGAGTCCCGCGTCATACAGACGATTGACCGTTTTGTGCCGGCGCAGACGGCACGACTCTTTGCCGGATTCCGGTCCGTGCTCGACCGAGAGGGCTTCCCCCGCGTCTTCGAAGGGGTGGCGATCGAGCCGATCGCTCCCGTCGCGCCGCCGGACGACCGGGCGGCGTACGGCCCAGGGGTGGCGGCGGCGGCAGGGTCGATCGTCAAGATCAACGGCGCCGCGGAGTCGTGCAACCGCGGGCAGGAAGGCAGCGGCTGGGTTGTCTCGCCAGAGCGGGTGGTCACGAATGCGCACGTTGTTGCAGGGGTGTCGTTCGAGCACGTGAGGATCCGCGGCACCGGTCACACGTATGACGCCCGGGTGGTCTTCTTCGACCCCAAACGTGACCTTGCCGTGCTGTCGGTGCCGGGTCTCCCGGCGCCTGCGCTGACACAGGGCCCGAGCCTCAAGCGTTCCGACGGCGCCGTGGTCGCGGGCTTCCCGCTCGACGGTCCCTACCGTGTCGACTCTGCTCGTGTCCGTGATGTGCTCACCGCCAGAGGCGCTGACATCTATGGCAATCCGGGTGTGGTTCGTGAGGTCTACTCGCTCTTTGCCAGGGTCGAGCCGGGCAACTCCGGAGGGCCCCTCCTGTCGCCACGGGGTGAGGTCGTGGGGGTCGTCTTCGCCAAGTCGCTCGATGATGAGAAGACCGGATACGCTCTCACGCTCGACGAGGCCAGGCCGGTCCTGAACGCGGCCAGCAGCTCTGTCTCCCCGGTGAACACCGGTGGATGTGCCGCCGGGTGAGCCTCACGCGTCACTGATGCGGGTCAGTGCTTGCCGGCCAGCCAGCGCACCAGGTGGGCGTTGACCTCGTCCGGTGCTTCTTCGGGCAGGAAATGTCCCGCGCCGGCGATGAGATGCTGCTCGAACGGGCCCTGGACGTATGCCGATGAGGCCTGGGCGAGGGATGGCACCACAGCACCGTCCTGCGCACCTTGCAGCTGCAGTACGGGCACTGTGATGGGGGCGTTCAGCCGGTGCGCGAATCGTCTGCCGTCCAGTCGCCACTGGCTGCGGACGACCCAGCGGTAGTACTCCGCCGCGGAGTGGGCGACGAACGGAAGCGCCATCGCCTCGGCATAGCGCTGGGAGACGTCCCGAGGGGGCCACTCACTCTGGGGGGCCGACCATGCAGCCAACAGATGTTCGACATAGGCGGGGCTGGTGCTCATCTGATGTTCGGGAACGAAGGGTCGTTGCAGTCCTGCCAGATAGGCGTTGGCCCTGATCTGGGTCGGGTTTCGCACTGACGCCCGACGCAGAACCAGCGGATGCGGCATACCGAAGGCGGCTATGGCTGTGGTGACGGCTGGCTGCATCGTCGGCATGGACCACGCGATCCAGCCGCCCCAACCGTGTCCGACGATCACCGCGCTGCTCTCGCCCAGGGATCGCACGATGCTCGCGACATCGGCGGCAAGGGTGAACGTGTCGTAGCCGCGGGGTGGCTTGTCGGATGCCCCGTAGCCGCGCAGGTCGATAGCGACCGCCTTGTAGCCAGCCTCGGAGAGCGCGGTCAGCTGGTCGCGCCAGGCCCACCAGAACTGTGGAAACCCATGCAGGAGAACGACGAGCGGCCCCTCGCCGAGCTCGGCCACGTGAAAGCGAGCACCGTTGGCGGCGACAAACCGGTGCTCCCAGGGCCCCGCGATGAGCACAGACGACGCGTCGTTCCTCATGTGCTGAGATCTCGCTTCGGTCAGGGTTGGTCTGGTCAACGACGTGACGGGTCGCTCAGGTGCTCGTGGGCCGGATGGCCGCGATGGTGTCCTGTGCGTTCTTGATGGCGCGCTCGGGTTTGCCCTTGATCTTGCTCATGCGGCCCTTGCCGACCACTGCCATGATCGCCCCTAGCACGAGCAGGACGATGGCCACGATCAGGAACGACAGCCACGGCGCCAGGCCAGCTGCCACCAGGCCGTAGGCCGCTGCGATAGGCAGCAGGATCAGGGCCAGGAAGGCGAAGAGCCCTGCCGCGGCAAAAAGGCCGGCGCCCATACCGGCTTTCTTGGCATCGGCGCCTATCTCGGCCTTGGCCAGGGCGATCTCGCTGTGAATGATCGACGAGAGGTCGTGGGTCGCGTCGGCTACCAGCTCTCCGAGGCTGCGCTCAGTCGTCCCGGGAGTGCGCTCTGTCGTGCCGTTCTGATCAGTCATGGAACCTCACCTCCGGATGCGTATCCCCCGACCCTACCGAGTGCGGTCTGGGGATACGTCCGGAATGCGGTCAGGACTCAGCTGGGCAACCTGTCACTCATCGGCGGATGACTGAAGACCGGTCTTGATCAGCTCCATCACACTCGAGTCGGCCAGGGTGGTCACGTCGCCGACCTCGCGGTTTTCGGCGACGTCTTTGAGCAGACGGCGCATGATCTTGCCCGAGCGTGTCTTGGGCAGCTCGTTGACGATCATGATCTGGCGGGGCTTGGCGATCGGGCCGATTTCCTTGGCCACGTGGTTACGCAGCTCGGCCACGATGTCATCGCCCTCGTCGGCGTTACCACGCAAGATGACGAACGCGCAGACGGCCTGACCGGTCACCTCGTCAGTCGCGCCCACCACGGCGGCTTCTGCGACCTTGGGGTGGGACACGAGCGCGGACTCGATCTCAGTCGTGGACAGGTTGTGACCGGCGACGATCATGACGTCGTCCACTCGGCCGAGCAGCCAGATGTTGCCATCTTCGTCCTTCTTGGCCCCGTCACCAGCGAAGTACAGGCCGGGGAAACGCGACCAGTACGTCTCCTGGTATCGCTCCGGGTCGCCCCAGATGCCTCGCAGCATGGCCGGCCACGGCTTGGTCAGGACGAGATAGCCACCGGAGCCGTTGGGAACCGACTTGCCGAGGTCGTCGACGACATCCACCGAGATTCCGGGGACTGCGATCGTCGCCGAGCCGGGCTTGGTGTGGGTCACTCCCGGCAACGGGCTGATCATGATGGCGCCGGTCTCGGTCTGCCACCAGGTGTCCACGATGGGGCACTGGTCGCCGCCGATCACCCGGCGGTACCACATCCAGGCCTCAGGGTTGATCGGTTCGCCGACCGACCCAAGGAGCCGCAGGGAGGACAAGTCGTATTTGTCAGGGATCTCCTCGCCCCACTTCATGAAGGTGCGGATCGCGGTGGGCGCGGTGTAGAAGACCGTGACGCCATAGTTCTGGATGATCTCCCACCAGCGGCCCTGGTGCGGGCTGTCGGGGGTGCCTTCGTACATGACCTGCGTCGCTCCGAGGGAGAGCGGCCCGTAGACGATGTAGCTGTGGCCGGTCACCCAGCCCACGTCGGCGGTGCACCAGAACACGTCGCTCTCGGGGTGCACGTCATGCACGACTGCGTTGGTGTACGCGCTCTGCGTCAGGTAACCGCCTGTGGTGTGGTAGATGCCCTTGGGCTTTCCCGTGGTGCCTGACGTGTAGAGGATGAACAGCGGGTGCTCCGAGTTGTGCCCCACCACAGGGTGCGACTCGGCGGCCGCGGCAAGTGCCTCGTGCCACCACACGTCGCGGCTGTCGTCCCACGCCACCTCGATGCCGGCGCGCTTGACGACGAGAACCTTCTCGACCGTGGTCTCACCCGTGACCGCCTCGTCGACCGCCGGCTTGAGTGCAGACGCCGTGCCACGGCGATATCCGCCATCGGCGGTCACCACGACCTTGGCCTGGGCGTCGCTGATCCGGGTGCGCAGTGCGTCGGCGGAGAAGCCACCGAAGACAACAGAGTGCGGGGCGCCGATCCGCGCGCACGCGAGCATCGTGATGACGGCCTCGGGGATCATCGGCAGGTAGATCGCGACCCGGTCCCCCTTGCGGACTCCAAGGTCCTGCAACGCATTTGCCGCGCGTTGGACGTCGGAGAGCAGGTCGGAGTAGGTGATGTCGCGAGTGTCTCCGGGCTCGCCCACGAAGTGAATTGCGACCTTGTCGCCGCGTCCGGCCTCGACATGGCGGTCGACGCAGTTGTAGGACGCGTTGAGCTCGCCGCCAACAAACCACTTGGCGAAGGGGGCCTCGCTCCAGTCGAGGGTCGTGTCGAAGTCCTTGGTCCACGTCAGGTAGGAACGTGCCTGTTCGGCCCAGAAGCCTTCATGGTCGGCGGCAGCAGCGTCGTACAGCTCGGCCTTGCCGTTGGCCTGGGCGCTGAACTCGGCGCTGGGCGGGAACTTACGGTTCTCTTGCGACAGGTTCTCAAGGGTCTCGTGGGTCACAACGTCCTCCAGATAACAGGCGGGGTCAGGGCTTCACTCAACCTGTAAACCTCCCGCGCATCAAGGTCATCCGGCAATCGGTCGTCCGGCGGGCAGTTGTGGGCGATGAACGGTCGTCGAGCTAGGCGGCAACTCGTTCAGACGAGTGCTTTGCCCAGATGTATCGCGTCCGGTGAGCCGACATAGTGGCCGTACGGCGTGCCGTCGACATCGGTGTAGCCGGATGCGCGGTAGAGCCCGACTGCACTGGTCTGCGGACGTCCGGTCTCGAGGACCAGCCACTCGACACCCGCAGCGCGCGCACTGTTTTCGAGCTCTGCCAAGACAATGCGGGAAAGGCCGCGCCCGCGGGCGCAGGGGGCGACATACATGCGCTTGATCTCAGCGGTGTGTCGCGAGGGCAACCCGGGTCGGTCTCCCAGTCGTCGCCAGCCACCCATGGCGACGGGCTGGCGATCGAGATAGCCGACCACGAAATGCCCGTTGGGTGGCTCGAATTCGGTGACATCCACTGGGCTTTGGTCGCCCGGTCCGCCGTAGAGCTCGCGGTAGTGCGCCTGCACCTGTTCGGTGAGCGCGACGACATCGGGGTGACCGTACTGACGGCGGATCAGTTCCACGCCAGGACTGTATGCCGACCGCCTGCTTCGCTGTGCGGCCCGCTCCCGCTGTGCTGAGCCGTGCGGCATACCTCTCTTCGGACGTGCGACGGGCCAGGCGCCGTCAGCTCACCAGTGGTGCGCGACGTCGATGACGACGCGACTGCCGGTCCCTGGGCCGTTGAGGATGAATACGCGCATCGGCAGGCGGGCGCGGACGCCGAGACCGATCGTGGTGTAGCCCTCGAAGGAGCCCCCGTATGCGATCTGCCGGAGAGTCGAGAACCCGGTCACGTTGACCAGCTCGCGGCCGTTGGCGGGGTTGTAGGTCGAGGTGCCGGTGTTGATGTTGTAGGTCGGGGCCTTGATGACGATGTCCAGCTTGGCGCCGCCGCGCAGCGGGATGACCGCGCCCTGGCCCTGGTTGAGGACCTGCGAGACGTACCTGACGGTGTAGCCGGCGCCCTTGCCTCGCAGGTCGACGACCAGTCGGTCGTAGCAGGTGTGGCGGCCGGCGCGAACGTTGGTGATCGGTGCCGGGGTCATGTGGCTGAGGGCCTTGGTCAGCGATCCCCAGTGGGCGGTGGTCGTGGCACACGTCGTGGCGGCGGCGGTGGATGCAGACGCCAGCGCCACCGCGGGAGCAGCGGCGAGAGCGAGCGTGACAACGAGCGGGCGGATGAGCCTTGTCGTGCGCTGATTGAACTTCATGGTGTTCTCCTTCCGGACACCATGAAGACGCATGAAGATCAACGCCGGTTGACAGCGAATACGGTGAATGTGGGGTTGTTCTCGAGACACGACGAAACCGCCCGGTTGCGTGAACACGCAACCGGGCGACTGATGCTTATCACCCGAGGTGTCGGGCGCTCCGTGCCTTGGCCAGCGTCACCGGGGCCAGGTCGGCATGACCACGCTCTTCACGGTGGCGTTGTAGACGCCCGCGAATGATCCGTACCAGGCGACCAAGGCGGTGATCAGCCCCAGGTAGCCGCCGATGTGGGTCATGGTTGAAGAGCCGCCAAACTCACCCATGGTGAGGAATGCGAAGGTGACCAGGAGCACGGCAAAGAGTGCGAACAGGAAACCGGAGATTCGCGAAGCCACGATGGTCATGTACAGCGTGAAGATCGTCCAGGCCAGCAGGAACACCCCGATCCCCTGCGCTGCGTCCGTCCCTGTCGTGGGCAGGTTCTTGCCGTTCGAGACGAGGTACCAGAACGCCATCCAGAAAGCGCCATACGAGCTGAACGCCAGCGCACCAAAAGTATTGCCCTTGGCGAACTCCCACATGCCTGCGCCCAGTTGCGCGATGCCGCCATAGAAGAGTGCCACGCCAAGGACGACTACCTCGGCAGACTTGGGCGCCAGCCCAGAGTTGAACGAGCTGAGCATGAAGGTCGTGAGGGCGAACCCTGCGAGTCCGAGCGGTCCGGGGTCGGCGAGGTGGGCACCGAACGACGGCGCGGACACGACGGTGGGGGATGTTGTGGTGGCCGTAACCTGTGCCATGACAGTCCTTTCTTGAGGGCGGCAGGCCGCCCGGAGACTCACAGATTAGGAGCGCTGTCGGCCGCCTGTCTGACGTCGCGGGCCGTGATGCGACCACCGGGCACCCGGGTCGATGTGTGGCTGTGGTCGTCGCGCCCAACGGTGCGTTTCCCGGGCCGAGCGGTAGCGGCGGTCGATGACTCAGCTGTTCAGTTGCTCACGGGGGTGGAATCGGCGAGGGCTGCGCTGAGGCTCTCGGGGGCATGTAGGCGGACCATGGTGCGAGCGGTGCCCTTGGGTATCCGCGAGCGCGTGTTCAGCGACACCACCACCGTGACGATGAACGCGATGGGCATGGTCCACGCTGCCGGCTGCGCCAGGAGTGCGCCGGACCATCCGCTCTGGACACCGCCGACCATGGTGACCAGAACCGCTGACATCGCAAGCACGCCGCCGGTGACCAGCCCCGCCGCGGCGCCCGTCGTCGACAATCCTCGCCACCAGACCCCGAGCACCAACAAGGGGCAGAACGTGGACGCGGCGACGGCGAAGGCCAAGCCGACGGTGTCGGCCAAACCGACGTTGACAGAGAGTAGCGAGACGGCATAGGGGATCAGAACAGCGGCGACCGCAGCTATCCGAAACCCTTGCACAGCAACGGAATCGCCACCTGTCCGGGCGCTGAACCGCGGACGAAGAAGGTCCTGGTCGAGAACCCCGGCGACAGAGATCGTCAACCCTGAGGCGGTCGAGAGAAAGGCTGCGAAGGCGCCCCCCGCAAGCAGTGCTGAGAGCAGCTCGCCGAGCAGCCCGGGGCTGATCGCCGTCGGCAACAGCAGCACCACCGAGTCGGCCTGAGCTCCCTGCGGAAGGGTCGGGAGGTAGACCCTTCCCAGGACGCCGTAGACGGGCGTGAACAGATAGAAGAGCCCGAGCAGCCCGATCACGACCAAGGTGGTTCGCCGCGCCGCCCGGCCATCGGGGTTGGTGTAGAACCGGACCAGTACGTGGGGCAGACCCATGGTGCCGAAGCAGAGTGCCAGAAGCATGCTGTAGGTGGCGTAGACCGGGTGGTCGCGCCCGCCGAACCCGCTGAGTGGCCGAGTCCACTCGCGCCCCGGCTGGGGTGTCGCAACGTGGGGCTGCGGCGCTCCGTGGCGCAGCCAGAGCCAGAGCAGGACGAACACGGGGATGCTGATGGCCGTGAGCTTGAGCCAGTACTGCACGGCCTGGACCAGGGTGATGGAGCGCATGCCGCCCGCCACCACATTGGCCATGACCACGACCGCGACGATGAGGCCGCCGACCCAGCTGGGTGCTCCGGTGACCGTTCTGAGGGCGAGGCCGGCTCCCTTGAACTGTGGCAGCAGGTACAACCAGCCGATGCCGATGACGAGCAGCGAGCAGAGTCGACGGACCGGGACACTTTCCAGGCGGTCCTCGGCGAAGTCGGGGAGGGTGTAGGCGCCAGACCGGCGCAGGGGGGCCGCCACCAGAACCAGGAGCACGAGGTAGCCCACGGTGTAGCCGACGGGGAACCAGAGCATGTCGGCGCCCAGCGTGTAGACGAGGCCGGCGATCCCAAGAAACGAAGCCGCGGACAAGTACTCGCCGCCGATGGCAGAGGCGTTCCACCCCGGGCTGACGGCGCGACTTGCGACGTAGAAGTCGCTGGTGGTTCGGGACAGCCGGAGGCCGAAAGCTCCAATGCCGAGGGTGAGGATGCAGACGAGGGTGACAGCCGAGATGCCGAAACCGGCGTTCACGGCGCACTCATCGGCGGTCCACGAGGTCTGCAAAATCGCGCTCGATGGCCTCGGCATGCCGGACGTAGTACAGGGCCGCAAGCGTGACGACCGGATAGACAAGCACGCCGAGGATGATCCAGGGGAGGGGAACAAGCCACACGCGGAGCTCGTGGGTGGCTGGGACCGCAAGAAACAGCAGCGGCAGTATCCCGAGGCCGGCGGCGACGGCCACGAGCACGGACACCGTCAGTCGTAGCTGCGCTCGCAACAGGGCGGCCATGTAGACCTTGCCGAGACCAGTCTGTTCGTCGATCTCGGTGGTGGCGGGCCGAATGGGGCCGCGCCGGGCCGCTCCGCGTCGTGGCGAGGTGATGCGGACCCGCTTGGATGGCTCCTGGTCGCCCGCGGTCGGCATCAGGTGCCGCTGACCTTGTCCGAGTGCAACAGTCGTTCGCGCAGGTCACGTGTATGCCGTCGACTCACCTGGAGCTCGACGCCCTCGAGTCGGACCGAGCAGCGGCCGCGGTCCATGCGCACCTCGGTCACCTGCGGCAGTGAGACCAGGGTGCTGCGGTGGATTCGGACGAATCCGGCTGTGCCCCAACGTTCCTCAAGGGTCGCCAATGCGATACGCACGAGATGGGAACCGGTCGCAGTGTGCAGTCGTGCATAGTCGCCGTGTGCCTGGGCGTAGAGCACCTGGGACCGTTGGATGAACGTGGTGACCCCACCGAGCTCGATCGGGATTGTCTCGTCGGAGGGGTCGGGACCGGCACTTGACCTGTTTCCCGGCGCCAGCCCTCCGGTGGTGTTGTTGAGGATGCGGGCAGCCACCACGCGGCGTACCGCTTCGGACAGGCGGTCGGCGCGGACCGGTTTCATGACGTAGTCCGTGGCGCGAACCTCGAACGCATCGACGGCATGCTCGTCGTAGGCGGTGACGAAGACGATCTGCGGGCGCTCCGCAAACCGGGCTAGCACGCGCGCGAACTCCATCCCGTCCAGACCCGGCATCTTGATATCGCAGAACACGACGTCGACCGGGTGGGCGTCCAGCGCTCGCAGCGCATCCGCTCCGCTCGTCGCCGTCCGGATCTCACCGATCCTGGGGTCGCGACGCAACAGGAAGGCAAGCTCGGACAGTGTGGGTGCCTCGTCGTCGACCAGCAGCGCGTTCAGTCCCCGCGGCGGCTGGGCCTGAACGGGACCTGGGTCGGAGGGGGACGTGTCGGGCATGGGTTACAGGTTACGACGAGGGGTGAACGCCAGGCGCGTACTTGGGAACGCGGAAGCTGACCCGGGTGCCGGCACCGAGCCCGGTCTCGACCACCAGGCCGTAGTCGTCGCCGTAGACCTGGCGCAGTCGGGCGTCGACGTTGCCGAGGCCGACGCTGTCGCTTTCCTGGTCCCCGGCCAGGACCTGGCGCATCACTTCGGGGTCTGTACCCACGCCGTCGTCCTCGACCACGATCTCGGCCTCGACGCCCTCGTCGGTCGCCGTGATGGTGACATGCCCGATGCCCTCCTTGGACTCAAGGCCGTGACGGACAGCGTTCTCCACCAGCGGCTGGATAGCCAGGTAGGGAACCGCGACGGACAGCACCTCGGGTGCCACCAGCAGCGAGATCTGCAGCCGGTCTCCGAAGCGGGCCTGCTCGAGCGCCAGATAGTGCTCGATGTTGCCCAGCTCCTCGGCCAGTGTGGTGAATGCTCCGCCGCTTCGGAACGCGTAGCGGGTGAAGTCGGCGAACTCGAGGAGGAGCTGGCGGGCCCGGTCGGGGTCGGTGCGGACGAACGAGGCGATGGCCGCCAGTGAGTTGTAGATGAAGTGCGGGCTGATCTGGGCCCTGAGCGCTCGCAGCTCGGCCTCCGTGGCACGAGACCGCTGGTGCCCCAGGTCGGCCAGCTCCACTTGTGTCGACACCCAAGCGGCCACCTCTTCGGTCGCCCTGACCAGTCCGGCGGAGGCGCTCGATCCGTAGGCCGCCAGCGCCGCCACGACTCGCTCATCGGAGATGACCGGCGCCAAGACCGAGGTCCGGATGGGGCAGCCCGGGTCTCCGCATGCGACGTCCTTCGCGCCCAGGACAACAGTGCGGCCGGTGGCGAGCACCTCACTGGCGTGCCGCCATACCTGCTCCCGGTGGTGGGCACCTGTCCCGTCCCAGGCCAGCGTGGAAGCGTTGTCGCACAGGGCGATTGCCTGGGTGCCCAGCATGGCGCGTAGATGCTTGGCCGCCTTGGACGCCCCCTGGGGGGTGAGCCCGTCGTGAAGGTGCTGCGAGGCAAGCGACGCGGTATGGAGCGTGTCGTACGTTGCGCGGTCGACCGGTGAGCCGAACTCTCCGCGACGTCGCACGGCTCGTGCGAGGACCCAGGCCAGAGCCATCAGGGCGATAGCCGTCGCGATGACGATCACCAACGTGGACAGGTCCGTGGCACGGGGCACGTGGGGAACTCTAGGCTCCACGTGTGTCCACCATTGCCGAATCCCTCGTCCAGCTGGCGGCATTGCCAGGCGTGCCCGAAGCCACCGACGCTGCACGGGAGGCCTGTACCAAGCTGAGGTGGCATCAGGCCCTGCGCCGCCGGATCCCCGAAGCCGCCGCGGAGTCGAGAGTCAGGGGTGCCCGGGCGAGTGCTGCGCTCGACGGCGCCGAGATGGACGTCGACGTCGTGCGTGATCTCATGCGCGGCGCCACGGCCTGGCCAGAGAGGCTGGGCCCGCTCGAGGCCGTGCTCAAGGGTGCCGTGCAGGCGACCGCGGAGACCGAACACATCCTGGCGATGGTCGTCACGGCACCGTCCCAGGCTCTGGCCCGGGTCCACGTCGCAGCCGCTGGCCACCTGCTGCCGGAGTCGCAGGTCGGACGACCCAGGCAGGTCGGGGAGATTTCGCTGGAGTTCTCGGATCTTGGCCCTGCACCGGACGAAACCGTTGTCACAGCACGGCTTTCAGGGATCGTGCAGCTCTTGCTTGCCGCCACGGACGCTCCCGCGGTCGTGGTGGCGGCGTTGGTGCATGGGGAGATCGCGACCGCCCGGCCCTTTGTGCGCGGTAACGGACTGGTCGCCCGGGCCATGGAGCGCGCTGTCATCCAGGCCAGCGGGCTGGACCCGACAGGGGTCGCAGTCACCGAGCTGGGTCACGGCGCTGGGGGTGCCGCGGCCTATCTGGGTGCGCTCGCGGCATACCGTTCGGGATCATCGGAGGGGGTCGCCCTGTGGATCACACACTGCGCCAAGGCCGTGGTGGCGGGGGCGCACGAGGGCGGTCGTATCGCGGACGCCGTCCTCGTCGGGCGCCTCACGTAAGTCGGTTCGAGGCGGATTTCGCCTCTGATTTGTCTGAAAAGTCAAGACTTTCGTTTAGGACGAAAGGCGAGTAGAAACATAAGTAAGCCGACGGGCGAGAGTTCGACGGCACCGTGAGACGAACGGGCACCCACGCGCGGGCAGTCCACTGATGGACCGATCGTGGCGGGCTTGTCCCACTGCGACTTTGTAGATTCACGCTTGGTAACTCGCAAGACTCACGGTCAGATGGCACCCCGTTCGCGGGGTGCCATCTCCCTGCGCCAACCCAGCGTTTCCCCTCGCCGACCGGGCACCTTTTGGCGACTCCGAGCGGCTGTTTGCGCGGATGGGCCAAATCGCTCATCATGGGATGTACACACTCCCCTCAGGGGTTGAGTGTGGCGGTGCGCCAGTTCCTCCCCCCCGAGGTTGGTGCACCGACGGCCCCCGACGTCCCCCCGTCGGGGGCCGTCCCTGCTTCCGCCCGGTTCGTCCATCCACAAGCCCCGCCTCGTTGGTCCCGCCGTCCACAGGTTGACGGGAGGCTCTGGCCGGGCGGATCCCGTCGGACCACCGTTGTCGCATGAACACGGCGAGCATCATCGGAGTGGTCGGCGGGTCCGGTGGAGTCGGTGCCTCCGTGCTCACAGCGGCTATCGCGGTCCGGGCTGCACAAGCGGGCCTTCGCCCGGTTTGCGTGGACGGGGACCGGCTGGGCGGGGGACTCGACGTCACGTTGGGCATTGAACAGGAGCCTGGGGTGCGCTGGCCCGACCTGGCCGGGGCCAGGGGCCGGATCGACGGTCCCGAGCTGCTGAGGCGACTTCCGTCCGTGGACGGGGTGAGTGTGCTCTCTTTCGACCGTGCGCGTGACGTCAGTCTGGGCGTCGAGACGGTTGACGAGGTGCTCAGGGCACTGAGGTCCGCGCTGGATCTGGTCGTGGTGGACCTCCCACGACCAGACAACGAGCTGTTCGGTTCGTTGGCAGCCCCAGTTGACGAGATGGTGCTGCTCGCAGGGTCGGGCATCGGTGATCTGGCCGGTGCCAGCGCGATTTCCGGGCACCTCGCCCGGACCTTTCCCGACGTGTGGCTCTGTCTGCGCACCAGCGGCCATGGCACTCATTTCGCCGACACAGTGGCTGGGGCGCTGGACCTGCCGCTGCTTGGGCTGGTTCGCGAGGAGTCCTCGCTGGCGGCTGACCTGCTGCACGGCATACCGCCCGGAAGCTCATCCAGGAGCGCCTTGGCCGCGGTGGCCGACAAGGTCCTGGCGCAGTTCGTCGTCAGTCCGCGGCAGCGGGCCTCATGAGCGTGTCACCCACGGTGTGGGCCCAGATCAGGCAGGGCAGGGCTCCAACGGAGGTCCTGGTTGCGCAGGTTCTCGACGACGAGGCCGTCGTTCTTGGGGAGACGGGTGTCCTCCGTGCTCGCACGGAGCTGGCCGCGCGAGTGCTGGGCGCGGGCCCGCTGGAGCCGTTGCTCGCCGATCCGCGGGTCACCGATGTTCTTGTCAACGCGGGATCGGGCGTGTGGGTGGACCGTGGGGACGGACTCGCCCGTGCTGACTGTGAGGTCGGCGATGAGGCAGCGGTCCGTCGACTGGCCGTGCGTCTGGCCGGGATCGCCGGCCGTCGCCTCGATGACACCAGCCCCTACGTCGACGGTCTGCTTCCGGGCGGTGTTCGGCTGCATGCCGTGCTCCCGCCCATCGCCGTGGAGGGGTCCCACATCAGCTTGCGGGTCCCGCGGCGGGTCGCTCCGAGTCTTGTCGAGCTTGCCCGGTGGGGAACGTTCAGCGCTGGCTGGCTCCGGGTGCTCCAGGCGCTGGTGAGCCAACGCCGTTCGTTTGTGGTCAGCGGTGGCACCGGCAGCGGCAAGACAACCCTGTTGGGCGCACTGCTCGGCGAGGTCGATGTCCGAGAGCGGCTGGTCATCGTTGAGGATGTGCGCGAGCTCGCCATCGTGCACCCGCACGTCGTCCGGCTGCAGTCGCGCCCTGCCAACGTCGAGGGTCGCGGTGAGATCGGGCTCACCTCACTGGTGCGACAGTCATTGCGCATGCGTCCAGATCGTCTTGTCGTGGGTGAGGTGCGCGGCGCTGAGGTGCGCGAGATGCTGGCGGCGCTCAACACCGGACATGAGGGCGGATGCGGCACGCTGCACGCCAACACCGCCGCCGACGTGGTGGCCCGCTTTGAGGCCTTGGGCGCGCTCGCCGGGCTAGCGCCCACAGCCGTGCACGCGCAGCTTCTGAGCGCGGTCCAGGTCGTGGTGCACCTTAGCCGGAGTTCTGGTCGTCGGTTCGTCGACACGGTGGCTGTCCTTGCTCGCGGTGCAGATGGCAGACCCGAGGTGGCATCGGCGCTCACCAGAGGCGTGGCAGGGCAAACTGCGATTGGCCCCTCGTGGCCGGCACTGGCGCGCTTGTTGAACCTCGACCCGAATGTCGTTCCGTGAACGTCGCAGTGGCGGTGCTCGTGGCCGCAGGGGTGCTGTTGTGGCCGCCTTGGCACGGTCGGCGTGGGGATGCGATCCTGCTCCCGGCAGCCCCGCTCTCCGGCCTGGTCCCACGGTCTTTGGCCGGGTGGGTCAGGGATCGCGGACGTCGCTGGCGAAAGGGCCGCCAGGTCGCCGGAGTCAGCCCGCAGGATCTTCTCGGGCTGCTCGACGCCGTTGTCCCGGCGCTGGAGGCCGGGCTGGCGCCCGCTTCCGCGTTGCGGATAGTCGCCGACGCTCGATGCGGCTCGGGTCGGCCTGACCCGCTGACCGCGCTGACCAGAGATCTGTCGGCGGCCGCTGCCGGCGGAGCCAGGCTCGGTCCGCTCTGGCGCGCGGCTGCCGAGGCGGAGGGCTCTGCCGAGCTGTTGCTGTTGGCGCAGGCCTGGTCCCTGACTGAGGACATGGGCGCTCCCCTCGCTCAAGCGGTTCGCACGACCACCGGTTTGCTCGAGGCGCGGATCGCCCATGAACGCCGTCTGGCCGCCGCAGTCGCAGGAGCCAGGGCAACCGTGAACTTGCTCACCATCCTCCCGATAGGCGGTCCCCTGGTGGCACTGGTTCTGGGCATCGGCCCGGGTGAGCTCTTCGGGGGCTCCCGGCTGACGCAGGGAAGCCTCGCACTCGGGCTCGCGCTGGCCGGCGTCGGACGTTTGTGGGTGCGCCGGATGGTGCGCGCAGTTGCACGCGGGCCGGTGATTGCATGACCGCTGAACGCGTGAGCATCGTGGTGATGACGCTCACGGGGGCGGCAGTCCTCGCCTGGCCGAGCGCCTATCCGGTCAGTCGCATCGCGGGCCGGGCCTCTGCCGACGTGACTGGCGACGTGACTGGCGGCAGCGGCGGCTTGGCGGGCGCCGCGTCACGGGTCGATGCGGGCTTCTCGAGGACCGGCGTGCCGGTCGCTGAGGTGGCCGGTGTCATCGACCTGCTCGCTCTTACCCTGCGCGGAGGGGCTGGTCTGGTCGAAGCGATGGAGGCCGTGGCCGCTCGTGTTGGTGGCCCGCTGGGACTGCATCTGCAGACCGTTGCCGCCGCGGGTCGCTGGGGTGTGGACGACGCCACAGCCTGGGCGAGTGTGCCGACGGGATGGCAGCCGGCCGCACGAGCCTTGCGCATGGCCGCCACAGCCGGTGTGCCCCCCGCCGATCTCCTGGTCCGCGCAGCCGAAGAGGTGCGTCGGGCCGAACAACAACGACTTGAAGTGGCCACCGCAACGTTGGGCGTCCGCATCGTGCTGCCCCTGGGACTTGTGTTCTTGCCCGCGTTCATCCTCACCACCGTCGTGCCGATCGTGCTTGCCCTCGCCAGACAAGTCCTGGTCAACCAATGACCGAACCGCCCGCAGTTTTACCTAACAAAAGTGTCACCCAACAAAGGAGATTCACCATGAAGTGCCGTCTATTTATTCGGCCGACACTGACAACCCGGGTCAACAGGCTGAGGGAAGAGGTGCAGTCGGGGATGACCACCGCGGAGTATGCCGTGGGCACACTCCGCGGCATGTCCGCAGCATACTTCGCAGTCGACGGGGTGTGGGCATGATGATGTGGGTTGTGTCGTACCCGTCGCGTCCGGGGGCGCGGGTGACGCAGAGGTGAGGTCCTTCGTGGTGCGGGCGCATGTGGATGATGGCCGGTCGTTGCGGGAGATCGCGGAGTTGACGGCTCGGTCTTTCTCGGCGGTGCGGAACATCTTGCAGCGCACGGGTCACCTGCGCCGCGGTGGTCTGGCGGGTTATCTCCCCGACCTCGCCGCTGCGTACCGAGACGCACACCAGCGTCATCCCAACCGGCCGCCCGGAGCGGCGCCCGAGAAGCTACCTGGATGCCGCTGCGCACTGTTGCTCCGCCCGCAGAGCCCGCTTCCAGGGGTGCCGCCTGGTTCCGGTTTCCTCCCGGCTCACGTAGCGTTGCCGGTGTCGCGCCACCGCTCCCCGCCACGGCTGGGGGTGATGCCATCAGTCTCCCTGAGAGGAAGCCCATGACCACTGTGGCCGTGATCGCCCACTCGGGCAAGACCTTCGGCGGAGGCCTCGGCGAACTGCGCCGGGTCCTCGAGGACGCCGGATTCCCGCAACCCCTGTGGTATGAGGTGGCCAAGAGTCGCCAGGCGCCCGAGTGCGCACGTCAGGCACGGGAGGACGGCGCCGACCTGCTGTTCGTGTGGGGCGGTGACGGAACGGTTCAGCGGTGCATCGACGCGCTGGCCGGCAGTGGTGCCATCCTGGCCATCCTCCCGGCTGGCACCGCGAACCTGCTGGCTGGCAACCTCGGTATCCCCCAGGACATCGCACAAGCGGTCCAGATTGGTCTGAACGGCGACCGGCGTCCCATTGACACGGGCACGGTCAACGGCGAGCACTTCGCCGTCATGGCGGGCGCAGGCCTTGATGCGCTGATGATCCGCGACGCCGACGCGGGGTTGAAGGACCGCATCGGCCGGGCGGCATACTTGTACACCGGTGCGAAGAACCTCAGCGCCAGCCCGGTGAGGGCGACTGTCGAGGTGGAGGGTCGCCGCTTCTACAAGGGTGTCATCACCTGCGTCCTGGTGGGCAACGTGAGGGACGTCCTGGCCGGCATCGAGGTCTTCGACGGGTCACGACCGGACGACGGGCTGCTCGAGATTGGTGTGGTCACGGCGAAGAGCAGAACCGAATGGGCCCGGACTATCGGGCGGATCGTGCTCGGCCGCGCGGAGCACTCGCCGTTCGTCGTGACGTCACGAGGCACGAGCTTCAAGGTCAAGTTCGACCATCCGATCGCCTACGAGCTGGACGGCGGCGTCCGCAAGGCCGCCAAGAAGCTGCGCATCAAGATGCGCCCCGCATCCGTCATCGTGTGCGTCCCGGTCCCCGGCGACAGTTCCGTCGGACAGGCCTGACGCCGCCGCGGCTACCACAACTTCGTCCGCACTCCCAGTGGACGTGTGGGGCGGGGCTAGGTGCAATACCGTTCAGTTAGGGCGCAGCGTAGACGGTAAGAGATACGCCGCGTACTATTGTGCGGGTTCCCAGACTTTTGTACGCTTCAGATGTGGACTTCAGCCAACCGTTTCGCGCTGTGACGCCGACCCTCGACGGTCCGGTGCTGCGCGTGCTGGCCAGAACGACACACCCGATGACCCGCCAACAGGTGGCTGACCTGGTCGGTGAAGCCAGCGAGGCTGGCGTCCGCAAGGTGTTGCGACGCCTGGCCGGGCAGGGCGTGGTCCTCGAAGAGAGGATCGGTACGCACTACACCTACGTGGGCAACCGCGAGCACATCTTGTGGCCAGCGGTCGAGGTCTTCATGAGCGCCGCGGACCGACTGGACACCACGATCCGTGAGCATGTTGAGGCTTGGGAGGTTCCGGCGCTCTCGGTTGAGCTGTTCGGGTCAGTCGCGACCGGGACGTCGACGGCCGACTCCGGCGTCGACCTCATGGTCTACCGTCCCTCCCTGGCCGAAGACCAGCTTGAGCTCTGGGACAGTCAGGTCGCCGAGCTACGCATGGCCGTCGAGCGCTGGACAGGCAATGCGTGCGAGATATTGGAGATCGACCCGCGGACGCTGGTGGAGATGGCAGCCGAGGACGAGCCGGTGCTGAAGGCCCCCCGGGTCCCTATCAGCGGTCTCAACATCGCCGCTGCCTTTCCAAGCATGGAGATAGCCAGGCGCCTCCATAAGGCGATGGCCAGCAGTGACGTCAGCAGGTCCCTGGCTCGCGTTAACTCCAAGCATCTTGCTGATGCTGGGATCAGCCCCGAGCTCCGGCGCACGATGGAGGAGCTACACAAAGCCTTCGCCTCGCCTGCCATGAAGTCCCTTGGTAGGCGGCGACCCTGATGGCCCGGGAGGACAAGACCCGCGCGGTCGATCGGACGTATGCCGAGACCCGGCTCGGCGACGCGCGGGCCTACCTCCAGCAGGCCGACATCAGCCTGCGGCTCGTTGAAGGCCCTCGGCGCAACGCGACTGTGGCCTCGTCGGCGGTTCTCGCAGGTATCGCAGCCTGCGATGCCGCTTGTGCACTGGCACTCGGCATGGTCTCCGCCGGCGCGCACGACCAGGTTGTCAGGCTCCTCGCTCGAGTCAGCGGCAGCACCAGAGCTGTTGGCGACCTGTCCATGCTGGTGGCCATCAAGACGGCTGCCCAATACACCGGGAAGTCGATGGCCGAGCGACAGGCTACGGATGCCATCGCACGAGCGCTTCGGCTAGTCGCATTCGCCGAATCCCAGCGGCGTCGATGAACACGCCCGCCAAACCTGGCCGTGCCTCGGTGAGCTGACTTGGCAAAACTGGCGATCGGGATAGGAGAACCGTGTCTTTCATCAGCGGGGCCATGTACTCGTATGCGGACCTGACCGGTCCGGGAGCGTTGGGGTTGGTGGGTCGAGCCCTGGACGCTGACCCGGACCTGAGGCCGGCGGTGCTGGACACCAGGGTCCCGCCGCGGCGGCAGATGGACTCCAGCGCGGAGGTGATGGCCGAGGCCGAGGCGGCCGGCTTCGCCAAGGACCTTTACCTGTGGTGGCGAAACAGAGGCAGCGCCGCCCTTGCCGACGGTGGTCTCACGGTGCTGGCCGAACGCAGGAGCCCACAGGACGTCGAGTTCGGTGTCAAGGCGGACTGGTTGCGAGATGAAGGCCACCGTGAGCGGCTGGCTGCCTGGATCCTGGGGGTGGTGGGACGCCCAGGACTCTTACATCGGGGACGTCAACTGGGCCACTGCGACCAACGACCACGTCGGTGAGCTGATCATCTCGCACCGCATCCGAGCCCGCCGTGCCCGTTTTCAGGCCCCCAATGGTAACGGGAACAGCAACGAGCGAACCTACCTGTGGCCGCACCGGTGGCTGATCTACCTTGGCCCTGCCTATGTCGCCAAGTTCGGCAAGGACAAGGTGCGCCGGCTTGGGGTCCGCCAGGACTGGAGCGCTAACGGTGGCGCGCTGGTGTGGAACGCCTCGGATCCCTTCTTTCATGTTCCGGACGCGAAGACGAGCCTGGACTACCCATACGTCCAGTCGTGGATCGATGCGCTGGGGCCGAACGCTGTCGTCCATGAGGAGTTCAAGGCGGCCAAGCCCGGGGAGCTGATGCCCACCCGCGCGGAGCATGAGGCCCAGACCCGACCGGTTGACCGGCGATACCTCCCAGGCCAGCCGTAGGGTCACACCGCGCGGACCCTCACTCGCCGACAAGCATCGGCGGGCTGTCATCCCAGATGCCTGGTTTGCGAGGTGAGCCCAAGGGCTGTCGTCATCCACAGGGGTAGGGGAGACCGTCCCACGGTCCACAGGCGGGCGACGGGGTCTGGCTGCGACTCAAGGCGGCGCACACGATGGATGTCGAGCCTGGGCTGGCCGGGCCGGCGCCCTTCGGGTCGCCATGAGTAGCAAGGGGATTCGATGAGACGTTCATTCATTACCCGGTGTCGGTCCATCCGCGCGAAAGCGGATGGCGGGATGACCACAGCCGAGTATGCCGTGGGCACGCTCGCCGCCTGCGCTTTCGCTGCGGTCCTGATGGCTGTCGTCCGCTCCGGTGCGATCAAGGCGGCACTGACCGGCCTGATCACATCGGCGTTGTCCATCGCGGCCTGATGCTGGCGCTGCGTCGTTGGACCTGGTGCCGGTCCCTCCAGTTCTTCCGCAGCCTCCCGTCAGGCGGTTCTGAGCGCGGCATGGCGACGGCCGAGTTTGCGGTCGTGCTACCCGCTGTTGTTCTCGTCCTGGCGCTCTCGCTCGGAGCGCTCGGGCTGGCCTGGGACCAGATCCGATGTGTCGACGCGGCCAGGGCGGGGGCGCGCGCCGCGTCGCGGGGTGACACCGTCGGGGCTGTGACACTCGTGACCAGCCGTGCGGCCCCCGCAGGCGCCGAGGTGTCGATGGTAGCGACGGGTGACCTCATCCAGGTCTCGGTCGTGTCTCGGCCCCGGGTGGCAGCCAGTCTGCTCCCCAGCTGGCTGCGTGCCAGTTCCATCGCGTCCGCGGTTCGCGAGCCATCGGACCCGAAGCAGTGACAGAGCCTGAAGTGGTGACCGTGCCGGTTCCACCGAGGTGGCCGGCAGTATTGACACGGAGTTGGGTTGTCAGACCTCGACTGCCCACCGATCGAGGGTCGGCCACGGTGATCATGCTCGGCGTGATCGGGGCGGTGTTGGTGCTGACAATCTCAGGACTCTTGCTGGCAAGCGCGGTGCTGGCCAGTCATCGTGCCAGGGCGGCCGCGGACCTTGCGGCTCTCGCCGCCGCCGGCGTGCTGATGCAGGGCGGGCCGACCGAGGCAGCATGTGCGGTGGGGGCTCGCGTTGCTGTGGTCAATCACGCGCGGGTGCAGCAGTGCACCTCGACCGCAACGGAGGTCCGACTCAGCGTTGCCGTCACTTCGGGCATCCAGGGGGTCGGCGTTGCCACCGCCCGGTCACGGGCTGGGCCGGGCCCAAGTGGTGGGTGACAGTCGTCCGCCCGACGGGTGGTTCGTCAACCAGGTGTTCCTTGTCCGAGAGTTCTTCGGGCCGGGCACCCGGGGGACCTCAGCCGGTGGAGCCGGTGCCCGCGTCGGTGCCCGCGTCGGTGCCCGCGTCGGTGCCCGGACCGCCGCCGGCGGTTGTACCAGTGCTGCTGCCAGTGTCGCCGTTCTGAGGTCGGTCGCGGCGGCTCGAATGCTGGCCTGCCGCAGCGGACGTGGGGACGGCATCGGCAGCTTGGCCCCTCCTCAGGTCACGGAGCTCTTTGCGCGAGCTCGCCTTGCGGCGTGCGCCGCCGTTGATCAGGGCGAGCCCGAGTCCGATGAGTATCACCGACACCACGCCTGCGATGAAAAGGGCCAAAGACGAGGCGGAGACGGTGACGCCCACGGCGCTCAGATCGATCACCGGCGAGGTTGCCGTCGGGGCCGTCGCGAGGACCACTGCGACTCCGGCAGCGATCAAGATCAGTAGCACACCGAGCGCGATCATCGGGTCAGCCTCCAGAACTCATCCACGGTTGGTGACCTGCTGGTCACCGCGGTATTCTATGCGGTTCCGACTGTCTCATCGGGCCTCCCCCGTTCTGGCCGTCCTGGCTCCGGTCCGGGCGCACCGGCCAGAACCGCGGTGAGCAACGCGACGGCACCAGGCTTGTCCAGGGGCTCGTTGCCATTGCCGCACTTCGGAGACTGCACGCACGACGGGCACCCGCCGGCGCATTCGCAGGCCAGGATCGCGTCCCGGGTGGCGGTCAGCCAGGTCGCGGCGGCCCTGAACCCTCTTTCGGCAAACCCTGCGCCCCCTGGATGGCCGTCATAGACGAGGATCGTCGGCAGACCGGTGTCCGGGTGAAGCGCCGTTGAGACGCCGCCGATGTCCCAGCGATCCGAGGTGGCCACCAGCGGTAACATGCCGATGGCCGCATGTTCGGCTGCATGAGCCGCTCCAGGGATGTTGGGCCCCTCGACCCCGGCGGCTTCCAGCATCTCGTCGGTCATGGTCCACCACACGGCCTTGGTGTGCAGCGAACGTTCTGGCAGGTGGAGCGGGTGTTCACCCAGGACCTCACCGCCGGGCCGAATGCGCAGGAACGACGTCACCTGCGAGCGGACGTCCACGCGGCCGAAACACAGTTCGGCAGGACCCCACGTCTGCGACTGCTCGATGCGGCCGATGTCGAACGCGCTGACCGATCGTGCGTGTGTGAACCAGCCTGGATCGCCGGCCACGACCACCGCTTGCGAGTCCTCCACGTCAAAGTGAGCGACTACGTAGGTCTGGCCCTGATGCACGTAGACGGCCCCGGTGTGAACGCTGGAGTGAGCCGCCGGCCCATCGACAGAGCCCAGGACCCGTCCGGTCGACCGCTCGACGATGCGCACGGTCTCGCCTGTTCCGCGCAGCGACACGTGGTCGCTCGCTCGTTCTGGTCGAGTCCAGAACCACCCGCTCGGCCGTCGCCGCAGCATTCGTCGCGCCACGAGAATGTCGATCAGGTCGATCATGGCCGGCCCGAACAGCTGCGCGTCGGCCTCCGTGAGCGGCAGCTCAGCCGCGGCCGCGGCAAGATGCGGCGCGAGGATGTAGGCGTTCTGTGGATCAAGGACCGCAGCCTCCACCGGCCGGTCGAACAACGCTTCGGGATGGTGGACCAGGTAGGTGTCCAGGGGGTCGTCGCCGGCAACAAGTATTGCTAGCGATCGGGACCCGGTGCGTCCGGCACGGCCAGCCTGTTGCCACAGGGACGCTCGGGTCCCCGGCCAACCTGCGAGCAGGACCGCGTCCAGTCCGCTCACGTCTATGCCCAGCTCCAGTGCGTTCGTTGCGGCCAGCCCCCGCAGCTCGCCCGAGCGAAGACGTTGCTCCAGGTCGCGTCGTTCCTCCGGCAGGTATCCGCCGCGGTATGCCGCCACGGCGCGTTCCATGGCCGGGTCGATTTCGCCCAGTGACCGTCGTGCACTCGCGGCGACCGTCTCGACGCCGGCACGCGAGCGGGCGAAAGCCACGGTCTGCACCCCGTCGACCACGAGGTCTGCCAGCAGGTCGGCGGTCTCGGCAACGGCGGAGCGCCGGCGCGGTGCAGCGAGCCTGTCAACGTCGATGCCACTGCCAGCACCGATGCCACCGCCGCCGGGTACGAGGCCGGGCTCCCACAGGCCGAACGTCATGGACTCCCGCGGCGACCCGTCGAGGGTGACGGGCTGGACCGGCATACCGATCAGGGCACTGGCTTGGGCTTCCGGATCGGCCACCGTGGCGCTGGCGAGGATGAAGGTGGGGAACGCCCCGTAATGCGCGGCCACACGCCGCAGCCGGCGCATCAAAACGGCCACGTGTGAGCCGAACACCCCTCTGTAGACATGGCATTCATCGATCACGACGTACCTCAACGACCGCATGAACGGTGCCCACCGCTCGTGACCGGGTAGCAGCGAATGATGGATGAGGTCGGGGTTGGTCAGTACGTACTGGCTGTGGGCGCGGATCCATCGGCGTTCGTCTGGCGGGGTGTCACCGTCGTAGGTCGCGGCTCGGAGCCCGGGGATGGCCAGCGCCGTGAGGCGGACGAGCTGGTCGGCGGCGAGAGCCTTGGTGGGGCTCAGGTAAAGGGCGGTGGCCCCCCGACCGGACGGGGCCGCGGCACCGTCGACGAGCGCAGATAGCACGGGTAGGAGGAAGCCGATGCTCTTGCCAGATGCCGTGCCGGTCGAGATGACAACGTGCGAGCGGTCATGGGCCAGGTCTGCTGCCTCGCGTTGGTGAGACCACAGCCGCGAGATGCCGGACGTGTTGAACGCTGAATAGACCTCTGGGGCAACCCAGTCAGGCCACTCCGCGACCTGTACCTGGCGGGCAGGCACCTCGTGGACGTGCACCAGCCGTTCTCTTCGACGCCCGCGGGACAGACGGGAGAGCACCGCTGCAGGGTCGAAGACCCCGCGGGTTGCGGAGGAAGGTTCGCAGGCCATCGACCAAACGGTATGCCGTCCGCGCCGGCTCCGATTAGGGTGGTTCTCGAGTGGCCGTTAGCGGTCGTGGGACATGAGGAGAACCAGTGGATCTGTCGATCGCCAGCGACATACGCGATGAGGTGACGGTCGTTCACGTTGGCGGCGAAATTGACGTCTACACCGCGCCGCTGCTGCGCGAGCGGCTCGATGAGCACATCTCGGAGGGCCGCCACAATCTGGTCATCGATCTCGGGGATGTCTCGTTCATGGACTCGACCGGCTTGGGTGTCCTCGTCGGTCGCCTCAAGCTGGTCAGGGTCACGAATGGCTCGTTGCGGCTGGTGACCTCGAGCGAGCGCATTCTGAAGGTCTTCACGATCACCGGTCTCGACAAGGTGTTCCAGATCTTTGCCAGCGTCGACGACGCGCTGACCGCGACTGCCTGAGCCGAGGGGCGCCGAGCGCCGACCCTGCATCCGATCGTCTATGCTGCAGGCCAACACACCCGCCTCCGGCGGGTGAGGTGCGTCACGAGGGGGCCCGGTGGGCACCTGCCGTGTGGTTCCGTCGGGCGCAACGTTCGAGTGAGATCTCTCATGTCCTCAGGAGGATTGAATGCCAGGCCTCATCCATGCCGCCGGCGTACCACCGCTGACCTTGACCGGCACGAACCTGACGTTGGTGATTGTCGTTGCCGTGATCGCTGTCGTGGCGTTGCTCATGGGCGTCATCTTCCGCCGGCAGGTTCTTGCCGCTGACACCGGCACCGCCAAGATGCAAGAAATCGGCCAAGCAGTCGAGGAGGGCGCTCACGCCTATCTGGCGCGGCAGTTCAAGACGCTGTCCGTCTTCGTGGTCATCGTGTTCTTCCTCCTGATGGCCCTGCCTGCGGACACCGTGGGGATCCGCCTCGGTCGATCAGGCTTCTTCGTGCTCGGAGCGGTGTTCTCCGCGGCGGTCGGGTACTTCGGGATGAGTCTCGCGGTCAAGGCCAACGTGCGCGTCGCCTCGGCAGCAAACAACTCCGGCCGCGACGAGGGCATGCGGATCGCCTTCCGCACCGGTGGCACCGTCGGCATGATGACCGTTGGTCTGGGTCTGCTCGGCGCCGCTTCGGTCGTCCTGATCTACAAGGGGGACGCCCCCAAGGTGCTCGAGGGCTTCGGCTTCGGCGCAGCGCTGCTGGCCATGTTCATGCGTGTTGGCGGCGGTATCTTCACCAAGGCCGCTGACGTCGGCGCCGACCTGGTTGGCAAGGTCGAGGCCGGCATCCCCGAGGACGACCCCCGCAACGCAGCGACGATCGCGGACAACGTCGGCGACAACGTCGGCGACTGCGCCGGCATGGCTGCTGACCTCTTCGAGTCGTATGCCGTGACGCTGGTCGCCGCACTCATCCTCGGCAAGGCCGCCTTTGGCGAGCAGGGCCTGGTATTCCCGCTGATCGTTCCCGCCATCGGCGCGCTGACCGCGATCATGGGTGTCTTCATCACCAAGCCTCGCCCGGGCGAGAACGGCCTGGTCGCCATCAACCGCGGTTTCTTCATCTCTGCGGCGGTCTCGGCTGTCCTCTCGGCAGTTGCCGCCTTCGTCTACCTGCCGGCCACGTTCGCTGAGCTCCGCGGCCTTTCGCAAGAGAACGGCACGGCGATTGCCGCCCTCGACGGCCACCAGCTGCTCTTCCTGACCCTCAACCCGCGCATCGCGGCAACGCTCGCGGTCTTCATCGGTATCGCCCTGGCCGCGGTCATCCTCATGCTGACCGGACACTTCACCGGCACTGACAAGCGTCCGACCATGGACGTCGCCCGTACCTCGTTGACGGGCGCGGCAACGGTCGTGCTGTCCGGCATCGGCGTGGGCCTCGAGTCGGCGGTCTACACCACGGTCATCATCGGCGCGGCGGTCTACCTCGCCTTCCTGGTGGGCGGCGGATCCATTTCGCTCGCGTTGTTCCTGATCGCCCTGGCGGGCTGTGGTCTGCTGACCACGGTCGGCGTCATCGTCGCGATGGACACCTTCGGTCCGGTCTCGGACAATGCCCAAGGCATCGCCGAGATGTCCGGTGACGTCCATGGCGACGGAGTCCAGGTCCTGACCGAGCTCGACGCAGTCGGCAACACCACCAAGGCCATCACCAAGGGCATCGCGATCGCCACGGCCGTGCTGGCCGCCACCGCGCTCTTCGGGTCCTATACCGACGCGTGGCAGACCGAGGTCAGACGGATCGTTGCCGCAGGGCTCAAGGAACAGCCGACTGCCTTCGTCCAGTCGATGTTCGACCTGCAGATCGTCACACCGAGCACGCTGGTGGGTCTGCTGATCGGATCCTCTGTCGTCTTCCTGTTCTCCGGTCTGGCCATCAATGCCGTGACCCGCGCTGCCGGCGCCATCGTCTTCGAGGTGCGGCGCCAGTTCCGCGAGCACCCCGGGATCATGGACTACACCGAAAAGCCCGAGTACGGCCGCGTCGTGGACATCTGCACCAAGGACTCGCTGCGTGAGCTCGCAACGCCAGGTCTGCTGGCGGCGCTCATGCCTGTCGTCGTGGGCTTCGGTCTTGGCATCGGCCCGCTCGCCGGGTTCCTTGCAGGCGCCATCGGCACCGGCGCCCTGATGGCCGTCTTCCTGGCCAACGCAGGCGGCTCGTGGGACAACGCCAAGAAGATCGTTGAGGATGGCGCTCATGGTGGCAAGGGCTCTGCGGCCCACGAGGCGACCATCATCGGCGACACCGTCGGTGACCCGTTCAAGGACACGGCCGGTCCGGCGATCAACCCGCTGATCAAGGTCATGAACCTGGTTTCGCTGCTGATTGCCCCCGCGGTCGTGACCCTCACGGTCGGCGATGGCGCCAACACCGCGATCCGTCTGGGCATCGCGCTAGTCGCTCTGACGATCGTGATTGTGGCCGTGGTCATCAGCCGCAGCCGCGAGATCGGGATCGGCGTCGACGTGGACGGCGACGGCGACGGCGACGGCGACACCGAGCCGGCGTCCACCCCGGCGCCTGCTTCGGTATGACGACAGCCTGACCAGCACGGCATCTGAAAACGGTGGCCGGTTACCTCATCCGAGGTGACCGGCCACCGTTCTTTCTGCACTCAGCTGAACTGCCAGGACCGTTTGGACAGGCCGTACCAGAAGCCATCGATGACGCTGCGACTGGCGAGGTCACCGCTCTCATAGGCGGCCCCGAGGGCGACGAACAATGGCGCGAAGTGCTCCGTGCGCGGGTGTGCTTCGCGGGCGGCCGGCGCCTTGGCCAGGAAGTCCAGCATCGAGTCGACGTCCCCTGACGCCATCGTCTCGGCGGCCCAGGCGTCGAACTCCGAGGATGCCGCCGGGGCGGGAGCGCCAGAGTCGGCGCCTGGGTTGAACCAGCGCAGGTTGTGGGTGGTGAACCCGGACCCGACGATGAGCGTTCCCGCGTCGCGCAGCGGCGAGATCCTGCGGCCGATATCAAAGAGCGTCTGCGGGTCGAGGGTTGGCATCGACATCTGCAGGACGGGGACGTCGGCCTGAGGGAACATCTCCACGAGCGGCACGTACGCGCCGTGGTCGAGGCCGCGGCTCTGGTCATGATGAACCGCGGTGCCGGAAGACTGCAGCATCGTGCTGACGTCGGCAGCGAGCGCAGGGGCGGCCGGCGCGTCATACGTCACCTCGTAGTAGCGCTGCGGGAAGCCCCAGAAGTCGTAGATAAGCGGCACTGTGGTCGTCGCCGACAGGGCGAGCGGCGCTTCCTCCCAGTGCGCGGAGATCATCAGGATGCTCGACGGTCTGGGTAGATCGGCCGACCAGGAGGCGAGCTCACGGGTCCACGTGAGGTCGTCCGCGAGCGGGGGAGCGCCGTGGCTGAGGTACAGGACGGGCATCCGGCTGGTGGCGGCTGGAGGGTCGGTTCCGGTGGGCATGAGACGACCCTAGGACAGACAAGTTCAACATTCAACTACATCTCGTTCGAGGTGATTCACCTCGCATCTGACGCGGCGGGTTCGGGTGAACTGGACAGGAGGCGTTACGGTCTATCCGCATTGCCATGTCGGAGCAGCGACGAATCCGCTGCACGTGGCGATGGGAAGTTGAGGATGAAACGTGGCACCACACTCCGGACGCAAGCTCGTCATCGTCGAGTCACCCGCCAAAGCCAAGAAGATCGCTGAGTTCCTCGGCGCGGGCTACGACGTCGACGCCAGCGTGGGACATATCCGGGATCTGCCCAATCCCAGCGAGCTGCCCGCGGGCATGAAGAAGGGTCCCTACGGCCGGTTTGCCGTCGACGTGGACAACGGGTTCGACGCCTACTACGTCGTCGACTCGGGCAAGCGCAAGAAGGTGGCGGAGCTCAAGCGTCTGCTCAAGAACGCCGACGAGCTCTTACTGGCCACAGATGAGGACCGCGAGGGCGAGGCCATCGCATGGCACCTGCTCGAGGTCCTCAAGCCCACGGTCCCGGTTCGCCGCATGGTGTTCCACGAGATCACCAAAGAGGCGATCGTCCGCGCTGTCAACGAAACTCGTGAGCTCGACACTCGGTTGGTGGACGCTCAGGAGACGCGTCGCATCCTCGACCGGCTCTATGGATACGAGGTCTCACCGGTGCTCTGGCGCAAGGTGCGGCAGGGACTTTCAGCTGGCCGGGTGCAGTCCGTCGCGACCCGCATCGTGGTACAGCGTGAACGTGAGCGGATGGCTTTCCGTCGCGCGTCCTACTGGGACGTCGAGGGTGACTTCGCGCCGGATCCCGCAGCGGCACAAGCCTTTTCGGCCCGCATCAGCCTGGTCGACGGCAAGCGTGTGGCGACGGGCCGGGACTTCGGCGACGACGGCACGCTCAAGGGTGCCAACGTGGTCCAGCTCGACGAGGCCGCCGCGAATCTCATCGCCAACGCTGTGATCGAAAGCAACGAGTTCACCGTCACGGATGTCGCCGAGAAGCCCTACACCCGTCGTCCATACGCCCCGTTCACGACCTCGACGTTGCAGCAGGAGGCCAGCCGCAAGTTGCGTCTCTCGAGCAAGAACGCCATGCGCGTTGCCCAGCGTCTGTACGAGAACGGCTACATCACCTACATGCGAACCGACTCGACCACGTTGTCGGAGGCCGCGCTGAGCGCAGCCCGCAGCCAGGCCCGCGACATGTATGGCGCCGAGTACGTTCCCGACTCCCCCCGCCGTTACGAGAAGAAGGTCAAGAACGCGCAGGAGGCGCACGAGGCGATCCGCCCGGCCGGCGACCGGTTCCGTACCCCTGCGCAGGTGGCTGGTCAGCTTCGCGGCGAGGATTTCGCGCTGTATGAGCTGATCTGGAAGCGCACCGTCGCCTCGCAGATGGCTGACGCCCGCGGCTCGACCGCCACGGTCAAGCTCGGCGCCACCCTTGCGATGCCAGATGGGCCCCGGGTTGTCGAGTTCAGTGCCAGCGGCACGGTCATCACGTTCCGTGGTTTCCTCGCGGCCTACGAAGAGGGCCGTGACGATGACGCAACCGTGCGCGCCCAGGCTGCCGACGAGGAGCGTCGCCTGCCGAAGCTCTCCGTCGGGGTGGCACTGGACGTGTTGCGAGCGGATGCGAACGGGCACGAGACGTCGCCGCCGGCCCGCTATACGGAAGCGACGCTGGTCAAGGCAATGGAAGAGAAGGGAATTGGCCGTCCGTCGACCTACGCGACGATCATGGGCACGATCCAGGACCGCGGCTACGTCAACAGTCGTGGATCGGCGCTGATCCCGACCTGGCTGGCCTTCGCCGTGACCCGGTTGCTCGAAGAGCACTTCGGCAACCTCGTCGACTATGACTTCACCGCGTCTATGGAAGAGGGTCTCGACCGGATCGCCAACGGCGAGGAGGAACGGGTGGGCTGGCTCACCCGCTTCTACTTCGGCGACGAGGCCATCTCACTCGAAGGCCTGTGCCATCTGGTCTCGGACCTCGGCGAGATCGATGCCCGCGAGATCTCCACCATCTCGATCGGTGAGGGGATCGTCGTTCGGGTCGGCCGCTACGGCCCGTATGTCGAGGAGACCGTCCCGGCGGGGTTGGACGCTGCCACGGGCGAGCTTGTCGAAGGCGCAACCGGCGAGGCCCGCCGTGCCACGATCAACGACGACATCGCCCCAGATGAGATGTCGCCGGCCAAGGCCCGTGAGCTGCTCGACGCTGCAGCCGACGACGGTCGCGTTCTCGGCCAGGATCCTGAGACCGGACGCGACATCGTTGCTAAGGCCGGACGCTACGGCCCATACGTCAGCGAGGTGCTGCCGGAAGAGATCGCGGCGCTCAAGGGCAAGGCAAAGGTCAAGCCGCGCACGGCCAGCCTGTTCGCGGACATGGACCTCGCCTCCCTCGACATCGAGACCGCGCTGCAGCTGCTCACCTTGCCCCGCGCAGTCGGCAAGGACCCCTCCGACGGCGAGGCGATCACCGCGCAGAACGGTCGCTACGGTCCCTACCTGAAGAAGGGCACCGACTCGCGCTCGATCCAGACCGAGTCGCAGCTGTTCACGATCACGCTCGAGGAAGCCCTGGCGATCTACGCTCAGCCCAAGCAACGCGGGCGGGCCGCCGCGGCTCCGCTCAAGGAGCTGGGCGACGACCCGGCGTCGGGCAAGCCGATGGTGGTCAAGGACGGCCGGTTCGGCGCCTACGTCACAGATGGCGAGACCAACGCGACCCTGCGCAAGGACGACGAGCCCGAGACGATCACGCCCGAGCGTGGCGCAGAGCTGCTGGCCGAGAAGCGGGCCCGCGGCCCGGTCACCCGCAAACGCGCCGCCAAGAAAGCCCCCGCGAAGAAGGCGACCAAGAAGTCAGCCGCCAAGAAAGCGTCCACCAAGAAGTCGACAGCGAAGAAAGTCGCTGCCACATAGACGAGCTCCCTACGAAAGATGTGTCGTCCAACCGGCGAGCTGGACGGCCACCTCCTGATGGGTGAGGCGACCCTCGGCGACGCCGATGGCCAGGTCGTATGCCGCGTCCTCAGGCGCGCGCAGCGTATGTCCATTGAGTCGGTAGAAAACCACCACGGCCACCCACGAGAGGCGTTTGTTGCCGTCGACCAGTGGGTGGGTGCGGGCGATCGACTCGTGCAGGACCGCCGCTTTGGTGTCTAGATCCGGGTAGGCATCGTCGCCGAACACCGTTGCTTGGGGCCGATGCGCGGCTGAGTCGAGCAGGCCGAAGTCCCGCACCTGCAGCCCGCCCAGCTCCTCGACGAGAACGAGCAGGTCCTCCGTGCTCAGATAGGCCGTCATGTCTCAGACGTCATGGTGTCGAATGTCATTGCGCGAGGCGGTCGAGCAGCGGTCCATAGTCCTTGACTGTCTCCCGCGCCAGCGCGCGGACGTCCTTCTGGCGGGACATCCGCGCCCCGCGATCCAGGATGGCGCGGTTGATCTCCTCGTTCTTGCTGACACCGTCATC
>JBBRWQ010000024.1:0-39552 GCA_038249115.1 Actinomycetales bacterium
CCCCTCATGGTTGGTTCGTGACACACCACGTGTGTGTCCACGAACCTCTGCGGGGTGTGGATGATGTGAAGTGGTTGAAAGAGTTACGGCGGCCATAGCGAAACGGGAAACACCCGGTCCCATTCCGAACCCGGAAGCTAAGCCCTTCAGCGCCGATGGTACTGCACTGGTGACGGTGTGGGAGAGTAGGACGCCGCCGGACATACATTGTGAAAGAGCCCCCACCGGCAACCCCGGTGAGGGCCCTTTTGCGTCTTATCCGGGTTGTGATCCACTGGCGCGCCGGCACGGGAGAGACGGAGGCCGCTGGCCCTGCTCGCAGGCTCCCTTGATGGGCTACGCGGCCCCCATCCCTCCCCTGCCTCTGTTGTTGTGGTCTACGCGGCCCCCATTCTTCCCTTGCCTCTACGTGGACGTGGATAGGTCGAACCAGTTGAGGTTGATCTCTGCGAGCATCTCGCGCAGCAAGGGCAGGCTGATGCCGACAACATTGTGATGGTCGCCCTCGAGACCAGCGACGAAGGGACCGCCTAGCCCGTCGATCGTGAACGCCCCGGCGACTCTGAGCGGCTCGCCCGTGGCGACGTAGGCCGCGATCTCCTGGTCGCTGACCTTCGCGAAGTGGACGGTCGTGGAGGCGACGGCGCCCATCGTCGCACCCGTGCCCCCCTCGCTGTCTTCTCTGTCGTCGATCAGCCAGTGACCGGTGTGCAGCACGCCGGAGCTGCCACGCATCAGCTGCCACCGGGCGGTCGCCTCCGCCTCATCGACGGGCTTGCCGTGCAGCTCACCGTCCAGCTCGAGCACCGAGTCGCAGCCGAGCACCAGCGCGCCGATGGGTGCATCATCAGGGCAGGATTCGCCGGAGAGCCGATCGGCCACGGCCTCGCACTTGGCCCGGGCCAGAACCAGCGCTACGTCCTCTGGTGTGAGCTCGCTATACTGTGTAACAGCACGTGCCACAACGGAATCCTCATCAACATCACTGACCAGGACGTATGGCGTCACCCCAGCTGTCAGCAACGTCGACAGTCGTGCGGGGGAGGCTGAGGCGAGAACAAGGGGCACGTGGGGAGAGACCATGCGCGCAGGCTATCCGAGCAGTTCGTCCACGTAGCACCAGCGCCAGGCCTCGCCCGGCTCGAAGCTGCGCATCACCGGATGCCCGGTGTCCTGGAAGTGTCGCTCTGCGTGGTTGCCCGCGGAGGAGCTGCAGCAGCCGACGTTGCCGCAGGTGAGGCAGAGGCGCAGGTGGACCCACTGCACACCTTCGTGTTCGCACCCGCGGCAGATTCGTGGCGCCGCTGGCGCTGTGACGACCGGAGCCTGAATGAGGTGCTCGCAGCCCGAACTGTGGGTCTCCGGCCGCAACAGCTGCCCTTCGTGGGTGTCTTCCAGACGGTCAGCGACCCGGTCGAGCATTGACTCCTCGAGGTCGAGCGCGGAGAGGACGCTCGCGAGAACATCGTGGTCAGCCTGACCGGCGTCGCGTATCTGCAGCACTGCGGCTCGCTCGGCCTGCAGCATCTGCAGCCGAACGCGGCGCCACGTCTCAGTCGGTGTCTCGGCGTCGGGTGCCGTCTGGCCGAGCCGCTCCCAGGCGACGTCGGCTCGTTGCTGGGCGCGGTGGCGTAGCGCATCGGTGATGGCCGGCGGGATGCCAGGAGCTGCGCGTGCCAGCTCGGCCAGCCCTGCGGACACCGAGGTCTGGAGCAATGTCGCTTCTTGCAGGATGTCCTCGCGGGGGTCAGGCCCACGCACGTCGAGCCTGCGGGCCAGCCATGGAAGCGAGATCCCTTGCAGCAGAAGGGTTCCCGCCGTGACGACCATGGCAGCCAGCACCAGCACGTCGCGATGTGGTGTGCTCACCGGCAGGACGAACGCGGCCGCCAGGGTCACCACACCGCGCATACCGGCCCAGGACACGATGGCGGTGTGTCTCCACGGCGGTATCCGGTCCTTACGGCCCGGACCCGGCCGGACGATGAGGTAGCGCATCGGGAAGACCCATAGCGGGCGCAGGAGGATCACGGCAGCCAGCGAGGCCACGCAGAAGAGAAGGATCCGCGATGGCGCGAGCGTGGAGTGGCGGACATCCGCCAGAATCCAGCGGGCCTGGAGCCCGATCAGCAGGAAGACCGTGTTCTCGAGCAGGAACGAGATGGTGGACCAGTTGACGCGTTCGCTCATGCGGGAGGAGGCGGTCTGTAGCATCGTCGCGCGGTGGGCCAGGACGAGCCCGGCCACCACGACAGCCAGGACGCCGGAGCCGTGGATGGCCTCGGCGGGCAGGTAGGCCGCGAACGGCGCCATGAAGGACAGTGAGGTGTCGAGCACGGGATCCGTGAGGCGCCGGCGGACCCTGCCGATCAGAAACGCAACGGTGAGTCCGACGGCTGCCCCACCGAGGGTCGCGGCGAGGAAGTCCAGGCCGACACCGCCCAAAGACACCGTTCCGGCGAGACCGGCGATAGCGGTGCGAAGAGCCACCAGTGCCATGGCGTCGTTGAGCAGCGACTCGCCTTCGAGAATCGTGACGATGCGTCGCGGTAGGCCGATTCGGCGGGCAACTGCCGTGGCGGCGACCGCATCGGGAGGTGCGACGACGGCGCCGAACGCCACACCGGCCGCGAATGGGACCGGCAGCAGCCACCAGGTCAACACTCCGACGCCCAGGGCGGTGAAGGCGACCAGGCCGACAGAGAGCATGCCTATCGCTCGACGGTTGGCCTTGAAGTCGACCAGGGAGCTTCGGATTGCGGTGGCATATAGAAGCGGGGGCAGCAGCCCGACCAGGACCAGCTCGGGGTCCAGCCTGAACTGGGGCACGAAGGGCAGAAAGCTGCCGGCGACCCCAGCGACAGTCAGCAACAGTGGCGCGGACAGGTCGCGCCGTCGCGCCAGCCCGGCGACAAGGGTGACGGTGGCGACCAGCGCCAGCATCGCAACGGCGACATGCACCGGACAATCTTTGCAGGTAGTCCGGTGACGCGCCTGCTGCGGCGCGTCACCGAGGTGCCCGGCCGCCATCCGGATGTCGCGACAGGAAGCTGGTCAGCCGAGAACGGCCTCACGCAACGTATCGAGGCCGACGCCGCCGATATCGAGCGCGCGACGGTGGAAGGCCTTGATATCAAAGGCATCTCCCTCGCGGGCCTGGACCTCGTCACGAAGCTGGATCCAGAGCCGCTCGCCAATCTTGTAAGACGGCGCCTGGCCCGGCCAGCCGAGATAGCGGTCGAGCTCGAAGCGCAGGAACCCCTCCGCCATGTTGGCGTGGGCCTGCAGGAACTGCCAGGCCTTGTCGTAGGTCCACTCGCCGCCGCCGACCTCGGCCGGAGCCTCGAATCCGCAGTGCACCCCGATGTCGATGACGACCCGGGCTGCCCGCAGCGACTGGCCGTCGAGCATCCCCATGCGGTTTCCGGGTTCGTCCATGTAGCCCAGCTCGGCCATCAGCCGCTCGGCGTACAGGGCCCAGCCCTCACCATGGCCGGAGGTCCATGCGGCCATGCGGCGCCAGCGGTTGAGCAGCTCGGAGCGGAATACCGTCTGGGCGACCTGGAGATGGTGTCCGGGGACACCCTCGTGGTAAACGGTCGTCAGCTCGCGCCAGGTGCTGAACTCGGTGATGCCCTTGGGCACCGACCACCACATCCGGCCAGGCCGGCTGAAGTCCTCAGAGGGCCCGGTGTAGTAGATGCCGCCCGTCTGGGTCGGGGCGATCATGCACTCGATCCGGCGGACCGGCTCGGGGATGTCGAACTGGGAACCGGCCAGGTTGGCAATGACCTCGTCGGCCTTTCCCTGCATCCACATCCGGAGCTCGTCGGTGCCATGTAGCTGGTAGCCAGGGTCGGCGTCGAGGAGGCCGATGGCTTCCTTGATGGTCGCGCCTGGCTTGATCCGCCCGGCCACGGTCTGCATCTCGTCCGTGATGCGGGCGAGCTCCTCCTGGCCCCACCGGTAGGTCTCCTCGAGGTCGACGGTGGCGCCGAGGAACGAGCGCGACAAGAGCTGGTAGCGCTCACGGCCGCACGCATCGGCTTCTGGGGCCTGAGGGAGCAGATCTTCGCGCAGGAAGTCACCGATCCGCAGGTAGGCAGAGGAGGCCTCAGCCGCAGCGCTGCTCAGCGCGCCCGCGGCAGCTGCACCGAGCGGGCTGTCGCCGGCTTTGGCGGTCTTGACCAGGTTGGCGAAATAACCGTCCGCGGCCGCAAGCTCGGCGCACTGGGCCATGCACGCCTCAACCTGGCGCCGCGGGCTCACCAGACCCCTGGCCGCGGCGGCACGCAGCGACCCGACATAGCTGTCCAGTGCCGCCGGGATCTTGGTCATTCGGGTGGCCAACGTCAACCAGTGCGCGTCGGTCTCGGTGCTCATCAGGTCGAAGACGTCGCGGACCCCCTGCAGCGGTGAGGCCAGGACGTTGAGGCTCATCTCGTCGAGGCCGGCGGCGTAGGTCTCTTGCTCCAGGCCGAGGCGCTCCTGCATCGCCCCGATCGTCACGCGGTCGATGTCATCGGCAGGGGTGGCCCGGGCAAGGGCGTCGAGGGTCGTGCCTCGCAGGCTCGCGAGGGCCGCATGGCTCTTGGGCGAGAGGTCGTCGAGATCTTCCTCGTGGCCAGGAATCCCCAGTGCGGTTGCGGTGATGGGACTGAGCTCGACCAGCGCGTCGAGGTAGTCGTTCGCAATGTGGTCAACCTCGGTGGTGGGGCGCGCTCCTGGCGCTGCGTCAGTGGTCACGTGTCGAACGTACCCCAGGAGGTCGTGGCCAGGGAGATCGAGATATCAGCGTGGGAAGGCCGACGCGCGCCAGCCGCCGGGTCGGTGGGGGTGAGTCACGCGGAACATCCGTCGTGGGGCCCCCCAGGGGGGCGAGGCGTATCTCCCGCCTGCCGGGGTATGGCGGTCGGTCCGGTCCGGCGCGCCGTCACCTGTCGAGGTTGCAAGAACAGTGAGGAGGGCAGCGAGCTCTTCCGGCGATGCTTCACCGCGGACGAGGCGCACCGGCATACGGGTCGGCTCCTGTGTCTGGGGTGCCTGCGATTCCTGAGAAGTGTGGTCTGTCATAGGGTTTCGCCCGCTCAGAGCGGTATGTTGCCGTGCTTCTTGGGGGGCAAGGTCTCACGCTTGTTGCGCAGCGCGCGCAGGGCCTTGATCACGTAGGAGCGGGTGTGTGACGGTGGGATCACCGAGTCGACGTAGCCGCGTTCGGCTGCGATGTAGGGGTTGGCCAGCTCGTCTTCGTACTCCGAGATGAACCGCTGGCGCGTGGCCTCGACGTCACCACCGGCGGCGAGAGTCTCGGCGATCTCTTTGCGGTAGAGGATGTTGACCGCCCCCTGGGCGCCCATCACCGCGATCTGCGCTGTCGGCCAGGCGAAGTTGAGGTCGGCGCCGAGGTGTTTGGAACCCATGACGTCGTAGGCACCGCCGTAGGCCTTGCGGGTGATGACAGTGACCAAGGGCACTGTGGCTTCGGCATAGGCGTACAGAAGCTTGGCGCCGCGACGGATGATGCCGTTCCACTCCTGGTCGGTGCCCGGCAAGAAGCCCGGAACGTCCACGAAGGTCAGCACCGGGACGTTGAACGCGTCGCACGTCCTCACGAACCGGGCGGCCTTCTCGGAGGCGTCGATGTCCAGGCAGCCGGCCAGCTGCATGGGCTGGTTGGCCACCACGCCGATGGACCGGCCCTCGACCCGGCCGAAACCGCAGATGATGTTCTGGGCGAAGAGCGCGTGAACCTCGAGAAAGTCAGGGGAGCCGTCATCGGTGGTGTCAACGATGTGCTCGATGATCGTGTGCATGTCATACGGCTGGTTGGCCGAGTCCGGGATGAAGGTGTCCAGGAACGAATCGCTGGCGTTGACCTCGCCAGCAGAGCCGTCGTCGTCCCACTCGAAGGACGGGGCGTCCTCGAGGTTGTTTGACGGCAGGTATGACAGCAGAGCCTTGACGTAGTCGATGGCGTCGTCCTCGCCCTGACCCATGTAGTGCGCGACGCCGGACTTGGTGTTGTGCGTGAGCGCCCCGCCGAGCTCCTCCATGCCGACGTCCTCGCCCGTGACGGTCTTGATGACGTCGGGGCCGGTGATGAACATGTGCGAGGTCTGGTCAACCATCACGGTGAAGTCCGTGATCGCAGGGGAGTAGACCGCGCCGCCCGCGCAGGGCCCCATGACCAGGGAGATCTGCGGGATGACCCCGGAAGAGTGGACGTTGCGGCGGAAGATCTCGGCGTAGAGACCAAGGGCCACCA
Organism: Actinomycetales bacterium; assembly: GCA_038249115.1. Taxonomy (GTDB): domain Bacteria; phylum Actinomycetota; class Actinomycetes; order Actinomycetales; family Dermatophilaceae; genus UBA4719. Next base: position 6,266 of record JBBRWQ010000024.1, read on the forward strand.
CACCCTCCTGGATGCGGGCGCCGCCGGAGTCGTTGATGCCGATGACCGGGCAGCCGATCTTCATCGCCAGGTCCATGATCTTGACGATCTTCTCGCCGAACACCTCGCCCAGAGAGCCGCCGAAGACCGTGAAGTCCTGGGAGAACACGCAGATCTGCCGGCCGTCGACCGTACCGAAGCCGATGATGACGCCATCGCCATAGGGCCGCTTCTTTTGTTGACCGAAGGCCGTCGACCGGTGCCGGCCAAGCTCGTCGACCTCGACGAACGAGTCGTCGTCCATCAGCTGCTCGATGCGCTCGCGCGCCGTCTTCTTCCCCTGGGCATGACGCTTCTCGACTGCCGTGCTCGAACCGGCGTGGAGCGCTTCGTCGTGGCGCCGGATCAGGCCGGCGAGCTTGCCAGCTGTCGTGTGGATGTCGGGTTCGGGCACGGCAGGGTCGGGCACGGCAGGGTCGGGCACGGCGGGGTCGGGCACGGCATGGTCCCCGTTGAGAACTACATCAGCCATGGCGGGAGCCTAGCCTTAGGTCTGTGCCCGAGCCTCTTGAATCCCAGACTGTGAAAGCGTCATTGCTCACCTCCCCAAACCCTTGGCAAGAGGTCGATGTCCATGAGTCTGTCGACTCCACCAACAGCGAGGTGCTCCGGGCCCCGCGTCCGTGGCGGGTCGTGTTGGCCGATCACCAGAGCTCCGGACGGGGTCGCCTTTCGCGCCAGTGGGAGGCCCCTCCCTGTGCCTCGATCGCCGTCTCGTGCGTGGTCCCCGTACCGGCCGACCGAACTGCCGACTCGAGCTGGCTCCCGCTGCTGGCAGGCATGGCGATGCGCCAGGCACTGGCAGATGTCGCCGGTCTGACGGGCCGGCTCAAGTGGCCGAACGACGTGCTGGTCCAGGAACGGCCGGATGACGCTGAGGCGCCGTGGCTCAAGATCTCGGGGGTCCTCTGCGAGATGGTGCCCGAGGATGGGTTGGTGGTCATCGGCTCCGGTGCCAACATCAGCCAGACGCGAAGCGAGCTACCGGTGGAGACAGCGACGTCCTTGGCCCTGTGCGGGGCAGAGAACGTCCGCCGAGAGGATGTCATCATCCGCTACCTCGGGGTGCTGGCCGGCCTCCACCGGGACTGGACCGGAGGTGGCGCGGTGCTGGAAGTCATTCGTGCGGCATACCGCTCCGCCTGTCAGACGATCGGACTGGACGTCGACGTGCAACAGCCCGGCGGTCGGATCACCCGGGGCACCGCCACGGGGGTCGACGATGCCGGCCGGTTGGTGGTTCGGGTGGGCGGGTGGAGCACCGCGCACGCAGCCGGAGACGTCACGCACGTGCGCCGGTCGCCGCCCACGGCGGGAGACACGGCATGATCGAGTCATGATCGACCCGCAGGTCCAGAGGAGGTGCAGCTGAGATGCCCCGCACCGGTCGCCATCGCCCCGGTATGCCGGTCGACCCCGCCGTCGGGTTCTCTCCCGCAGCCGACGACGTGGAGGCCCGGCTGCTCGGTCAGCCCCGTTCTATGCGCCCACGCGATGTCAGCGTCAAGGCCTCGGTGTCCCTGCGCAGCGCCCGCAAGTTCTGGCACGCTCTGGGGTTTCCCAACGTCGCCGAAGAGGACACCGTGTTCACGGAGGCTGACGTGGTTGCCATGCGGGTCATGGCGGGGCTGGTTCGTGAGGGCGTCTTCGATGAGCCCACCGCGCTGGCGATGACGCGAGCGCTCGCCCGGACCACCGATCGTCTGGCTGTGTGGCAGACCCAGCTGATGGCCGAGGCGATGGGCGAGCAACAAGCGGGGACCGTCGACGGCGAAGCGAGTCCGGACACGACCCGGGCGCTGCCAGATTCCGCAACCGCTCATGCAGCCGCCGTGAAGATGGCTGACATCGCCGACGAGCTGGAGCCGCTGCTGGTCTACGCGTGGCGACGTCATCTGGCGGCGGCGATCTCGCGCATGGTGTCCGACTCCGAGCCGAGTCCGGAGAGCTCGGGGGTCGTGCGCTGTGTCGGCTTCGCCGACCTCGTCTCCTTCACTCATCTGGTGAGTCGGCTCTCCGAACGCGAGCTGGCACGCGTGGTGCAGCGTTTCGAGGCGCTGGCGTCCGACGTCGTCACGGCACACGGCGGCCGGGTTATCAAGACCGTGGGGGACGAAGTCTTGTTCGTGGCGATGAGCGCCGCCCCTGCCGCTGCGATCGCGGTCGACCTGGTCGAGGCGATGGCCGAGGACGACGTGCTGCCGAACGTCAGAGTCGGTATCGCGAGTGGGCAGGTGGTCTCACGCCTCGGCGATGTTTTCGGGACCACGGTGAACCGCGCCAGCCGGCTGACGGCACTGGCGAGGCCTCGAACGGTTCTGGTCGATGACGCGATGGCCGCAGCGCTTGGCAGCACGTCGGGATTCGAGATGTTCCCCCTGTGGCGCCGGACGCTACGTGGGATCGGGCCGGTGACCCCGTGGAGCCTGCGCCGCGCCCACCCGTCGGGGCGCCGCGGCGTGACGGCCGATGGCCGTGCTGGCGACCACAGTTACCAAGGCGATAACGGTGACCGCCATGATGATGGCGACGACGGCGACCGAGCTGATGATGGCAAAGACCAAGGAGACCTGGGTTGATGAGTGAGCCGCGCACCCCCACCCGACCGATGGTGACGATCACCCGGCATGGTCCCGGCGGGCACATCGCCGAGCTGGCGCTGGACCGGCCCGAGGCGATGAACGCCGTGTCGACGCAGATGGCCCGCGAGCTGGCTGCAGCCTGTGCCGAGCTCTCGATCGACCCTGACGTCCGGGTGGTGCTGCTGACCAGCACCAGCCCGAAGGCGTTCTGTGTGGGAGCCGACCTCAAGGAACGCAACTCCTTCACCGACGCCGACCTGACGGCACAGCGGCCGGTGGCTCGCGCGGCATACAGCGGTGTGCTGAACCTGCCCGTGCCCTCGATCGCCGTGGTCGAGGGGTATGCCCTCGGCGGCGGCCTGGAGATCGCTCTGTCCTGTGACATGGTCATCGCCGGATCGGCGGCGGTGGTCGGTCTGCCTGAGGTGTCTGTCGGCGTCATTCCGGGCGGCGGTGGCACCCAGCTGCTGACGCGGCGCATCGGCTGGTCCCGGGCGGCCGGAATGATCTTCACTGCGCGCCGGATGCCGGCCAGCGAGGCAGCGGCGCTGGGCGTTGTCGATGAGGTGCTCGAAGCCGGCTCCGCGCGTGAACGCGGCCTCGAGCTGGCCGCTGCGATCGCGGCGAACTCGCCGGTCGGCCTGCGCCAGGCCAAGCGTGCGATGCGGCTCGGCAGCGATGTTGATCTGGCGACCGGACTCGAGGTTGAGGACGCTTGTTGGCGAGCTACAGCCTTCTCCGGAGACCGGGCAGAAGGAGTCTCAGCCTTCGCCGAGAAGAGACACCCACGCTGGCCTGGTCGCTGAACGTGAGAATGCTCTCTACGATGCGTTTATGACTCGTGTTCTGCTTGCTGAAGATGACCCCGCGATCTCGGAGCCGCTGGCCCGTGCCCTCCGGCGTGAAGGCTACGAGGTCGATGTCCGTGCCGACGGCCGCGCAGCGCTCGAGGGTGCGAACGAAAACCCCGACCTTGTGGTGCTCGACCTCGGACTGCCCTACGTCGACGGGCTGGAGGTCTGCCGCCGGATACGCGCCGACGGCCGCAACATCCCGGTGCTGATCCTCACTGCCCGGGCTGACGAGGTGGATCTGGTGGTCGGGCTGGATGCCGGCGCCGACGACTACGTCACCAAGCCGTTCCGTCTGGCCGAGCTGTTGGCCCGGGTCCGTGCCCTCCTGCGTCGCCACCCCACCGAAGGCGGCTCGGACGGGGCAGTCGTGCGCATCGACCCTGACGGCCGGCGTGCCTACTTCAACGAGGAAGAGCTCCAGCTGACTGCCAAGGAGTTCGACCTGCTGCGCGTCCTGGTGCGTGAGCAGGGCAAGGTCGTCTCGCGTGAGCAGCTGATGCGCGAGATCTGGGAGACGGCCTGGTTCGGGTCAACCAAGACTCTTGACATGCACATCTCGGTGCTGCGCCGAAAACTGGGTGACGATGCGACTCAGCCCCGCTACATCGCGACCGTGCGCGGCGTCGGTTTCCGCTTCGAGCGTGACGTTCGAGCCTGAACATCTAGCATGCGCCGTCAGCTTCTTCGCTCGACCTTTGTAGCAGTGCTGCTGTCTGTACTGGTGATCGGCGCGCCGCTCGGCCTTGCCGGCCTGTGGGTGATGACCGACCACGGAATTCGTCTGCGCGAGTCGCTCGACTCGCCAGACCTGCCGACGGTGCCGTTCAAACTGCTGGCGATCATTGGGGCCTTGTCAGTGATGGCAGTGCTGTCGGGCCTGGTCGTGGCGTCCTTGCAGGCCAGCAGGTTCGCGGAGCCGATGGCCCAGCTGGCCGACCGGGCCGAACGCTTCGGGGCCGGCGAGTCCCGGTTCCAGCCGCTGGTCACGGGCATCGGTGAGATCGACCGCATCGCGGAGGTTCTGGCGCGCAGCGCCCTTCAGATGACCCGGTCACTGGCTTCGGAGCGTGACTTCGCCTCGGATGCCTCGCATCAGCTGCGAACCCCCTTGACCGCCTTGCTGATGCGACTCGAGGAGATCTCCGTGACCGACGATCTCGTGGCCGTCAAGGAAGAGGCCGGAAGTGCGATCGCGCAGGTGGAGCGCCTCACCAAGGTGGTCGACGAGCTGCTCTCACGCAGTCGCAGAGGCCACGTTGCGGAGCCGCCGTCGGTCTCATTGGACTCGGTGATCGCCGCACTGCAGCGCGAGTGGCAGCCGGCGTTCGAGCAGGCCCGACGTAGCGTGCGGGTCCATGGCCAGCGTGGTCTGTTCGTGCGGGCCACCCCGGTGGCGCTGTCGCAGGTGTTGTCGACGCTGCTCGAGAATTCCCTGGCTCACGGTCGAGGCACCGTGGATGTTCACGCCCGGCGCAGTGGCCCCTCGGTGGTGGTGGAGGTCAGCGACCAGGGCGAGGGGGTGCCTTCGACGATTGCGCCGCACATCTTCGAACGATCGGTCAGCACTGCAAAGAGCTCCGGCCTGGGGCTGGCCCTGGCACGTGACCTGGCCGAGGCCAACGGTGGTCGAATCGAGCTGATCCAGGCACAGCCGGCGATCTTTGCCCTGTTCCTCTCCGAGGCCGATCCTGACTCACACGACGGACGCGACTAACGCGACTACCGCGGTTCACCCGCGCCAGGCTTGTTCACGCGCTCCACCAACGTGTCTCCGGCGAACACGAACTTGCGATATGTCCAGAACCGGAACAGTGTGCCGATTCCGATCCCGACGATGTTGGTGATGTTGTCTGCCAGCTGGGTGTGCAGGTCGAGCACATACCGGGAGAAGCCCAGACAGGCGACCGCGATGACCATGGCGGCGACGTTGAAGAACACGAACAGCGCGAGCTCGTGGCCGGCCTGCCGGTTTCGGCGGTGGCGGAAGGTCCACAGCCGGTTGCCCAGCCACGCCACGACGGTCGCGATACTGGCCGAGATGATTCGGGCCGTGAGGGGCTTGGCGCTGAGCACCCCGGCAGTGGTCCCTTCGCCGAGAATCCCCAGCAGGTGCGGCCCGAAAACCAGGAGGTTGTAGCCGCCCAGGTCGATCACGAACGCCACCGCGCCGACCATGCCGAACTTGAGCATCTCCCGGACCAGGACGTCAATGGCCCCACGGGCGCGGTCGAGCAGTCGAGGACGGTCTGTCGGCACGGTGCGAGCCTATCCGCGAAGTCCGAACGAGCTCCGTACTGGCCCCGATAGGCTGCCCTTCGTGACACCCCCGCAACGCGCGCCCGGAGGGTTTCCCGTCGTCGGGATCATCGGCGGCGGCCAGCTGGCCCGGATGTGCCAGCCGCCGTCGGTCGGGCTGTCGATCACGCTGTCGGTGCTCGCCGAGTCGGCGGATGCTTCTGCGGCGCTGGTCATCCCGTCCGCTCCGGTGGGCAGCCACCATGACGTCGCAGCCGTGCTCGCCTTCGCGAGGGAGTGTGACGTCGTCACCTTCGACCACGAGCACGTGCCCGCCGAGGTGCTTTCGGCGCTCGAGGCCGCAGGCGTGGTCCTGCGTCCCTCGCCGGCCGCCCTCGTGTTCGCCCAGGACAAGCTCGCGATGCGTCGTCGGCTCACGGACATGGGGGTGGCGTGCCCTCGATGGGCGCAGGTGCGAGATGCTCTGTCGTTAAAGGCTTTTGGTGACGAAGTGGGTTGGCCGGTGGTCGTCAAGACCCCCAAGGGCGGGTATGACGGCAAGGGAGTTCGCGTCGTGGCCGCACCCGATGAGGCGGCCGACTGGCTTGGTGATGTCGCGCACCACGTCGCCCGGGGCGGTGGGTTACTCGTCGACGGACTGCTGGCCGAGCAGAAGGTCGACTTCGTGCGAGAGCTGACGGTACTGATCGCCCGCAGCCCGTCCGGTCAGGCCAGCGCTTGGCCGGTGGTGGAGACCGTCCAGACCGATGGCATCTGCACCCAGGTCCTCGCACCTGCTCCCGGCCTCGCCCCGAACCTTGCGGCAGTGGTCACCGAGGCTGGCCTGCGCATCGCCGGAGAGCTCGGCGTCACCGGCGTGATGGCGGTGGAGATGTTCGAGGTCAGGGACGCCCACACCGGCGAACCGGCGTACATGGTCAACGAGCTCGCGATGCGGCCGCACAACAGCGGTCACTGGACCATCGACGGGGCCGTGACCAGTCAGTTCGAGCAGCATCTGCGCGCAGTGCTCGATTTGCCGCTGGGGGACACCAGCCCCCGGGCGCCGTGGACGGTCATGGGCAATGTTCTGGGTGGCAGCTACAGCGACCTGTATCCGGCATATCGTCACCTGATGGCGCGTGACCCCGCACTCAAGATTCACCTGTACGGCAAGGGCGTCCGGCCCGGGCGCAAGATCGGGCACGTCAACGTCAGCGGGGGTGACCTCGATGGTTTGAGGGCCCGCGCGAGCCATGCGAGCGACTATCTGCAGGGAGCGGTCACCGAATGAGCGAGTCGAATGCGGTAGAGGGTCGAGCTGTGGAGGACCAAAGGGTGGTTGGGTCGGCAGTCGTGGGGCTGGTGATGGGCAGTGACAGCGACTGGCCCGTCATGGAAGAAGCCGCAAAAGCATTGGAGGAGTTCGGGATCGGCTATGAGGCTGATGTCGTCTCGGCTCACCGGATGCCCCACGAGATGCTTGCCTATGGGCAGAGTGCAGCCGAGCGCGGTCTGCGGGTGATCATCGCCGGAGCGGGGGGTGCGGCGCACCTGCCCGGGATGCTGGCGTCGGTCACGCCGCTGCCGGTCATCGGCGTCCCGGTGCCGTTGAAATACCTCGACGGGATGGACTCGCTCTTGTCCATCGTGCAGATGCCCGCCGGCATCCCCGTGGCGACCGTCTCGGTGGGCGGAGCCCGCAATGCCGGACTGCTGGCGGTGCGGATACTCGCCGCGGGAGGAGACAGCGACGCGGCTGTCCTGCGTTCGAAAATGGTTGCGTTCCAAGGGCAACTTCGCGATAAGGCTCTTGCCAAGGGCGAGAAGCTGCGGTCCCGACGCGCACACCCGACCAGCCTGGGGATGCCCCCAGCTGACTGACGTGTGTGGGTCCGGCGACCCACCTCAGAGTTTCGGGTACTCCATCATCGGGCAGGTGTCCATCACGACGTCCAGGCCTGCGTCGATGGCGCGTTGTGCCGCTTCCTCGTCGACCACTCCAAGCTGGAGCCAGACGGCCTCGATGCCGAGTCGTTCCTTGTTGACGATCGCCTCATCGACGATCGCGCCGACATGCCGGGAGTTGACGAAGCAGTCCACGACAGCGACGACGGTGCCGTCAGGGATCTGGCTCAGCGATGGGTAGCCGGGCTCGCCCCATACCTCCTCGGCGTGGGAGTGCACCGGGATGATGCGTTGGCCCAGAGCCTTGTTCATCCATCGGGCGACGCCGTATGCCGTCCGCGCGACATTCGTGGACAGCCCGACCACGGCCCAGGTGGCGGGAGTCGTGAGCACCCTGCGGATCGCCTCCGGTTTGTTGACACTGCCTGAGATCGAGGTAGCCATAGCCGCACAGTAGCCTTGTCCCCAAGCGTTGTTCCGTTGTGAGGAGAAGCTCCGTGCGATTTGGTCTCTTTGTTCCCCAGGGCTGGCGGATGGATCTCGCCGGCATCGAGCCGGACCAGCACTGGGGGGTCATGGCAGGTCTCGCCGAGCGCGCTGAGATGACCCGCCTGTGGGAGTCGATCTGGGTCTACGACCACTTCCACACAGTGCCGGTCCCCTCACAGGAAGCCACCCACGACTCGTGGACGCTGATGGCCGCGCTGGCTGCGGTCACGAGCAGGATCCGGCTGGGCCAGATGTGCACGTCCATGGGCTACCGCAACCCCGCCTATCTCGCCAAGGTCGCCGCGACGGTCGACATCATCTCTGAGGGTCGTCTCGAGATGGGCATCGGTGCGGGGTGGTACGAGCACGAGTGGCGGGCCTATGGCTATGGCTTCCCGACGGCCGGCGAACGGCTCGGGATGCTCGAAGAAGGCGTTCAGATCTTCCGCGACATGTGGACCAAGGGATCGGCCACGCTGGATGGAAAGTACTACCAGGTCGACGGCGCGATCTGCGCTCCTCGCCCCCTGCAGGGCACAACCCAACCGGGGTCCGAGCTCAACGGCATACCGGTGTGGGTTGCTGGTGGTGGCGAGAAGAAGACGTTGCGCATCGCCGCGCAGTACGCCGACTACACGAACTTCGAACCCAGAGTGTTCGAGCACAAGAGCGCGATCCTGGCCGCTCACTGCGCTGACCTCGGGCGGGACTTCGCCCAGATCACCCGGTCGACCAACGTCAATGTGGTCATCGGCGACACCGAGAAGGAGGTCAAGGACCGTCTTGCCTGGACGCGCGACCACTACCTCAAGGCTGGGCTGTCCGAGGCCGTCGTCGACAAGCAGATCGACGGGCTGGTCGCAGGCATCGGCGTCGGCACGCCCGAGCAGATTGCCGAGAAGCTGACCGCGTTGAAGACCCTGGGGCTCGGCTACACGATTGCCTACTTCACCGAGGCTGCATACGACACGTCCGGTATGCATCTCTTTGAGAATAAAGTCATACCCGACCTTCTGTAGGGATCCGGGCAGTAATGTGACCATCGTGAGCACAGACAAAGGCGACTTTCCCTTCTTCACCACCTCCGAGGACCACGAAGAGCTGCGGGCTGCGGTGCGTGCCGTTGCGGAGGACAAGATCGCTCCGCATGCCGCCGAGGTCGATGAGACTGCAACGTTCCCGCAGGCTGCCCTGGACGCGCTGGTCGCCTCGGACTTCCACGCGCCCCACATCGCGGAGGAGTACGACGGGGTCGGCGCCGACGCTCTCGCGACCTGCATCGTGATCGAGGAGGTTGCCAGGGTTTGCGCGTCGTCGTCGCTGATCCCCGCCGTGAACAAGCTGGGCACGATGCCGCTGATCCTCGCGGCCTCCGACGAGCTCAAGGCGAAGTACCTGCCGCCGGTGGCCCGCGGCGAGGCGATGTTCGCCTACGGCCTGTCCGAGCGTGAGGCTGGCAGCGACACCGCCGCGATGAAGTGCCGGGCCAAGGCCGACGGCGACGACTGGGTGCTGACCGGGCAGAAGGCGTGGATCACGAACGCCGGTGTCTCTGAGTTCTACACGGTGCTGGCCGTGACCGACCCCGACGGCAAGCGGGGGTCGAACGTGTCTGCTTTCGTGGTGGAGAAGTCAGATCCAGGGTTCAGCTTCGGGGAGCCTGAGCGGAAGATGGGCATTAAGGGATCGCCAACCCGTGAGCTTATCTTCGAGGGCGCCCGGATCCCGGGGGACCGGATGGTGGGAGGTCCCGGCGAAGGGCTGAAGATCGCGTTGCGGACCCTGGACCACACCCGGGTGACCATCGGGGCCCAGGCCGTGGGTATCGCTCAGGGTGCGCTGGACTTCGCGCTGGGCTACGTCAAGGAGCGTTCACAGTTCGGCAAGCACATCTCGGAGTTCCAGGGGGTGCAGTTCATGCTGGCGGACATGGCGATGAAGCTGGAGGCTGCCCGCCAGATGGTCTACGTCGCGGCGGCCAAGTCCGAGCGCGGCGACAAGGACCTGGCCTTCTTCGGCGCGGCGGCCAAGTGCTTCGCCTCGGACGTGGCCATGGAGGTCACCACCGACGCGGTCCAGCTGCTGGGTGGCTCCGGGTACGTCAAGGACTTCCCGGTTGAGCGGATGATGCGCGACGCCAAGATCACGCAGATCTACGAGGGCACCAACCAGATCCAGCGCATCGTGATGGCACGGGCACTCCTCAAGCGCTAAGGGGCAAGCGTTTTTGCTTGCGTAGCAACAGGTTACGCAGATCCATGTCTGTGCGGGCCCGTCAACCCTGAGGCACCTCGGACGCCGCCTAAACCTGGGTCTTGCGCACAGAGCGCTGGTCGACCCAGGTGGCCAGCCGGCTGAGACTGTAGTTGATCAGGATGAAGATGACTCCGACCACTGACAGGATCTGGATCGGGTTGTGCAGGTTGAGCGCGATCAGGTTTCCCTGCCGCAGGAGCTCGGTGTAGAGCCCGAGCACGGCGGCCAGCGAGGTGTCCTTCAGGATCACCACGAGCTGACTGATGAGGGCGGGCAACATGACCCGCACGGCCTGGGGGAGCAGCACGAGGCGCATCGTGGCCCCCGGCGTCAGACCGACCGCCAGAGCTGCCTCCCGCTGACCACCTGGAAGCGAGGCGACCCCTGCACGGATGATCTCGGCGATGATGACGCAGTTGTAGGCGGTGAGGCCGATGACCAGGTACCACAGGCCTGCCCCACCCGGCAGCCCGCTCAGATCGACGCCGAGCTCGGGCAGGACGCGGCTGGCAAAGTAGATGGTGATCACGACGGGCAGGCCGCGCAGGAGCTCGATCAGGCCGACGATGGGTATTCGGGCCGTGCGGCCGAGCATCATCCGGGACACCCCCACCACGCCGCCGATGATCAGGGAGAACGCGATGGCCAGCGCTGCGGCAGTCAACGTGGCGCGAAGTCCCTTGCCCAGAAGGTTCCACACGAGCGGGAAGTCTTCGTTGGACGGGTTCAGGATCGGTCCCCACAACGTGGCGGAGAACTGGCCCTGGTCGGCGAGGCGCTTGACGACCACCGCGGCCAGCAGCACGACGGCCACGGTCGCGATCGCGCCGCCGACCGCGGCCCGGCGCCGTGCGCGGGGGCCTGGGGCGTCATACAGGACGCTGGCACTGCTCATCGCGCGATCGCCACCTTGCGTTCGAGGACGCCGAGGCCCAGGCCGGCGGGCAGGGTGATCATGAGATAGCCGACGGCCACTCCAGTCAGGACGGGCAGCGCAGCAAAGCCCTGGGCGCTGGTGAGTGACTCGCCCACGCTGAACAGGTCCGCCCCCACGCCGAAGGCACCGACGACTGCGGAGTTCTTGATCATCGCGATGATCACGCTGCCGACCGGGGGAATCGACGTCCGGAAGGCCTGGGGGAGGACGATCTGGGCCAGCGACTGGGTGAATGTCAGGCCGATCGCGCGCGCGGCCTCGGCCTGTCCGGCCGAGACGGAGTTGATGCCCGCCCTCAGGCCCTCACAGACGAAGGCCGAGGTGTAGATGATCAGGGCCGCGAGCCCGAAGGTGTAGTAGGTGGCGTTGATGCCGATCTCGGGGAGCCCGAAGGCGAACATGAACAGCACCACGGTCAGGGGACAGTTCCGGATGACGGTGACCCACGCAGTGCCGAAGGCGCGCAGCGGTGCGACCGGGGCGACCCGGCAGGTGGCGATGATCGTTCCGAGTATCAGCGAGCCGATCGCGCCCCACAGGCAGAGGGTCAGTGAGCGCAGAAAGCCGCTCCAGAACAGATCGAGGTTCGAGGTGATGGCGTCCATCTCGTACCTCCTCTGCGTGTCGACGGGATCTGGCATTTTCGATCTGCGAAGCGTGCGATGCGCCGGGAAGCGACCTGCGCTGGTGTCGCCCGGCGCGACGTGTACGAGGCGTTGTTCAGGTGGGGGCGCTCACCTGTTCGGCGAGCGCCCCCTGTGCGGTGGGTGGCTCAGGTGCAGGGCGCGGCCGCGGGCAGAGTGGCTGGTGAGGCACCCTCGACCTTGCCGGCCGTGTCGGCCCAGGCCTTGGTGTAGGCCGCCTCGTTGTCCTTGAGCGTCGTGTTGATGAACTCGCAGAACTTCACGTCGCCCTTGGTGACGCCGATGCCGTAGGGCTCCTTGGTGAACTGCTCGCCCACCAGCTTGAACGCCTTGTCGGACTTGGAGACGAACCCCAGCAGAATGACGTTGTCGGTCGTGACGACCTGGACCTGGTCGGTGCGCAGTGCGTTGGCGCACTTGTCGTAGACGTCGAACAGCACCAGCTGTTCGACGGGGTTCGCCAGGTAGGGCTTGATCTGCTCCGCGGGGGTGGAGCCGGTCACCGAGCAGACCTTCTGGTCGGGGTTGGCCTTCAGATCTTCCGGGCCCGTGATCTTGGTGTTGTCAGCCTTGACCATGAGCTGCTGACCCGCGACGTAGTAGGGACCGGCGAAGGTGATCCGCTCCTTGCGCTTGTCATTGATCGTGTAGGTGGCGGCGACCATGTCGACCGTGCCCTTCTCGATGAGCTCCTCCCGAAGCTTGGACGGGCTCTCGACCCACTCGATGCTGTCGGCCTTGACACCCATCGCCCCCGCGATGATCTTGGCCACCTCGACATCGAAGCCGGCGAGCTTGCCGTCCAGGCCCTTGAGCCCGAAGCCGGGCTGGTCGAACTTGGTCCCGACCTTCATCGTGCCGGCGGTGGCGATCTTGGCCATCGTCGTGCCTGCCTCAAAGGTCGGCGCGTCCGCCACCGGCGCTTCGGGAGTGCTGCTCGACCCGCATGCGCTCAGGGCGAGAGTGGCGACCGCGAGGCTTGCTACTAACGCATTTCGATTTCGTCCCATTGTTTCCTCCTAGGTTGGTGCGGGGCGAGCAGGTAGAGCTCAGTGAGTGAGGATCTTGCTCAGGAAGTCCTTGGCCCGGTTGGACGTCGGATTGGTGAAGAACTCCTGGGGCGTGTTCTCCTCGACGATCTGGCCTTCTGACATGAACACGACCCGGTTGGCGGCCCGCCGGGCGAAACCCATCTCGTGGGTGACCACGACCATCGTCATACCTTCCTTGGCCAGACTGGTCATGACTTCGAGCACCTCGTTGATCATCTCGGGGTCGAGCGCGGAGGTGGGCTCGTCGAACAGCATGACCTTCGGATCCATCGCAAGCGCCCTGGCGATGGCCACCCGCTGTTGCTGGCCACCAGAGAGCTGTGCGGGGTACTTGTCGGCCTGCTCGGTGATGCCGACCCGCTGCAACAGCTGGTCTGCGCGCTCGTCTGCCTCTTTCTTGTCCAGCCCGCGGACCTTGATCGGGCCCAGGGTGACGTTCTCGCGAATCGTCTTGTGAGCGAAGAGGTTGAATGACTGGAAGACCATGCCGACGTCAGCGCGGAGCCTCGCCAGCTCCTTGCCTTCGTCGGGCAGCGCGACGCCGTCGATCTCGATCGTGCCGGACTCGAACGTCTCGAGCCGGTTGATCGCGCGACACAGGGTGGACTTGCCGGAGCCGGACGGGCCGATGACGACCACGACCTCACCCTCGCCAACCGTCAGGTCGATGTCCTTGAGGACGTGCAGCGACCCGAAGTGCTTGTTGACCTTCTTCAGTACTACCAGGGGCCGATGGGTCACCGCCCGCGATGCGGGGCTGCCAACCGTGGGTGCATCCGTCATTTCGACACCCTACCCAGTTCTCGGCAGCAACGCTGCCCAGAGCGGACCCCTCGAGCCTGAGCGCCCCTACTTGCCGCTACCCGACGGGGCCACGGTCAGCGGTTCGTCGTTCTTGATCGCAGTGAACAGCGCCAGTGCCTTCTGGCTGTCCCACTTCACCGCGCTGCCAACGTGCGTGGGAAGCGCCGGGTTCGAGACGGGGACCGTCAATGACAGGCCGTCTCCGTTCGACACCGAGCGCATGGCCTGAAGGACGCGGGTGACGTCACGCAAGGTGGTGTCCTGGCCGACGGTCAGACCAGCCGCCGCCGCTGTCGAGAACTGGTAGTAGCGCCAGGGAACCAGCACCGTCGACGGGCTGGCCGCCTTGTGCATGATCGCCGCCAGGAACTGACGCTGCCGTTGAACCCGGCCGATGTCGCCGAGCGGGTCGGAGTATCGCGCCCGGACGTAACCCAGGGCGTTGGGACCGTTGAGCGTCTGGCACCCGGGCTTGAGGTTGATCCCCGCTTTGGGGTCGTCCATCGCCTGTTTCACGCAGATGTCGACGCCGCCGAGACTGTCGACCACCGTGGCGAAGCCGCCGAAGCCGATCTCGACGTAGCCATCGATGCGCAGGCCGGTGGCTTCTTCGATGGTCCTGACGAGCAGTGTGGCCCCGCCCAGGGTGTAGGCGGCGTTGATCTTGTTCTTGCCGTGACCGGGGATGGGCAGATAACTGTCACGAGGCAGTGAGATCATCGCCGACTTGCCGCCTCCGGCCGGGACGTGAACCAGGATGATCGAGTCGGTGCGCTTGCCCTCGGCGGTCTTGGTCGTGCCCGTGTGGAGCTGGCGCATCTGGGCAGGCGTGAGGCCCTCGCGGCTGTCGGAGCCCACGAGAACGTAGTCATAGCCCTTGGACGCCGCCGGGCGGGTGCCATCGGGACTCGCGTCGACGTGCTGCACGCTGCCCCAGGCGTGGAACGGAACCCAGCCCATGAAGGCCAGCCAGGCCACGAGCAGGATCACCGCGGTGAGAAGGACCCGGCGCAGGCGGTGGCGGCGGCCTCCAGAGGATGAGGTCGTCGCGGCCGACGAAGGCGGTGTCGGGCCCGAGGATGACCGAGGGTCGGAGGGACGGCTGCCCTTTCGACCACGTGTGTCAACCTCGTAGACGTCGTGGACGTCGGCCTGGTCGTCACGAACCGGCATACGGGTCCTCCTGCGTTGCCGGTCCACCAGGAGCTGCCTGGTCGGGTGCGGCCGGGACCGGCCGTGGCGGGCCGGCCTCGTCCAGGGCCAGACGCCGGGCGAGCTTGGTGTAGCGGGTCTCGAACTCGCGGAACCTCACGTAGGTGGTCAGGGTGAAGCTGAGGAACGCGACGACCAGGGCGTAGAGCACCATGTCGGTGCCGCGGCCGACCCCCACGAGACTGGCTATCCGGTTCCAGACCGACGGGAACAGGATGGACCAGACCGCAAACGCGGCGAAGACCAGCAACCCGAGGCGACGCACGGCCTGGGTGCGGGCGCCCCTGTCGCGCAGGAGTCCGGCGGCGACGACGACGACGACGACGATGAGCACGAGCTGGATCAGGACGATCTTCATGGGTGGTGCCCTCCGCAGGCCTGGGGACCGGTCGTCATCTCAGGATCAGATCGGCCAGGATGTTGATGGAGTTCCACAGCGACTGCCCCTTGGCCTTGGAGTAGTCCGTGTAGAGGATGTGCACGGGGTGCTCCACATAGCTGGCTTTGAGCGCGCCGATCTGGGCGACCAGCTCGCTGGCGTGTGCCATCCCGTTCTGGGTGATGTCGAGCTTTTCGAGCACGGGACGCCGGATGGCGCGCAGCCCGTTGTGGGCGTCGGTCAGCCGGGTGTGCGTGGTGATGTTCGTGTAACCCACCGCAGCGCGCAGCACCACGTTCTTGGCGAAGCTCGGCTTGCTCCGCTCGTCCAGGAACCGCGAGCCGAAGACGACGTCAGCCTCGCCGGCTCGCAGCCGCTCGACCATGCCCAGGGCGTCCGCGATCTGGTGCTGTCCGTCGGCGTCGAACGTGACGACGTACTTCATGGATGGATCGGCGAGGGCGAACTCAAAACCTGTCTGCAAAGCCGCGCCCTGCCCGAGGTTGAGAGGGTGGCGGACGACGCGGGCTCCGGCCCGGGACGCCAGCTCGGCGGATTGATCCGTGGAGCCGTCGTCGACGCAGACGACCTGGTCGAAGGCGGTGAGGACCTGCGCGATGACGTCACCGATGACCGGTTCCTCGTTGAACAGAGGAATGACCACCCAGGTGTCATGCACGCTTGATCCCATCTGTTCAGCCCTCTCGAAAGTATAGGTGGGCTGCTGCGGCGGCAGCTCCGCGCTCACGTCCATCCGTGTCTTGGGTCGCTGCGGGCAAGCGGGACGTCACGTCTTCGAGCTGCCAGGCCTGGCAAGCACGTGCCGGCGCAGGTTGCGGACACCTTGCTGCTGCTTGGTCCGCCAGGCCTTCGGCAGCAGGATCGCGGCGTTCAGGCGTGAGGACAGGTGCATCCGGGCGGTGCGGGCGGCTCGGCGCCACCCGATCGCATCGAACTCGTCGGCCATGGCGGTGAAGAACTCGCGCTCCTCGATGAACCGTGTTCCCTCGAGGGCACGCCAGGACGAGTCGCTCTCGCGGTGTCTGCGGTACCGGAAGCAGACCGTGCTGTCCACGACCAGGCCGCCGCCGGACTTGATCAGGTCGAGGGCAAGCGCCAGGTCCTGCACGACGTTGAGGCCCTCGCGGAAGTTGGTCGCCACCAGGGAGTCCGACCGCCAGCAGACCGAGGGGAAGTAGAGCCAGTTGCCCCGCATCAGGCTGACTGCCAGCGGCTCGCCGAGGAGCAGACGCCGACCGGACGAGCTGTGGACCCGTGGGGCGTAGACGCGTTTCATCCGGTCGACCAGGCCACTGTTGGGCTGGCCCAGCTCGTCGATCACCTCGACGCCCGGCTGGATGATCTGCGCTGCGGGGAACTTCTCGTGCGCAGCCATCACCGTCTCGATGTAGTTCGGCATCATGACGTCGTCGGCGCCCATGACCACCGCGAGCTCGTTCCGGACGAAGGTCAGCGCCTTGCGGTAGTTGCCGTTGGCGCCGAGGTTCTGCTCGTTGCGCTCATACGTGATCCGTGGGTCCTTTGCGGCAAGGGCCCCGAAGTATCCGGGGACGCTCTCGTCCGGGTAGCCGTCGTCGATGACCGACAGCGTCCAGTCGGGACTCGTCTGCGCCAGGACGCTCTCGACCGCCTGCTTCATCATGGCGACGTCGCCGTAGTAGGGGAAGAGCACGTCGACAGTCACGGGTCGTCCTTCGCGCGGGAGGAATCGGGCATAGGGGCGCTGACTAGACTAAACGAAGCGCCGTTGCGCACGGTCCGGAACCCGATCAGGAGAGATTCGTGGACATCCAGAACCACTTCTACGGGCACACGGCCGCGCTGGCGGCATACGCGGGGCTGTCCCGCCCGCGGCACGTGGCAGGCCTGATTCAGCACGGCTGGACGACAGGGCCTCCCATCCCGGTGAACTTCGGGGACTTCCCCGACGTCGAGAGGAGCGGCCGGCGCACGCTGTTCGTCTGGTCGCACGGTTCGCGGGCCTGGGACCCGGCGAGGTCCGAGCGGCAAAGCTTCGCGCTCGGCTCCCCGTGGGCCTACCTCGTGTCGGCCCGCGCTGCGCAACGGCAGCTGGCGGGCAGCCCGGACGGTGCCGGGACGGGGACGTTGATCATGCCGCTGCACAGCACCCGGATCGTCCAGGTCAGCGGTGACCAGCGCAGCCTGGCCCAGGAGTACCTGCGCGATGAAGGACCGTCCACGGTGTGCCTGCACGCTGAGGACATCCGCAAACCTGACATCGTCAGCTCGTGGCTGGAGGCTGGTCATCACGTCGTCACCGCTGGTCCCCGGCATGACCCGGACTTCCTCTCCCGCATCCTCGCCCTGGTGCTCGCCTCGGAGCGGGTCGTCGCCAACCGCCTGATGACGCCCGTGCTGTATGCCGCGTCGCTGGGTCGTGACGTGGCCGTCTATGGAGATCCTCTGTCCATCTCCGGAGCGGAGATCCGCGGACAGGACGCCATCCGTGCCCTGTGGCCCGAGCTGCACGGGCGCTCGCTGGACCGTGCCGTGACGACCGACGTGGCGCGAAAGGAGCTGGGCTTCCACCACGTGCTCGAGCCGGCCGCGGTGCGGTCGGCACTGGGCTGGTCCCGGCGCTCGGCCGGGCCGGCGGTCCAGTACTGGGCCGGCGCGCCAGTACACAAAGCGATGAATGTGGTCGGGCTGGGGCAACGCGATCTCGGTTCGAGCGAGAAGCAGGTCGGCGCGAGCCCCCTGGCTTGGCTCAAGCATCCGATGTCGCACCTGCCCCGGCCGCTGCCTGCGCACGCCGCGGCTCTCGACCCGTTGCCGGCGCCAATCCCGGTGCACACTCTGGGTTGACCGGACCTGGGCACACGACCTTTCAGTCGCGGGCCACGTGCTACCAGGCGGTCCAGCCGCCGTCGACGGCGATCGTCGAGCCGGTGATGAAGGACGATGCGGGCGACGCGAGGAACAGCACCGCGGTCCGGATCTCATCCGGTCTGCCGACGCGACCCACCATGGTGCGGGTGCCCAGCCGGCCGATGAACGCACCGTCCTGCTGCGCCCCAGGACCCGGGAAGGGGCCGGGGGTGATCGCGTTCACCCTGATCCCCAGCGGCCCGAGCTCGGCAGCCGCGTATCGCGTCAGCTGCAGCATGCCTGCCTTGGCGACGCCGTAGAAGGGGGGGTTGCGTGACTCCTCGGCGTCGTAGAGGCGGGGGTCGGGTGACACCAGGCCGTACATCGATGAGATGTTGATGACACTGGGGCTCCCGCCCGCTGCGACGCTCGCCAGGAAGCCCGCCCGGGCAGCGTTGATTCCCGAGCTCGAGGCGACTATGGCCAGGTCGATGGCCTCGCGGTAGTCGGCCTCGACGGCGAGCCGTAGAGAGCCACCCCGTCCGACGTGGGCGTTGTTCACCAGAACATCCAGGCGACCGTGCTCGCTGGACACCGTCGCGACGAGCGTGGCCCAGTCCTCTGTGGTGATGTCACAGCTGCGGATCTCCACCTCGCCCGGCCCGCCGGTCAGGTGCTCAAGTGCCTGGGCTGCCTTGGTCCCGTCTCGTGAGACCGCGACGACGTGCGCCCCTGCGCCGGCGAGGGCGCCGACGATTGCCGTTCCCAGCCACCCGGAGCTCCCCGTCACCACAGCCACGCATCCGGTCAGGTCGAACAGGTTCTTCGGGCTCATGTGGTCTTCCATTGACTCGGGTCGACCAATGCGTCTGGCACCGGCCCCAGCTGTTGTCCTACGTGGGCGATCTCCTCCACGGTGAGTGGCGTGCGCCTCGCCAGGGTGGCGGACTCCCGCACCTGCTCCTCGCTGTCTGCGCCGACGACGACCGAGGTAACCCAAGGCTGGCCCAGAACGTACGCGAGGCACAGATCGGCGACCGAGACGCGGCCCAGCTCGTCGCGTAGCCGCGCCAGCGATCCGACGAGCGATTCCACGTCGATCGCGACGTTGGTGGGCCACCGTGCCTGGAGCCCGCCCGGCAGGAGACCCTGCAGGTAGACGCTTCGGCACGTGACCACCACGTCTGGGCGGCTTCGCAGCGCAGCCTGAACCGGCTCGGCCAGCCAACGGTGGTCCAGCAGGTTGAAGGGCAGCTGGATGTAGGTGCACTCGGGGTCGTCGATGACGTCCATCAGCTCGGCCGGTGATGCTGCGCTCACGCCCACCGCCTGGCACACGCCCGCCTCACGCAGGTCGACGAGGGCGTCACGGACGCCGTGATCGCCTTTGGCCCAGTCAGCGTGACGGTGCACAAGGATCGCGCTCACGGTCGAGCTTCGCAGCGCCCTGAGGCTCGCGTTGACCGATGAGTTGACAGCGTCGCGGCACCATCCCCGTGGAGCGTCGGCGGGGAGGTCGTGAAGGGGTCGGACCTTCGTCACGACCTTGAGGTGCTCGGACAGCCCCCGGGTCATCGCACCCCCGATCCGATCCTCACTGGCCCCGTACTCGCGGGCGGTGTCTAGATGGGAGATCCCCTCCGCAGCGGCGGCTCGCAGGATGTCGAAGGCTTGCTCGGGGTTGGGCATGCCCGTCCGGTTGGCCGCGCCGTAGTCGACCCCGAGCTGCACGGTGCCGAGGATGAGCGGGGTCTGGCCCAGGGGGTTCGGTCCCCGGGCCTGCCACCTCGAAGGGCGAGGTCCGCTGTGATCGGCCAGGAGGTCACACAGCTCGCCCCAGGGGGCCGTCACGGGATCGGAGACGTCGGAGAAGATCCGGGCCACGAGCACGTAGTCGTCGAGCGTGTCGATCGTGCACCTCAGCCCGGCCCAGCGGGCGGACGACCTGGAGACGGTATGAACCCCGTCGCCATGGTGCTGTCGTATCCACTGCGTGACGTGCTCTCGCTCCAACGCGCTTGATGCGTGGGCGTCCGCGTCAGCAAGAGCTGCAACCGTGAATGCCTCCGCGGAGATGCCGTAGGGCAAGGCGGTGTCGCTTCCGCCCACTCTGAGGTAGGCCCGGCCGATGGAGGTCAGGCCGCGGACCAGGTCCTCCACCAGGTCAGCGTCGGGCAGGACGTTGTCCGCGGTCAGGCGGACGACGACGTCCTCGGGGTCGAGGCCTCGAGCCGCCAGCACGAAGCGGGAAAGCGGATCCTCCAGAGAGCCGCGGACCACCTGGACGCCTGCCCGTCGCGCCGCGGCGGCGATCACGTCGTCGTCGGGCTGGTCGCTGGTGGCAAGGACTGTGTCGAGGCCGGATCGGCCTGCCCTGAGGGCCGCCAGCACCGCGGCCGGCTGACCGCCGACTGTCAGCATCGCCTTGCCTGCCAGTCTTGAGGAGCTCAGTCGCGCTTGGACGACGACGCGAGTTCTGACGGGCATGGAAGCGACTATCTCACGCGACCCCGCACTGCCGCGGTCGTGGCGACGCCTTGGCGCCGTGGGCTGGTCAGGCTGTGAGGACCCGCCGGCCCAGCCACACCATCGCGGCAGCTGCTGCCACGGTCAGGCCCACCCGGACCAGCGCCACGGCCCCTGATGTCGGCAGTGCCCCACCCAGGACGCACAGGACCAGCCCGAGCCCGGTCGGCAGCAACAGGGTGGCCTCGCTCCATCGCTCGCCGCGGATGTGTCGACGGAGCCACGCGGTGCACACGGCCAGCATGGCGTAGGTCATCGGGAAGCCGACGGCGACGAGCACCAGCTTCTGCCCCCCGGCCGCGAACGCGACGGCGAGGCCGATCACGAGACTGATCGGGGTGATCACGGACAGCCCCAGCGAGCGGCCGGCTGAGAAGACGAGGTGCACGTTGGCCAGATAGGCCACCGACAGCACGGAACCGAAGGCGACGATCGCCACCGCGGGCACCAGCTCGAGCGGCTCGAAACCGGCGTCTGCCACCAGACGCATCAGCCACGGCGAGAGGAGCGCGACCCCGCCCGCGATCAGGGCCGTCAGGGTTGCGATGTCGCGGGCGGTGTGCGCCAGGACCGCTCCGCGCTCATGCTCCGGCGTGCGATAGATGATGGGCGCCCACGAGTTGTTCAGGGCTGAGGTGATGACCGCCGGCGAGCTGCCGACCAGGAGTGCGAGCTGGATGCGGCCGGCAGCGGGGATGCCGTAGAGATGCCCGGCGAGGAACACGAGGGCGCCGTTGGCCAGGAAGAGAGCCACCAGGTGCGGTATGACGGGCAGCCCGAGCCGCAGCGCCGCGCGGGTGTCGCCGGGCTCACCTGCAGGGCGACCGCCTCGCAGGCACAGAGCCAGCCCCACCACGGCAGCGATGGCATAGCCCGCCACGAGCCCGGTCAGATAGCGCTCTGGGGAGCGATCCGCGACAAGCAGTCCAAGCCCGAGCAGCGGCCCACCCAGGGTGGCGATCATGGACAGGATGACGAACGCGACGGGTCTGTCGAGCACCCGCAACAGCGCCTGGGAGTTCTCGACCACGACGAAGAGCGCGCTCGCGGCCAGCGCCAGAAGTACTGCGTCGCGCAGGGGGACCGACACCGGTCGCTCCCAGAGCGGCGACGTCAGGATGACCGCTGCCACGAGCCCCACCGTCATCAGCGAGCCGCGAACGAGCAGAGAGCGGGCTCCGGCAGCTCCGGACCGCGCGAGGATGCCCTGGCGGGTGATGACCGACGGCATGCCGAAGCTGCCAGTCATCATCGCGATCTGGATGACCACGATGGCGATGGCCACGACGCCATACCCGGGCTTGCCCAGCAGGCGGGTGACCACGGGCACGACCACGGCGTTGGCCAGGATCGGCGCCGCGGTGCCGACGGTGTAGATGGACCCGCGGCCGAGAACACCCTTGCTGGCGGCTGCACCGGCAGCACCGGCAGCATCAACGACAGCCACGCCAGCCACGCCAGCCACGCCGTGAGCCTCGCTGTCAGCCTCGGTGCCCACGGGTTGTCCCGGTCAGGCGCCGACGAAGTCGCGGATCAGGGCGATCACGCGGTCGACATCGGTGTCGGCGAGGCCGGGGAACAACGGCAGCGAGATCTCCTGCGCGTAGTACTCCTCGGCCACGGGGCACATCCCCGGCTGGTAGCCAAGGTCGGCGTAGACGGGATGCCGATAGACGGGGAGGTAGTTGACCTGGACGCCGACGTCGTTGGCCCGCAGGTGGTCGTAGAGAGCGCGCCGGCGGCCGTCGCGGATCCGCAGCGGGTAGAGGTGCCACATCGGGTCTGCGCCCTCACGGCAGGCGGGCAGCCGCAGCTCGTCGATGCCCGACAGCCCCTGGTTGTAGCGGGCGGTGATCGCATCACGGCGGGCTTTGAAGGCGGGCAGTCGGGGCAGCTGGCTGGAGCCGAGAACGCACAGCAGGTCCGGCAGCCGGTAGTTCAGCCCGAAATGGTGGACCTCCTGGTGCCACGGGCCCTCGTCCGGCATACGCAGCATCGCGGGGTCGCGGACCAGGCCGATACTGCGATATTTCCGGGCGCGATCGAGGACGTCATCCAGCTGGCTCACGACGGCGCCACCCTCGGCCGTGGTGAGGTTCTTGGTCGGGAAGAAGGAGAACGTGGTGACGTCGGCCAGCGTCCCGACCCGCTGACCGTCGAGCGACCCGCCGATCGAGTGTGCGGCGTCCTCGAGCAGCTGCGCGCCACCCGCGTGGGCGATCTGGCTCAGCGCCGGGGCGTCGATCGGGTGTCCCCCGAAGTCCACCCCGGCAACGACCTTCGTGTGTGTGGTCATGGCGGCTGATACGGCCTGCGGGTCGAGGTTGCCGGTGTCCTCGCTGACGTCCGCGAAGACCACGGTGGCGCCCAGGACTGAGGCGCAGCTTGCGGTCGAGATGAAGGTCAGGGGAGTGGTGATGACCTCGTCGCCGGCGCCGACTCCCATCGCCGCGTAGGCCACATGCAGCGCAGCCGTGCCGGAGCTCACCGAGAGGGTGGGCGCTCCGCAGAGACGGGCGAGGTCTTCCTCGAAGGCGAGCACCGCGGGGCCGGTGGTCAGCCAGTCGCTGCGCAGGACGGCCGCCACGGCCTCGATGTCCGACTCGTCAATCGTCTGACGTCCGTAGGGGAGCACGGCTCAGACGTCCGTTTCCAGAAGCTGGGTGATCTGCTCGAGGGTGAACCACTGGTCGTTGGTGTCCGAGGTGTAGTGGAAGCCGTCAGCCACCGGCTCGCCGTCGTCGGGTGGCTGGTATCCCCAGGCCGCCAGGTCGGGCTGCAGGACGTAGCGGTCGCCGACCCGCAGTGCACGACGGCCTTCTTCTGCCGAGATCATCTCCTCGTGCAGCTTCTCGCCGGGACGCAGGCCCATGTTGTGCATCGCGGCACCGGGGACGACGGCCTGGGCCAGGTCGGTGATCTTCATCGAGGGGATCCGGGGCACGTACAGCTCGCCGCCGTGCATCATCTCGAAGGAGTCCAGCACGAACTTCACGGCCTGCGGCAAGGTGATGAAGAAGCGGGTCATCCGCAGGTCGGTGATCGGCAGGGACTCGCCGGCCTCACCGAGCTTGCGGAAGAATGGGATCACCGAGCCGCGGCTGCCCATGACGTTGCCGTAACGGACGACGCTGAAGCGCGTGGGATAGGCGGCGGCGTAGTGGTTGCCGGTGATGAACAGCTTGTCGGCGGTCAGCTTCGTCGCGCCATACAGGTTGATCGGGCTGGAGGCCTTGTCCGTGGACAGCGCCACGACCCTCTTGACGCCGGCGTCGATGCACGCCTCGATGACGTTCTGCGAGCCGATGATGTTGGTCTTGACGAACTCATAGGGGTTGTACTCGGCGGTGTCGACCTGCTTCAGGGCGGCGGCGTGGACGACGTAGTCGACGCCGTGCATGGCCCGGTTGAGGCGGTGCAGGTCGCGGATATCACCGATGAACCAGCGCAGACGGGGGTCGTCGTTGAACATCTGGCGGCACTCGTACTGCTTGAGCTCGTCACGGCTGAAGATGACGATGCGTCGGGGGTCGTCGTTGTCCAGCAGCTCGCGGATGAAGGCTTTTCCGAACGATCCCGTCCCGCCGGTGACGAGAATCGAGCTGCCTGACAGAACTGACATTCGTGTCTCCTTCGTCGCGCTGACCTCTACGGAATACTGTCACGGCTGGGCATCACGTCACGTCCGGGCATGATGTGACGGCGGTACCAAAGCAGAAGGGACGTCGATGCGCATCAACGCCGTCATCCAGGCACGTGCGGGTTCGACCCGCCTTCCCGCAAAGGTCCTCGCGGATCTGGGCGGACGTCCCGTGCTCGAGTGGGTCATCCTTCGGGCCCGCCCGGACCTCGTGGCCATCAACGCGGCAGTTGCCCAGAAGCCGATCGAGGCGGGCTGATGCGGGTCCTCTTGCTCTGCGACGGGGGTGGGCCGATCGGTGTCGGACATGTGATCCGCTCGCTGGCCCTGGCCGAGGCATCGGCGGCCGCCGGCCACGACGTGGTGGTGGCCGGGCACTTCGAGGGGTCGTTCGTGCAGGGCCAGCTGGCCGCGGCGCCCGTCGAGGTTGTCGAGATTTCACCGGTGCCGGAACCGAGCCCGGGCCCATTCCCGGCCCCAGGCCCGAACCCGCTGCTGGAGCTGGTCGAGCGGTTTGGTCCGGACGTGGTCCACATCGACTCGTACGGCTCTTCGTCGTGGCTCATGGGCAGTTTTGTCCTGAGCAGCATGGAGGACGGCGCGTACGGCCGCAGACGTGCCGATGTGGTCATCGACCCGACCTTCGGCGCCGAGCTCTCGCCCCGTCCGGATGACGGGTCGACCTGGTTCCTGAGCGGGTCCCGCTACGCGCCGGTCCGCCAGCGAGTGCTGGACGCCCGCCAGGTGGTGAAACCCATTGACACCGCTACCTATTCGATTGCTCGCTCGGTGCTGGTGGTCATGGGCGGAACGGACCCCGTCGGCCTTGCTCCTGCGGCGGTCGGGCTCCTGGCCCGCACCGGCCTGTCGCTGGACGTCACCGTGATTGCTGTCGGCGAGACCGCCGAACGGGCTCGTGCCGCGGCAGGAGACTCCTCGCTCTCACTCAACGTCGTGGCTCCGGTGGACGACCTGCCCGCGCTGATGGCCCGGCAGGACCTGGTGATCAGCGCGGCCGGCACCTCCGTCTGGGAGCTGTGCTGCCTCGGCGTGCCGATGGCCGTGGTCTGGGCCGTGGACAACCAGCGTCAGGGGTACGACCGGGCGGTTGGCGCCGGCGCCGCGGTTGGCCTGGGCGGTCGCGAGCTTGGTGGCTCCGAGCTTGGTAGTTCCGAGATGGGCGGGGATGTCCCGGGCCCCGTTGAGGATGCCGTTGAGGACGCCGTAGGCAGGCTGAGAACGGCGCTGACAGATCCGCAGGTGCGCGCTGACCTGACGCTCGCCGGTCGGCGCATCGTCGACGGGCTCGGTGCCTGGCGGGTGGTCCGGACCTGGGAACAGGCAGTGGATCTCAGCCCCGTGCCGGAGGTGGCCGCCCCAGGACTCCCGGGACTGGTCGACCCAGGACTGGTCGCCCGCCCGGCGACGCTGCAGGACGCGCGGCTGCTCTGGCGGTGGCGCAACGATCCCGTGACCAGGGCGGGCTCACGCAACCCCGAGCCGGTTCCCTGGTCCGAGCACCTGGCCTGGCTTGGGTCCAGCCTGACCCGCGAGGACCGGCTGCTGCTGGTTCTCGAGGACGAGGCCGGTCCGGTCGGAACGGTGCGCTGGGACCTCGACCAGGACCTCCGGCAAGAGGGGGAGCACGAGTGGGAGGTCTCGATCACAGTGGCCCCCGAGCGACGCGGACACTCCCTGTCTCGTCCGATCCTCCGCGCGGCGGAGGTGGCCCTGTCGGAGGTCTCGCCGTCGCGCGCGACCGGGCTCACGGCATACCTGGCCATGGTCCACATCGACAACCAGGCCTCGCTGCGGCTGTTCGGGACCTCGAGGTATGTCCCTGACGCACCTCCGGACCAGAAGGGCTTCATGCGGTTCCGCAAGGTCGCTCGGGTAGCCTGACCCCGTTGCCCTGACCTGATACCAGACCTTGCATGTCCCTGATGCCCAGACCCTGGATGAGTGCGTGAACGCGGATCTTGTTGTTGTCGGCTCGGGGTTCTTCGGGCTGACCGTGGCCCAGCAGTGCGCAGAGAATCTCGGCCTGAACGTCGTCGTCATCGACCGTCGGGCCCATATCGGCGGCAACGCCTACAGCGAGGCTGATGCCGAGACGGGCATCGAGGTGCACCGCTACGGCGCGCACCTGTTCCACACCTCGAACGAGCGGGTCTGGGAGTACGTCAACGCGTTCACCGCCTTCACCAGCTACCAGCACCGGGTCTACACGAACTTCCGCGGGCAGGTCTTCCCGATGCCGATCAACCTCGGCACCATCAACCAGTTCTTCGACGCTGCGTACTCACCTGACGAGGCGCGCCGGCTGATTGCCGGGCAGGCCGGCGAATACGCGGCGACCGACGCCAGGAACCTCGAGGAGAAGGCGATCTCGCTGATCGGCCGCCCCCTGTACGAGGCCTTCATCAAGGGCTACACCGCCAAGCAGTGGCAGACCGACCCCACGCTGCTGGCGGCTGAGATCATCTCCCGGTTGCCGGTTCGCTACGACTACAACAACCGCTACTTCAACGACACGCACGAGGGTCTGCCGGTCGACGGCTACACCGCCTGGCTGGAGAAGATGGCCAGCCATGACCGGATCGAGGTCCGGCTCGGCACCGACTTCTTCGACCCGTCGCAGGAGGTCAGCAAGGCCAACGTCGTGGGCAACATCCCGGTCGTCTACACCGGCCCGGTCGACCACTACTTCGACTACGCGCAGGGCCGGCTCGGCTGGCGGACGCTGGACTTCGAGCGAGAGGTCATGCCCACCGGCGACTTCCAGGGCACCTCGGTGATGAACTACGCCGACCTCGACGTGCCCTATACGCGGATCCACGAGTTCCGCCACTTCCACCCCGAGCGGGACTACCCGGCCGACAAGACCGTGATCATGCGCGAGTTCTCCCGCTTCGCCGAGGGCCAGGACGAGCCCTACTACCCGGTCAACACCGCGCAGGATCGTGAACAGATGCTTCGGTATCGCGACCTGGCCAGGGCCGAGCGCGGCGTGCTGTTCGGTGGTCGCCTGGGCACCTACAAGTACCTCGACATGCACATGGCGATCGGCGCAGCGCTGAGCATGGTCGACAACAAGCTGACACCGCACTTCGCCCATGGCGCACGGCTCGAAAGTGGCGGGGTCGACGACTGATCTCGTGATTCTCGACTGGGGCCAGGCGCTCGCCCCCGCCCTGGTGGCGGCGGTGCTGCTCGTGCTGCCCGGACTGATCGTGAACCTTGGCCTGGGCGCTCGAGGTTTCGATGCCCTGGGCCTGGCGCCCCTGACGTCGATGGGGGTTCTGGCGTTCGCAACGCTGTTGGTGCCGGTCGTCCTGGGTCGCTGGAGCCTGGCTGCGGTTGCCATCGCGCTTGCCCTGCTCACGGTGGTCGCAGTGCTGGGGCGTGCCGCGATCTTCTGGTGGACGCAAGCCCGGCACCGCGGTCCAGGCGAGTCGGCGACGGGCAGATGGCTTGCTGTCATTGGTTATCGGCCCTTCCTCCGGTGGTGGAAGTCGGCGCCCTGGGTTCCGCGCCGCCGAACAAAATGGTGGCTCGCGTCGGCCGGGCTGGCCGCGTTCATCGTTGCCACCAACTTCATGCTCGGGATTCGCGACCCCAACATTCCGTCGCAGACGATCGATGCCGGCTTCCACTACAACGCCGTGCTTGCTGTCATCCGCTCCGGCCTTCCTGACGGGGGCCAGGTCGGTGCGGCCTCGGGTGCCGCCGCTACGGCGTGGTACCCGCCGCTGTGGCATGACCTCACGGCACTGGTCAGCACCCTGACCGGCGTCAACGTCGCGATCGGCGCCAATGCCGTTGGTTGGGCGATCGGCGGAGTGGTCTGGCCGCTGTCGATGGTCTGGCTGAGCTCGCGGATCCTGCCCCACGCCAGGTTGCTCACCACCATGGCGCTGGGCCTGTGTTCCGGCGCGATCACCCTGTTCCCCTACCTGCTGTTGAGCTTTGGTGTCCTGTGGCCGAACGTGCTGTCGCTGGCTGCGCTACCGGCCGCGATTGCCTTGACGTTGATGGTGCTGCACCTGATGCCGCGATCCGTCAACGCCCAGGACGACATCAACTCCTCGGGCGCTGCCGCCGACGGTGCCACCCTGGACGCGACGGAGGCCGAAGACGTTCAACGTGGCCTGGCGCTCGGGCCGGGGCTGAGCTGGTGGACGGTCCTGTTCGTGGGGTTCCTGGGTTGTGTGGGGATGTTCTTTGCGCACCCGGGTGCCTTGTTCGCCCTGGGAATCTGGGCTGTCGTCGGGTCAGTCCTGCTGTCGGCGCGGCTGGTCATCCGCAGCCGTGAACGCGGCGCCCGTGAGCTGCGTCGCTCGCTGCTGTTTCTCTTGCTGGGCTGGTTGGCGTTCCTGGGCGGGTGGGCGGCCATGAACCTGATCCCGGCGTTGAACTCGGTGCGCGACTTCAACTGGCACGAGCTGATGACGGTGAACCAGGCCATGGGCCAGGCACTGACCCTGTCGACGGTGAACACCAAGGCGCACTGGGTGCTTGGTGTTGCGACGTTGTGGGGTTTCTACCGGTTGCTTCACGTTCCCCGCATGCGCTGGTTGCTGATGAGCCACACGTTCCTCCTCTTCCTGTACATGCTGTGCGCCGGTTCGTCGTCCTGGTTGTCACGGGAGCTGACCGGGTTCTGGTACAACGACGCCCAAAGAGTCGCGGCGTTGATCCCGATGACCGCGGTGCCGTTGGCCGCACTCGGCATCACCGGCGCGGCAGATGCGCTGGCTCGCCTGGTCAGGAGGGTCTCGGTCGACGTCTTCGACCGTGTGCTCTCGGCACGCAGATCATTGGGCATCGCCTGCTTGGTCATGCTGATTGGTCCTGTCGTCCTCTACCCCACCCAGGGCATCGGCCATGGGGTGGCAGTTCTCCAGGACCGCTATGACAACACCAACTTCTCCCACAACATGGTCACTGCCGACGAACAGGTGCTCTACGAGAGGCTCGCGACCGAGATCCCTGCCGGTGAGACGGTTCTGGGCAGTCCCTTCACCGGGGCTCAGTTCTCCGGCATCTGGTCGGGGCATCGCGTGGTCATCCCACACACAGGGTCAAACCCGACCCCGGACGTCGCCCTGCTCTCCCTGCAGTTCTCGTCGTTCACGACCGACCCGCGGGTCTGTGCCGCGGTCAAGCGGCTCAAGGTCGGAGCCGTCGTCGACGACTTCGACCGCTTCATGGCGACTGATGAACGACAGTCGAGCTACTCAGGTCTGGTCGACCTGTACGACACGCCGGGCCTGACGCCGATCGGGTATGGCGCGAGCGTGGTCATCTACCGCGTGGGGGACTGCAAGAGCTGAGGGCGGATCAGGTCCCCGGTCGGATCAGGTCCCCGGTCGGATCCGACCAGATCAGATCCCCGCTCAGATCAGGTCCCAGGTCAGCGGGGTGCCGCGCGAGACGTCGCGGGCGAAGGACCGGCCCAGCGCGATCTCGATCTGGTCGGCGGCCAGACCACCCGACGGCCGGATCGAGCGCACGTTCTCGCGCGTCACGAGGTCGCCGGCGCGGACGTCGGCCACGACATACAGCGATCGACGAAGTCGCAGCACGGCCTGCTCGGACTCGGTCGGACCCACCTTGGCCGGGCTGATCGAGGACAGCCGCGCGGCCTCGGCCTCGCTGGTCAGCATCGCGAGCTCTGAGGGGTTCAGGGAGAACTCAGAGTCGACGCCGCCGTCGGCGCGATCGAGCGTCACGTGCTTCTCGATGCAGACGGCGCCCAGGGCCACGGCCGCGATGGAGACGCCGATGCCGCGGGTGTGGTCAGACAGACCGACAGGGACGCCGAATGCCTGTTCCAGCAACGAGATATTGCGGAGGTGGGTGTCCTGCGGCATGGCCGGATAGGACGACGTGCAGGCCAGCAGGATCAGCTCCGAGCAGCCGCCGTCGCGTGCGGCGTTGAGGGCGGCGTCGATCTCGCGAAGGGTCGCCATGCCGGTGGACATGATGATCGGCTTGCCGGTGCCGGCGATCTCGCGGATCAGCGGCAGGTCGACGATCTCGGCCGATGCCGTCTTGTAGACCTCGACCCCGAGATCCTCGAGGAAGGCGATGGCCGTCGGGTCGAACGGGCTGGAGAACGGCAGCAGGCCCTGCTCCCGCGCCCGGTCGAAGATCGGCTTGTGCCACTCCCAGGGCGTGTGCGCCTCCTGGTACAGCTGGTACAGGTTGCGGCCGCCCCACAGCTCGTGCTCATCGGTGACGCGGAAGGCCGGGGTGTCGACGTCAATGGTGATCGTGTCCGGCGTGTACGTCTGGATCTTCAGCGCCTGGGCGCCGGTCTGCGCCACAGCGTCCACGATCTCCAGCGCGCGCCCGAGGTCGCCGTTGTGGTTTCCCGACATCTCGGCGATGACAAAGGGGCGGTGTTCGCGGCTGATCGTGTGCGATCCGATGCGCACTGAGGGGGTTGGGTTCACGCGGCCCAGCCTACGTCGGCGGCTCTTGCCGGCGGCACAGCGCAATGAGGTAACGATTGCGGGAAAGAGTGTGAACGAGATTGCCGGAAGAGTGTGAAAGAAAGAGACTCATGAGGCAGAATTGGGCAATTGAGCCGATCGGGTGCACGGGTTTCAAAGGGTCTTGTTCGTGAGCGAACGTAGGGGTGTCATGACGAAGACGACGCACGCAGGGGGCGGCTCAGAATCCGGCCAGGCTGCTACGGGGGCAGAGGCCGGGGCCGGACGCAGGCTGCACGTATGGCGGGTGCTCGCCCTCGCGGGCGTGCTCGGCTTGGTGCCAATGATCACGGGGCTCCCGCAGGTCTCCTCGCAGGTCAGACCGCATCCGGTCAAGGCCCAGCGCCATGAGGTGGGCTTCGTCAAGACCTCTGTGTTCTCGATGCGCATGGCCAGCAACGCCACCAGGTCAGCACCGAGCACGCTCGCAGCGCCCGACCCGATCAACACCGCCCGTTCCGTGGCAGTGACGCCCGTTCAGGACGTCCCCGGTGGTCTCGCCGTTGTGGGGGTGACCTGGCCGAAGGGCGCGGTCACCGCCGGGGACCAGTTCCAGATCCGCACCCTGACCGGCGCAACGTGGAGCCAGTGGCAGACGCTCGACCCCGACCAGGGCGACGGCCCGGACCCGGCAGAGGCCGCCACCGCAGCCGCCGCCACCGCAGCCGCCTCAGGGACCAGCCCGTACGTCGTCACCGGCGCCTCGAAGTTCGAGGTGCGTTCCGTCACCACCGACCCGTCGGCGCCCACCGCGGCCACGGTCCAGGTTGTCGATCCGGGTGCGTCGGGCGCTGACACCGTCCAGTCGCCCGACTCGGCACCCGGCGCAGCGTCAGCCGCAGCGGCCAAGCCCTACATCTACACACGGGCCCAGTGGGGAGCGGACGAGAGCCTGCGACGCGCCGGCCCGTCATACGGACAGGTCCAGCTCGGCTTCGTCCACCACACCGTCAGCTCCAACTCGTACTCCGCGAGCCAGGTGCCGGCAATGATCCGCGGCATCTACGCCTACCACGTCAAGGGCGAAGGCTGGAACGACATCGGCTACAACTTCCTGATCGACCGTTTCGGCCGCACCTGGGAGGGTCGATACGGCGGGACCGACAAGGCGGTCATCGGTGCACAGACGATGAACTACAACTCGTGGTCCATGGGCGTCTCGGGCATCGGCAACTTCGATGTCGCCGCGGTTCCGCAGGCCATGACCAACGCGTTCAAGAACATCTTCGCCTGGAAGTTCTCCCTCAGCGGCATTCCCGCGACCGGCAAAGTCTTTGCGAATGACAAGTACTTCCAACGGATCTCGGGCCACAGGGATGGATTCCAGACTGCGTGTCCGGGCCGTTATCTCTATGCCAAGGTGGCCGAGATCCGTGCAGGTGCGGCTTCCCTCATCGGCGTCCTGCCGCGCAGCGCCATCAAAAGGGACGTCGACCGAAACGGCGCCGCCGACGTACTCAGCTACAGCACCACCCCGGACGGCACGCAGATCACCGGCCCTGTCTCCCTGCTTGCCGGCGCTCCTCGACAGCCCGTGGCCAACGCCGTGGCGATCAGCACCGGCTGGAACGTCCTGCGCAACGCGAGCCTGTCGCCGGACCTCAACGGAGACGGCAAGGCCGACATCATCGCCCAGGACCCGGCCCGTGACCGGCTGCGGGTCTATCTCGGAAACGGCAGCGGTGGCTTCGCCGGTGTGCTCTACCGCGGCCACGGCTGGAATGTGATGAACCGTCTCATCGCCGCGCATGACCGCAACGGAGACGGCCTGAACGACATCCTGACGACCAAGGCCAACGGCGACCTGATCTTCTACCCTGGCGACGGAGCAGGGTCGGTGACCGCAGGGCGGATCATCGGGCGGGGCTGGAACGGGCTCAAGTCCATCACCACCGCCGGCGACCTCAACGGCGACAAGATCCCCGACCTGTTGGCGACGCGCACGTCCGATGGCGCACTGCTCATGTATGCCGGAAAGGCTGACGGGTCGATTCAGGGCGGCGTGCTCTGGGCGAAGGGCTGGGGGACGTTCTCCCAGGTGGTCGGCGGCTCCGACCTCGACGGCGACACCTACCCGGACGTCTTCGCGCGGCTCGGTGGCGCCATGAGCACCTCCTCCTCGGACTCCAGCGGTCGTATCGTGCGCTACACCCGGTGGGGTTCCGGCTGGGGTGGCTTCACCCAGCTCTCGACCGGTGCCGACTGGAACGGCGACGGGGTTGCGGACCTGCTGGCGGTCAACCCGGCACTGGCCAACGGCACCCTGAACCTCTACGTGGGGACCGGCAAACGAGACTTCGAGACTCGTCCGGGCGCCCTCCAGGAAATTCCGGGCGCCGACCTCGTGCGTCTGGTCGGGGATGTCAACGCTGACGGATAC
>JBBRWQ010000025.1:0-39332 GCA_038249115.1 Actinomycetales bacterium
CATGAACGTCGCCCCGGCCTGGGCGTCCGCGAAGGCCTCACGCATCAGCGTGAGAGCCTGCGAGAACTTATCGATCATGTGTTCGAGTATAGACCAACCGACCGACAACCGCACCTCTTATCCACCACGAAAATCATTGCAGCACAAGAGTATTCGAGTCCAAAGCCTCCGAGAGTGAGTTTCCCGTCCGGGCCCCGGGATGGCGCCGCCAGTGGGTGACCAGCGCAATGGGCCCTACCCGAACGCCGCCGGCGGTCAACTGCGCACCAGTGCTTTGCCACCACGTGGAGGCAATGCCCTTCTCTGTGACCGTGGTCACATGCGGCACGATGCGGCACGGACCCCTCCGAATGCTGGCTGAACCACCCCCTTGGACGATCCAGCAAGAAGTATCCGTGGCCCAGCGACAGTAGGCTGCCTCGATGGCGAACCAACTTGCGTCCTCCACGAGCCCGTATCTGTTGCAGCACAAAGACAATCCGGTCGACTGGTGGCAGTGGGGCCCGGAGGCGTTCGCCGAGGCGCTCGCACGAGACGTCCCCATTCTGCTGTCCATCGGCTATTCCGCGTGCCACTGGTGTCACGTGATGGCACACGAGTCATTCGAGGACGCAGAGGTGGCTGCAGCCATCAACGCCGGCTTCGTCGCCATCAAGGTCGACCGCGAGGAACGTCCGGACATCGACGCGATCTACATGTCTGCCACCACGGCGATGACCGGGCACGGCGGATGGCCCATGACCTGCTTCCTGACTCCCGCGGCCGAGCCCTTCTTCTGCGGCACGTACTACCCCAAGACCTCGTTCCTGCAGCTTCTCGCAGGTGTCGCCGACGCCTGGAGCAGTCGGCGCGAGGAGGTCGTCGCCAGTGGCTCACGCATCGTCGACGCATTGCAGGCAGGGACCACCGTCGGGGCCGGTGCGCCCTTGGGGGCGGTCGAGCTCGGACAGGCCGAAGAGCGGCTCTCCAGCGGATACGACTGGCAGCAGGGCGGTTTCGGTGGGGCGCCGAAGTTTCCACCGTCGATGGTCCTGGAGTTCCTGTTGCGCCATGGGGCACGCACCGGCTCGGAACGCGCGCGGTCCATGGTCGACGGCACCTGCGTGGCGATGGCCCGCGGCGGGATGTACGACCAGCTCGCCGGTGGCTTTGCGCGCTACTCGGTCGACGCAGGCTGGGTGGTCCCCCACTTCGAGAAGATGCTCTACGACAACGCCCAGCTGTTGCGTGTGTACCTGCATCTGTGGCGCGCGACGCAATCACCTCTCGCTGAACGGATCTCACGCCAGACCGCGGACTTCATCCTGCGTGATCTCGGCACTGCCGACAGCGGCTTCGCGTCGGCTCTCGACGCCGACGCCGAGGGAGTGGAGGGACTCACGTACGCCTGGACCCCGCTACAGCTGGTGGAGGTGCTTGGCGATGACGACGGCCGCCGGGCAGCCCTGCTGCTCGAGGTCACCGAGGCTGGGACATTCGAGGATGGACTGTCGACCCTGCAGATGCGCACGGAGCCAGACGACGCACGGTGGTGGGAGGGCGCCCGCGCCCGTTTGCTGGGCGCACGCGACCTTCGTCCACAGCCAGCGAGAGACGACAAGGTGGTCACCAGCTGGAACGGTCTGGCCATTGCGGCGCTCAGCGAAGCCGGTGTTCTGCTTGAGGACTCGGGCTATCTGGAGGCTGCAGCAACGTGTGCGCAGTTCCTCGTCAGCTCCCACCTGGTTGACGGCAGGCTGCGTCGGGCGTCGCGGGCCGGA
This sequence comes from Actinomycetales bacterium, assembly GCA_038249115.1. Lineage (GTDB taxonomy): Bacteria > Actinomycetota > Actinomycetes > Actinomycetales > Dermatophilaceae > UBA4719. Next base: position 1,761 of record JBBRWQ010000025.1, read on the forward strand.
GCGGTCGGAACTGCGATGGGAGTCGCCGATGACTACGGCAACCTGGCCGAGGGCCTGCTCAGCCTGCACCAGGCCACCGGGGATCAACAGTGGCTCACTGCTGCAGGCAGTCTGCTGGAGACGGCGCTGAACCACTTCGCGGACGGCGAGGGTGGTTTCTTCGACACCGCGGACGACGCCGAACAGCTCTTCACCAGACCGCGCAGTGCGGCCGACAACGCCGAGCCGTCCGGCCACGCCGCTCTTGCCGGCGCCCTGCTGACCTACTCGGCACTCACCGGGTCAACCAGGCACCGGACAGCAGCCGATGATGCCGTCGCCGCGGCCGCAGGTCTTGCTGCCCGAGACCCTCGGTTTGCCGGTTGGTCGCTGGCCGTGGCCGAAGCCATGGCGGCTGGCCCGCTCCAGGTCGCCATCGTCGGAGCTGGGGACCAGGCACAAACGCTGGTCAGCATCGCTCGGCGCAGCGCCTCCCCCGGTCTGGTCCTGGTGCACGGATCGCCTGACTCGCCAGGGATCCCACTCCTCGCCGACAGGGCGCTGATAGACGGCGGTGCGGCGGCATACGTGTGTCGTGGCTTTGTCTGCGACCGCCCGGTGACGTCCCCCGAGCAACTGGCCTCAGCCCTGGAACAGCGCCGCTGACCAAACCGTGCGCCGACGCGGCGGATCCAGAGCGACGACGACCCGGTCACACCGGGTTCTTGGCCACGCCCCAGCCGTGCCAGCGCTCGATCTCTATCAGGGCGCTGACCCGCTTGTTGGTCCGGTTGCTGTACGCACCGGCCCCGTAGTGGTTCGAGAGCCGGTCGATGTCGACCAGATCGGGGTCGTCATACATTTCCACGACGCGGCCCTGCATGCTCACGTGGGTGTACCAGCTGTCCGCATCCAGCACGGTCAGGCTGACCCGTGGGTCCTGCCGCACATAGGTCAGGCGCCGCCGGCTCTCGTCCATGTTGACCAGGATCCGGCCATCGGCCTCGAGCAAGTACCAGGTCGCCACAGACACCGGTTGGCCGTCGGGGCGGTTGGACGTGATCACGGCGGGGTTGGGCTTGGCGACCAATGCGGCAACGTGGTCCGGCAGGGGTGGGTTCGGCATGTGTGATCCTCTCGGGTGAAGTGGTGTCAGGTGAACTGCTTGATCACGTCCAGACCGATCTTGATGATGAACGCACCCACCACGACGACCAGGACGCCGCGAACGAACCCTGAGCCCTTGGCGACCGCCGTGCGGGCGCCGACGTACCCGCCCACCAGGTTGCCCAGGCCCATGAGCAGCCCGACCTTCCACATCACCGCGCCTGCCGGAATGAAGATGACCAGCGCCGCCAGGTTGGTGGCGACGTTGGCGATCTTGGCCTTGGCGCTGGCTTCCAGGAACGCATAACCGAGCAGCCCCACCAGAGCGAACACCAGGAAAGAGCCGGTGCCGGGGCCGAGCGCGCCGTCATACATGCCGATCATGAAGCCGACCCCGGTCGCGGCCAGCATGTGTCGTCGACCCGAGAAGCGCAGGGCGGTCGCAAGACCGACTCCCGGCTTCAGCAGGGTGTAGGCCCCCACTCCGATCAGCACCACCAGGATGAGTGGGTTGAAGGCAGCCTTCGGGATGTGCGACGCCAGCAGGGCACCGATCAGTGAACCGCCAAACGCCAGCAACGCCAACGGGATCGCGGTCCTCAGGTCTGGTCTGACCCGGCGGTAGTAGGTCACCGCGCTGACCGATGTGCCGCAGATCGAGCCAAGCTTGTTAGTCGCCAGGATTTGGACCGGAGCCGCCTGCGGGAATCCGAGCAACAGCGCCGGCAGCTGGATCAGCCCGCCACCGCCGACCACCGCGTCGACCCACCCCGCGCAGAGAGCGGCCAGAACCATCAACGCGAGCGTGGTGACCGAAGGGTCGTTCACCGCGACTGCCAACCGTCCACGATATCGAGGACATCGAGCAGCTCGTGGGCAACGCCATCAGGAGTGACATCGACGGAAACCTGTTGTGCCAGGGGGATTTCCGAGTGCGGTACCCAGATGGAGCGCATCCCGGCCAGTTGGCTTCCGTGAACGTCCTCGAAGGGTCGATCCCCCACATAGGCAGCCTCGGACGGCTCGACCCCGAGCGCCGCAGCCGATGCGTGGAACGCTTTGGGGTGCGGCTTAGTCCAGGCGATCTCGCTCGAATAGACGTCGGCGTCGATCAGGTCGAGGACCCCGTCGCGCTCGAAGAGCCCACGGTGGTAGTCCCCCGACCAGATTGTGTTTGAGAGGACGCCGACGCGAATCCCCCTCTCGCGCAACCCTTCCCAGACCGGACGCACCTGCTGGTCGGTGATCGTGTGCGGCTCCCAGAACTGCCGGTATGCCGCCAGGGCAGCCACGTGCACGGCATCAGCCAGGTCGACCCCCACCTCGCGCAACAGGTCATCGATGTGCGCACTGCCCTGACCGGTGCGCGCCCGACACCAGGCCGCCTCCTCAGCCGCGAGGATGCGGGCCGCGAGATCGTCGCTCGCACGACCATCGCCACGGTGAACGACTCGTGCGTAGGCCGTCCACTGCTCCGCCAGGTCAAAGGTGTGCCAGGGCGTGAGTGTGCCGCCCCAGTCGAAGATGACCGCACGTAGCCGTGGCACGGACCGACCCATCAGGTCACTGCGCCTCGCACCCCGGACACGCGCACGTCAGACGGACGCACCTCGGCCACGACCGCGTCGACGATCTGGTCGACCGGCACCTCGCGTCGATCACCGGTCGCACGATCCTTGATCTCGATCGTTCCGGCCTCAAGGCCCTTGCCGACGATCACGATGGTCGGCACGCCAATCAGCTCGGCATCCTTGAACTTGACACCGGGCGAGACCTTGCGGCGGTCGTCATAGATGACCGAAACACCTTGTGCAGCGAGGGCATCGGTGACCTCAGCCGCCTTGGCAAAGACCTCTTCGGCCTTGCCGGTCGCGACCACGTGGACGTCGGCAGGCGCAACCGCCCGCGGCCAGACCAGACCCAGATCGTCATGACAGCCCTCGGCCACAGCGGCGACCGCTCGACTGACGCCGACACCGTAGGAGCCCATGGTCACCGTCACGAGCTTGCCGTTCTGGTCCAGGACCTTCAGGCCAAGCGCCTCGGCATACTTACGTCCGAGCTGGAAGATGTGGCCCATCTCGATGCCCCGGGCTGTTTCCAGAGGGTGCCCGCAGCTGGGGCACTCGTCACCGTCGCGAACCTCGGCGGCCTCGATCGTGCCGTCGGCCGTGAAGTCTCGCCCGGCAACCAGGTCGATGACGTGCCGGCCCTGGACGTTTGCTCCGGTGACCCAGCTGGTGCCCTCGACGACGCGGGGATCGAGAACGAACCTGATCGCGGACGTTGCGTGCGCGCCGAGCACCTCGGGGCCGATATAGCCCTTGACGAGCGCGGGGTTCGTGGCGAAGTCAGCCTCGTCGAACGCCTCGAGCTCGGCGGGCTCGACCTGGGCACCCAGACGCTTCTCATCGATCTCACGGTCACCGGGAACGCCGATGGCCAGCGGCTCGCGGCGTCCGTCCGGGTGGACCAGCATCACGAGAACGTTCTTGAGGGTGTCACCGGCCTGCCAGGGGCGGCCCGCACGAGGGAAGGTCGCGTTGAGGTGGTCCACCAGAGTCTGGATCGTCGGGGTGTCGGGAGTGTCCTCGGCATGGGCCGCCGGCAGCCCGCCATACGGAATGACGGGCGGCACCGGCACCTGAACGGCCTCGACGTTGGCGGCGTAGTCACACGAGGTGCAGCGCACATAGGTGTCTTCACCGTGCTCGGCCGTCGCGAGAAACTCCTCGGACGCCGACCCACCCATCGCCCCCGACATCGCCTTGACGATGACGTAGCCGAAGCCCAGGCGGTCGAACATCTTGACGTAGGCGCCGCGGTGCGCGTCATAGGAGGCCTGCAGGCCGGCATCGTCCACGTCGAAGGAGTAGGAGTCCTTCATGATGAACTCGCGACCGCGCAGCAGACCGGCGCGCGGACGTGCCTCGTCGCGATACTTGAGCTGGATCTGGTAGATCGACAGCGGCAGGTCCTTGTAGGAGCCGTAGAGGTCCTTGACCGTCAGCGTGAACATCTCTTCGTGGGTCGGGCCGAGCAGGTAGTCAGCGCCCTTGCGGTCCTTGAGCCGGAAGATGTTCTCGCCGTACTCCGCCCAGCGTCCGGTGGCCTCGAAGGGCTCCCTGGGCAGCAGCGCCGGGAAGCTCAGCTCCTGGGCGCCGATGGCGTCCATCTCCTCGCGCACGATGCGCTCGACGTTGCGCAGCACCTTCAGGCCGAGGGGCAGCCAGGTGTAGATGCCGGGGGCGACGCGGCGGATGTAGCCGGCCCGGACCAGGAGCCGGTGGCTCGGCAGCTCGGCATCGGACGGGTCATCGCGCAGGGTTCGCAGGAACAGGGTGGTCATGCGCATGGCCGGCGTTGACACGGAAGCTCCTAGGTCGGGTCAGATGAAGTCCAGGTGTTGGCGCACCGGACCACGTGAGGATATCGGCAGGAGACCAAAGGGCTCACGCCAGTTTCGGGTCAGATGCGTCCGGTAGCCTTGAGCGCCGTTCGGACCAAGGGAATCTGCAGCGGGAGCCGGGCGAGCGTGGCCACCTGCTTCGCTCGGCTGCCGGTCCCGGCGCCGGCCCGCTTGCTCTCGGTCAGCGCCATCTGCACATTGCCCGGGAAGACGGCGACGAGTACGGCAGCGCTGGCCCATCCGGCCGTCTTGCGTGTTCGTGGGTGAGCGAGACCAACCGCGCAGGCGAGCTCGGCGACCCCGGAGGCATAGACGAGGGCCCGGCGTTCCGGTAGCTGGCGCGGCACGATCGACTCGAAGATCTGGGGTCGGACCAGGTGCAGGATGCCAGAGGTGGCGAACAGCACGACCAGTCCCTGAAGATCCTTCGTCAATGTCGTCACATGACTACCGTCTCACAACAAGACGGTGGCAAAGCTCCCGATCTCGGTGAACCCCACGCGCGCATATGTGGCGCGCGCGGGCATGTTGAAGTCATTGACGTAGAGCGTCGCCACTGGTGCGATCTCGGCTCGCACCTGCTCGACAACCGAGGCCATGGCGGGCGCGGCGAATCCCTGGCCACGCCACCGAGGTGCCACCCAGACCCCCTGGATCTGAGCAACGCCCAGGGCCACCGAGCCGACATCGGCCTTGAACATGACCTCACCGTCGACCATCCGAACGAAGGTGTGGCCCGCCCTGATCAGGGCCGCGACGCTTTGCCGGTAGACCTGCCCTGAGCCTGTGTAGGGCGGGTAGCCGATCTCTTCGGTGAACATGGCGGCGGCGGCCGGCACAACCCGGTCCACCTCGCCGAATCGCGCCCGCCGGACCTCGGAGTCGCACTGCACGCCCGGCTCCGGAGGGCTGGCTATGGCCATCAGCGGCTGTCGCCTGCGAACCGCGCGCGGCCTCCCCCACGTAGGCCTCAGGTCGTCCCACAACGGAAGCACCATGTCCGCGGGTCCGAACAGCGATGAGCAGTGGCGCCGCCATCGGTCGAGCTTGGTCGCGAAAGCCTCGAGCGCCTGCACGTCGCACCCGACCGGGACCAGGTTGGCCGAGGCCCAGCAGATCGCCTGCAGACCCGACCCGTCCGAGTAGCCCAGCAAGGCATTGGGAGAGGTCACGAGCGCGCCCTCGAGGATGCGCGCAGCTACAAAGACATTCGTGCGGGTATCGCGCGCACACACGTCCAGCGCCTCGTCACGGTCGGCGTGGGTCAGGGTACGAACGGGGCTTCGGGTGCGGAGCACGCCTCCAGCCTGCCCTGCGCCGGCGTCGCTGTCGACCACCACGGGCTTCGCCGCGCCAATGCTGAGCAGGTTCGAGCTCACGCCCTCACCGGCGCCAGCCCGCCCGCCTCGTGGGATAAGGCTGCGTGACATCTGTGGTCGGCAAGACGGCTCAGCTGACGGTGACGACGGGGCCGGCCGACTTTCCCTCGCCGTCCACCGGCTCGCCCATCTCCTCGGCGAGCCGCATGGCCTCTTCGATCAGCGTCTCGACGATCTGGGACTCGGGCACGGTCTTGATGATCTCGCCCCTGACGAAGATCTGGCCCTTGCCGTTGCCGGACGCGACACCGAGGTCGGCCTCACGGGCCTCACCCGGACCGTTCACGACGCAGCCCATGACGGCAACACGCAATGGCACCTCGAGGCCCTCCAGCCCCGCCGTCACCTGCTCCGCCAGGGTGTAGACGTCGACCTGGGCCCGGCCACACGAGGGACAGGAGACGATCTCAAGCTTGCGCGGCCGCAGGTTCAGCGACTGCAGGATCTGGTTGCCGACCTTGACCTCCTCGACCGGCGGGGCCGACAGGGAGACGCGGATGGTGTCGCCAATACCCTTTGCCAGCAACGCTCCGAACGCCACCGAGGACTTGATCGTCCCCTGGAACGCAGGGCCGGCCTCCGTGACGCCGAGATGCAGCGGCCAGTCACCACGAGCGGCCAGCAGCTCATAGGCCTTGATCATCACGACGGGGTCGTTGTGCTTGACCGAGATCTTGAAGTCGTGGAAGTCATGCTCCTCGAACAGACCCGCCTCCCACACCGCCGACTCGACCAGAGCTTCAGCCGTGGCCTTGCCGTACTTGGCCATGATGCGCGGGTCCAGCGAGCCGGCATTGACGCCGATCCGGATGGAGACGCCAGAGTCCTTGGCGGCCTGGGCGATCTGTTTGACCTGGTTGTCGAACTTGCGGATGTTGCCCGGGTTCACCCGGACCGCGGCGCAGCCGGCGTCGATCGCAGCGAAGACGTACTTGGGCTGGAAGTGAATGTCGGCAATGACCGGGATCTGGCTTTTCTTGGCGATCTCGGCCAGGGCGTCGGCGTCCTCCTGCGTGGGGCAGGCCACCCGCACGATGTCGCACCCGGTCGCGGTCAGCTCGGCGATCTGCTGCAGCGTCGCGTTGACGTCAGTTGTCGGGGTCGTACACATCGACTGCACCGAGATCGGGGCATCGCCACCGACGTCCACCGTGCCGACCTTGATCTTGCGGGACTTCCGCCGGGCTGTGACAACGGGAGGCGGCAGCTGCGGCATACCAAGAGAAACCGACATGGCGCCAGTATCTCTCACAGCCAAACCCATAGGGTTGGTCAGCCGCCGATCTTGATCGGGTTGACGACGTCGGCATAGATCAGCAGGACAGACATGCCGATCAGCGCGACCGACACCGCATAGGCCACCGGGAGCGCCTTGGCGACGTCGACGTAGCCCGGGTTGGGCCGGCCGCGCAACCTGGCGAGCTGCCGCTTGAGTCCCTCCCACAGAGCGCCCGCTGCATGTCCGCCGTCCAGTGGCAGCAGCGGGATGAGGTTGAACACGAACAGGGCAATGTTCAGGGACCCGATCAGGCTGAGCAGGATGACGAACTTGGAGGCCCCCGACTCCGCTACTCCCGGAAGCTGCCCGTCTGCGACCTCGCCGGCGACCCGCCCGACACCGACCACGGACATCGGACCGTTCGGGTCACGCACGCCGCCGCTGAAGGCCGCCTTGGCGATGCCCGCCATCTTCTGCGGGATCCTGAGCACGACTCCGGCGGTTCGGGTGAGCTGGTCGCCGATCAGCGCGGGAACGGCGGCGACCGGCTGTTTGACGATCTCTGCGCTGGGTGAAAAGCCCATGAAGCCAACGCGATCGGTGAGTGCCTTGCCGTCAGGACCGACGGCCAGGTTGCCTTGCGCGTCGTACCGGGGGACGTCGGTGAGGATCGGGGTCGCTGTCAGGGCCAGTTGCTTGGCGTCTCGCTCCACGACGACCTTGATCTCGCGGCCACCGTTGGGCCGGACCAGTGCGCGGACGTCCTCCCAGTTGCTGACCGGCTGGCCGGCAAGGGAGATGATCCTGTCGCCGGGGCGGATGCCCGCGAGGTTGGCCGGCGCCTGAGGGTCCGACGGCGAACAGGTCGGGGAGGCTGTGCCGTTGGCCGGGACGGTCTGGACACACTGGGACACGGCGCTGACCCGAGCGGTGATCTGGCCGATGCCATAAAGGGTGAAGATGCCGCCGAGCAGGACTGTCGCGATGATCAGGTTCATAGTCGGGCCACCGAGCATGACCACGAGCTTCTTGGGCGTCGACAGCTTGTAGAACACCCGGTTCTCGTCGCCGGGTTTGACCTGCTCCATCGACTCGTCGCGCGCCTGGTCCATCAGCTGCGAGAAACGGCCAGTGCTCGAGCCACGCAAGATCGACGGGTCGGCGCCCGGCTTGGGAGGGAACATGCCGATCATCCGGATGTAGCCGCCCAGCGGGATCGCCTTGAGGCCGTACTCGGTCTCGCCCCTTTGACGCGACCAGACGGTGGGGCCGAAGCCGACCATGTACTGGGTGACCTTCACGCCGAACTTCTTGGCCCAGACGAGGTGGCCGACCTCATGCAGCGCGATGGAGACGCTGATACCGAGGGCGATGAACAGAACGCCGAGGAAATACATCACAGAACCAGCGTCTCACTTTCGGCCAGGCCCAGAACCTGATGGGCGCGCTTTCGCGCCCACGTCTCAGAGCGCAATACGGTTTCAACGTCCAGCGGCAGCGAATCGTTCTCAGGGTGGGCGCCCCAATCGTCGACGACCCGTGCGACCGTGTCGACAATGTCGACGAAACGGATCTTCCCGGTCAGGAAGGCCTCAACGCACTCTTCGTTGGCCGCGTTGAAGACCGCAGGGAAGCACGACCCGGCCGCCCCGGCCCGTCGTGCCAGCGCGACGGCGGGGAAGGCGTCCACGTCCAGGGGGAAGAACTCCCACGTGGAGGCCTTCGTCCAGTCGACCGACGGTCCGGCATCAGGAACCCGGTCGGGCCAGGCGAGCCCCAGGGCGATGGGGATAAACATGCTCGGAGGGCCGACCTGCGCCATCGTGGACCCGTCAATGAACTCAACCATCGAGTGGATCATCTGCTGCGGATGGACCACGACCTCGATCCGGTCGAACGGGATGTCGAACAACAGGTGTGCCTCGATGACCTCGAGTCCCTTGTTGACCAGCGTCGCCGAGTTGGTGGTGACAACCGGGCCCATGGTGAAGTTGGGATGGGCCAGCGCTTGCTCGGGCGTGACCGACTCGAGCTCGGTCCGGCTCCGTCCCCGGAACGGTCCGCCGCTTGCCGTGACCACCAGCTTGCGCACCTCGGAGGCGGACCCGCCGCGCAGACACTGGGCGATGGCGCTGTGCTCACTGTCGACGGGGACGATCTGCCCGGGCCCGGCGGCGGCCGTGACCAAAGCGCCTCCGACGATCAAGGACTCCTTGTTGGCGAGGGCAAGGGTGCTTCCGGCCTTGAGAGCTGCCAACGTGGGTCGCAGACCGATCGAACCGGTGATGCCATTGAGGACGACATCTGCTCCACCGGCGGCCAGCTCTGTGCTGGCCTCTTCCCCGCAGAGAATGTGAGGCGTGAACCCCTGACGGCCGGCCTCAACCGCCATCTGGTGGATGGCCGCCACGATGACGTCACGCTCCCCACGGGCCACTCCGACGCTCTGGACACCGAGGGCGACCGCCTGACGGGCCAACAGGTCGAGGTTTCCGCCGCCGGCGCTGATGGCCGTCACCTGGAACCGCTCAGGGTTGGCCACAACCACCTCGAGAGCCTGGGTGCCGATCGAGCCGGTCGATCCCAGGATGACGATGCTGCGCGGTGAGGTCACGTCACCATTGTCGGTCAATGTCCGTCTGCGCGGGCCGCGCGACCACATCGGGCCCCTATTGGAGGTTGATCCGGTCGTCGACCAGCTCTTCCGCCACACGTCCACCGTCTGTGTCAAACCTGTTGTTCTCAAAGTGCTTTCGGAACTCGAGATCCAGCTGGTCCACGCCGTTGCGGTTCTTCTCGATGCTCATGACCACCCAATGGTGGAACTGCTCGGCATTGGCCGTGTTGAACATCAGGTGGTGCCGGGCCACGACATCGAACTTGTTGTTGAGGATGAGCACGACGTCCGCCTCGTGGGCAAGAGCCGACGATCCGCGCAGATCCTGGATCCTCGTCCGCTTGGCGGCCAGGCCGCTCTTGTCCACCGCCACGAGGGCGAGAACAGAGACAGCCAGGTCCAGCGCCATGTCTTTGAGCCCCTCGACCGCCTCGGTGATCCGGTCCTCCTCAGACAGCTGAGCGGTCTGGCGACGCCCCACCGTAGGCGGTTCCGCGGCAACTTTCTGCAGGTAGTCGACGATCACAAACGGCGTCTGGCCCGTGCTCTCGCGGATCGCCTCAATGGTCCGTCTCATGACCTCGACGTTGGTTTCGGCTCCGCTGGAACGGTGCAGGTGCAGTCGGTCGCAGTAGCCCTGCATTGACTCCACCGCCTCGACACCTCCCTCGGTGCCGAAGAGTCGTCCCTCCATCATCATCCGATCTGCGCCCGGTGACACGCTGAAGGCTTTTCGGACCTCGGGCAGCCGAACCGCGTCGGAACCCACGATCTCGGCGGCCTCCAGGACGATCAGCCGTTCGAGCAAAGAGTGGTTGTCGTGCTCGAACGAGAAGTAGACGACGCTCTTGCCGGATTTGGCGAGGTTGCGAGCCACCTGCAACGCGAAGGTGGTCTTGCCCAGACCCGGCCCGGCGCCCAGAAGCACCAGCTCACCCGCACGAAACCCGCCGTTCAACAAGACGTCCAAGACTCGGAACCCGGACGGCCAGACCCTGGCTCCGACATCCCCCTCCATGCTCAGCAGGCTGTTGGTCTCCTCCAGAACACTGCGCAGCGACTGCAGTCGCTCTGTGGTCGCTTTGGGCTCCAGAATGGTCATGCCTCATTTCAGCACGAACTCGGGCGGCGCCGTCAGTGGTTGCGCAAGGTCAGGTTGAGCGACTACTCGACGAAGATCCGCTCGTCGACGAGCTCTTCTTCGACGTATCCGCCGCCGGGCTCGAACCTGGCCTGTTCGAAGCGCTTCCGGAACTCGAGGTCCACCTTGTCGGCGCCGCTGCGGTTCTTCTCGATGGTCATGATGACCCACCGCCGGAAGCGACCGGCGTTGGCTAGGTTGTACATCAGGTGGTGACGGGCCACCACGTCGTACTTGTCATTGAGGATGAGCACAATATCGGGCTCGTACGCAAGGGCGGATGAACCGCGCAGGTCCTGGACCCTCATCCGTTTGCCGGTGGCAAGCCCGCTCTTGTCGGCCGCCACTATCGCCAGCACGGGGATGGACATATCCAGCGCCAGATCCTTGAGCGCCTCGACGACCAGGGTGACCCGCTCGTCCTCCAACAGATGGGCCGCACCGGGGACATAGACCTTCTGCAGGTAGTCCACGACCACGAACGGCATCTGCCCAGTCTCCGAGAAGATGGTCTCGACCACCTGGCGCATCGCGTACACGTCGGTATCGGACCCCTTGGAACGGTGCATATGCAGCCGCGGAGAGTACTCCTGAACCGCCCGAACTGCCTCGGCCCCGCCCTCGGTGCCTGCGAACCGAGACTCCAACGTCTGTTCCGAGCGGTGTCGCGCCTCGAACGCCAGACGGACTGCGTGCAGCGGAATCGCTGCGAGGCCCGCGATCTCGGCCGCCTCCATGGCGATCAGCCGCTCGAGCAGAGTGTGATTGTCGTGCTCGAACGAGAAGTAGACCGCGCTGTGGCCGGACGCGACCAGGTTCCGCATGACCTGGAGCGCAAACGTGGTCTTTCCCAGGCCCTGTGGTCCACCCAGAATCACTAGCTCATCCGAGCGGAAGCCGCCGGTGAGCGCCTGGTCCAAGGTAAGGAAGCCGGACGGCCAGACCTTGGATCCGGCAACTTCACCAGCCTTCAGGCGGCCGTCGGTCTCCTCCAAGAAGCTGCTCAGAGACTGCACCCGCCCCGCCGTCACACCCGTGGCCCTCGTCGGTTCCAGCACTGTCATGGTCTATTTCAGCACGAAGACAGGCACGAGGGCAGCGATTCACCAAGATCCGACCGAACGGCTGATCCTCGTCCCACCCAGGAGGTATTCCGCAGGAGAGATGGCGTTGCCGTGGGTCTTCCGGATGGCCAACGCCGTTGGTCAGTAAGGCTACTCGACGAAGATCCGGTCGTCGATCAGCTCTTCCTGGACCCGCCCACCGTCCGGGTCGAACCTTCCCTGCGAGACGGCCTTCTGAAACTCGAGGTCCACCTTGTCCACGCCGCGGTCCACCGTCTGAAGCCGCTCAGTGCTCATGACCGATTGCAGCACGACGACAGGGTGCCCGACAAGGTATCCGGACCTTCGACTCCGGCGCGTCGGAGCGTCCAGACCGCTCTAAGGTCAGCGACCGCCGAGCAAGGGCTGGGTGGGGTCCCAGGTGGTGCCGTCCAGAGCGTCACGACGGCGACGTGCGATTGCCGAAAGCGCCTCCAGCACAACACGATTGGCCAGCGCCGCGGTGATATCCGCATGGTCATAGGGGGGGCTTACCTCGACGATGTCGACCCCCACGACAGGCAGTTCGAGGCAGATCCGCCGCACCGAGTCGAGCAGCTCGCGAGCAGACAGTCCGCCCGGCTCAGGTGTGCCGGTGCCCGGCGCATGACCAGGATCACAGACGTCGATATCGACCGAGAGGAACACGCCGTCACAGTGGTCCATCGCGATGACAAAGGCCTCGGTGAGGCACTCCTGCAGCCCGCGGCGACCGATCTCCGTCATCTCATACGAACGCATCCCCTCGCCGGCCATCCAGTCAAGCGTGTCCGGAGGCGGCCAGTAGCCACGCAACCCGATCTGCAGGAACCGGTCGCCGCGCAAGGCTCCTGACTCGATCAGCCGGCGCATCGGCTGACCGTGGCCCCAGAGAGAACCGAACTCGATGTCGCCGGTGTCGGCATGGGCATCGAAGTGAAGCATCGAGACGCGGCCGTGCCCGAGCACGTTGGCCACTCCCTTGGCGTCGGGAAAGGCTATCGAGTGATCACCACCGAGGATGACCGGTATGGCGCCCGCACGGGTCACCTTCTCAACGGCCGCCTCGAGTGCGGGCAGGGCCTTCTCGATGTCGCCTGAGTACATCTCGACGTCGCCCGCATCCACCACTGTGAGGTCGACCAGACCGTCTGTGCGCAGCGCCAGGCTCGGGCGCGAGCCGTCATGTGGGAGGTAGTCGGTCGTCCGGATCGCCATCGGGCCGAACCGCGCGCCCGGGCGGTGGGAGGTGCCGCCGTCGAAGGGCGCCCCGAGGATCACGACATCCGCGTCGGCATACGTCCCAGGCTCGTCGAGGTCGCAACGCGGGACCCCCAGGAACGTGACGTCTGGTCCGAACTGCGGGCCGTATCGAGTCATGGCTACGACCCTAACTGCGCTGATCCTGATAAGCGGTCCTCAATGCCCCACGCCGAGCCGTAGCCACCAGGCTGGGGTGCCTTGAGCAGGTCGAGGAACGGCACTGCGTCGAATGACTCCGGCCCGCGCACACCGACGCCCTGCCACACGCCGGTCGCCAGAAGCTCAAGTGCCACAGCCGGATTGAGCGCCGTCTGCCACACCACACACTGGACGCCGTACTCGCGCATCGCCCACTCGTTGTCGACCACGTGGTAGAGGTAGACCTCGCGTGGCCGGCCGTCCTTGCCGGTGCCGGTCACCCATAGCCCGGCGCAGGTCTTGCCGGTCATCCGCGGGCCGATCGTGGAGGGATCGGGCAGGCAGGCGGCGACCACGTCCCGAGGAGAGACCTGTACGCCGCCGACCGTCACCTTGTCGGTGCGGTCGAGGCCGATCGCGTGCAGCGTCTTGAGCACCCCGATGAAGTCGTCGCCGAGACCGTATTTGAAGGTCACGCGCTGGGCATCGACCCATCGCGGCATGAGCAGGACCTCCTCATGTTCGACGTTCACGCACTCGACCGGGCCAATGCCCTCCGGGAAGTCGAACATCTCAGGCTCGCTGAACGGTGGTGTGGTGAACCAGCCTTTGCCCTTTTCCCACACGACCGGGGGGTTGAGGCACTCCTCGATCGTGGTCCAGATCGAGAAGCTCGGGGCGAAGATCTCCTCACCCTGCTCATTGCGGACCACCAGATTGGCGCCGTCGCGGGTCCCGAGCTCCACAATCTCACTGAACAGGTGATCGGCGGCGTACCGCGCGAAGACGTCGGACAGCCCGGGCTCGACCCCGATCCCGACCAGCGCGAGACGGCCGGCGTCCTCCCACTCCTGCGTCGCTGCGAGCTGGTCGTCCCCCAGCTTGAGACCGGGCTCGGCATACGGCCGCTCGGGGTGGGGCTTGGACAGACTCATGGCCATGTCGAGGTAGTCGGCACCAGCAGCGCGGGCGCCCTCGAACACCGACATGACGAAGCGCGGGTCCACCGCGTTGAGAACGTGAGTGACCGAGTGCTCACGAACCAGCGCGGCCACCGACTCACTCGATGATGCGTCGACCTTCGCGGCGACCAGGCGTCCCTCGCCCTGCCTTCGAGCCGTGGCCGCGGCAACCGTTGCCGACGCTCTTGCCTCGTCGAAGTCGGACATGACCAGGAGCTCGAAGAAGTCTCGTTGAACTGCGATGCGGGCGAACGCATCGCCCACACCACCCGAACCGACGACGAGGATACGCATGGTGGAACTCCCTTTTTTGAGGTGTTGCTGAGCGAACGGAACGGGTGAAAGAGCCGGCTCAGGAGTCGAAGCCAAGACCAAACCTGTCCAACAGTCGTAGCCAGATGTCGCGCCGCCCACCGTGTGCATCGGCATGGGCGATGCTGCGCTTCGTCATCTGAATCCCCAACCAGCGCAATGGTTCCGGCGGCCAGGGCAGCGGGCGCCGGCGTACCATCTCCAGCCGGGTGCGCTCGTTGTCCCGGCCGGCCAAGAGGTCCAGACAGACCTGAGCACCGAACCGTGACGCCCCGACACCCAGACCTGTGTATCCCAGGACGGAGACGGCGTTGCCCCCGAATGCCTGCTGCCACGAGGCGCTGAACCGGGTCGACGTGTCGATGGCGCCACCCCACGTATGCGTGATCCGCACCCCTCGCAGGCCCGGGAAGGTCGCGAGCATGTGGTGATACAGCCGTTGCTCGGTCTCGGGTCGGCGCTGACGTCGTGCGGACAGGTCGGAGCCGTAGTAGTAGAGCGCGTCGTAGCCGCCGAAGACGAGCCGGTTGTCTGCGGTCAGGCGGTAGTAGTGGAACTGGTTGCCGCTGTCACCGACGCCCGATCGGCCCTGCCAGCCAAGGGACTCGCGCTGGCTGGGGCTCAACGGCTCGGTTGCTATGACGTGATCCCATACCGGGACGACGTAGGGGCGAGCTCGTCGCAGCGGCGAGGGGAAGACGTTCGTGGCCAGCACCACCTGGCGGGCGCGGACCGTACCGGCCGCTGTGGTCAGGGCGACACGATCACCCGACCTCCGCAGCCGCTGCACCCTCGTTGCCTCATGGATCCGGCCGCCAGCGCCCTCGACCGCGTCGGCCAGACCCCATGCCAGCCGGGCAGGGTTGACCATCGCCACGCCATGCCGATCCAGCAACCCGCCCAGGTAGGTCGGTGATGTGACCAGCGCGCTGGTCTGGGCAGCGGTCAACAGCTCGGTCTCCTCGCCCAGATCGTGCATCGTCTGGTGAAGCGCGCGCAGATCCGCGAGCTGCCACGGCTCGACGGCGACATCAAGCTCTCCGGTGCGTTCGAAGTCACAGTCGATGCCATGCGCGCGGATCGTGGCCTCGATCGCGTCGAGGTTGGCCACACCGAGGCGCTGCAGCAGCGGCATCTCACCGGGCCATCGGGCCAGGCCGTTGCCCACCCCGTGGGTCAGGCTCGCGGCACAAAATCCACCGTTCCGACCGGTCGCGGCCCAACCCACTCTCTCGCCTTCGAGCACGACGACATGGCGCCCCGGATCCTCTTCCAGCGCAAGCAGCGCTGCCCACAGCCCTGTGAACCCTGCACCGACGACAGCAAGGTCGACGTCGAGGTCGCCCAGCAGGGCAGCGCGCGGCTCCGGCCGGCGACTGTCGTCCCACCACAGCGGGGTGGAAGTCGCGTTCTCGAGGGCGGCCTCGGCTTCGCGCACAGACATTAGTGGGGTTCTCCTTCCGACGGCGGAGGCAGCAGGTCAGGCAGCCGCTTTGGCGCGTCGGTTGCTGATCAGCTGGCCTGAGGCGACCAGCACCAGGGCCGCCAGGAACATCACCGTGCCGATCACGTTGATCTGCACCGGGGTTCCGCGCTGGGCCGCACCCCAGACGTACATCGGGAAAGTCACCGAGCTGGGGCTCGCGTTGAAGTTCGTGATGATGTAGTCGTCGAAGGACAGGGAGAAGGCCAGCAGTGCACCAGCCGCGATACCAGGCGCCACCAGCGGCAACGTCACCCGCACAAAGGTCTGGAAAGGGTTGGCAAAGAGGTCCGCAGAGGCCTGTTCCAGGCGGGGGTCGAGGGAGGCGATTCGGGCCTTGACCGTGACCACGACGAAGGAAAGACAGAACAGGATGTGCGCGATCAGAATGGTGGGAGTTCCGGGCGCGATCCCCATGGCGATGAACAGGGTCAGCAGGCTGGAACCCATGACGACCTCGGGAGTGGCCATCGGCAGGAAGATGAGCAGGTTCGTCGACGAGCGTCCGCGGAAGCGGTGCCGACCGATGGCGAACGCGATCATGGTCCCGAGGATCGTCGCCACCACGGTGGCGATGAACCCGATCCTCAGGCTGAGCCCGAGCGAGTCACAGATGCCGGGCGTCCCACACGGGTTGGCCCAGGCGTCGACGGAGAAACGCTGCCACTCGTAGTTGTAGTTCCCTCGTGGTTTGTTGAATGAGAAGACGATCACGACGAGGTTCGGGATCAGCAGGTAGCTCAGGACTACGAGACCTGCGATGGCGACGAGGTGCGATCGGATCCAGCGCATCAGACCAGCTCCTCGGTGCCGGCACGTCGCACGTACAGGGCCACGATGACCACGATGACGGCCATCAGCGCAAACGACAGTGCCGCCGCTGTGGGGTAGTCCTGTATCCGCAGGAACTCCGAGTCGATGACCTGCCCGATCATGACGGTCCGGGTGTTCCCGAGCAGCCGGGAGTTGATGAAGTCACCCGCCGCAGGGATAAAGGTCAACAGCGTGCCGCCAACGACACCCGGCAGGGACAACGGCCAGGTGACCTTCCAGAACGTCTGGATGGGCGTGGCGTACAGATCCCCGGCAGCCTCGATCAAGCTGTGCTCGAGGCGCTCGAGGTTGGCGTAGAGCGGCAGGATCATGAACGGAAGGAAGTTGTAGGTGAGACCCCATATCACCGAAAACCGCGAGTTCATCAGCGAGTCGTTGTTGGTCAGCTGCATCCACTGCAACAGGTCAGTGAGATGGATGGTTCGGGCAAAGGTCACTACGAGCCCGTTGTCGGAGAGGATCGTCTGCCAGGCGAGGGTGCGAATCAGAAAGCTGGTGAAGAACGGCGCGATCACCAGCACGAGCAGGATGTTCTTCCACTTGCCCGACTTCTGGGCCATGAAGTACGCCAGCGGGTACGCGAAGATCAGCGCAAAAACCGTGGCTGTGCCCGCGAACACGATCGACCGCGCGAAGTGCGGCCAGAACCGCGACAGCGCATCGACATACGTCTGGAAGTGCCAGGTCAGCGCGTAGCCAGTCTCGACGTTCCCGGTCTGCAGCGACTGTGACCCCAGCGCGAGCATCGGCACGACGAAGAACACCACGAGCCAGGCAAGCCCCGGCAGCAGCAGCAGGTATGGCGTGTAGTTGAGCTTGACCCGCCGCGGGCGCGGCGCTGCCTCGATCGCCACGCCACCCCCCTTGTCGGACACTATGCGGCTCCGCTGTCATCGGCCTGGTCCTGTGCGCCCGCGTGTGCGTCCTGGCTCGCGTCCAGCGCGAAGCCGTGCTCAGGAGCCCAGCCGAGGGTGACTTGCGACCCCCTCGCGGCCGCCCGCGCACCGTTGTTCTGCTGCACCACCATCAGCTCCTGGCCCCAGGGAAGCTTGACCAGATAGTTGGTTGCCAATCCGGTGAACGAGGCGTCGGTAACAACTCCCGTGAGCCGGTTGTCTGTGCCGTCCACATCTGTGGATCCGACCAGCCGCAGCTTCTCAGGGCGCACGCCCAGCCACACAGCCGACTCTCCGTTCACCAGCTGATCCACCGGCAGACGCAGGTGAACGCCGTGGACGTCGAGGTCGGCGATGGTCCCTGCGCGGCCTGTGACGGTCGCCTCGAGCAGGTTCGACTGCCCGAGGAAGTTGGCCACAAACGTCGATGTCGGGTGTTCGTAGAGCGTTGCCGGGTCGCCTACCTGCTCGAGCCGCCCGCGATTCATGACCGCGATGGTGTCGGCCATGGTCATGGCCTCCTCCTGGTCGTGGGTCACGTGGACGAACGTCAGGCCGACCTCGGACTGGATCTGCTTGAGCTCGATCTGCATCTGCCTGCGCAGCTTCAGGTCGAGGGCACCCAGTGGTTCGTCCAGCAGCAGGACGTCAGGCCGGTTGACGATGGCCCGGGCGAGCGCAACCCGTTGCTGCATGCCGCCAGAGAGCTGACCGGGCTTCTTCTTGGCGATGTGGGCAAGCTGGACCAGCTCAAGGGCCTCCATCGCCCTGGCCTTGTGGTCCGCGACCTTCCGCCGGCGCAACCCGAACGTGACGTTGTCCAGGATGCTGAGATGAGGAAACAGCGCATAGCTCTGGAACACGGTGTTCACATTGCGCTGGTACGCCTTCGTATCGGTGATGTCCTGCTCACCGATCCAGATCTGGCCGATGGTCGGCTGGTCCAGACCCGCCACCATCCTCAACGTCGTCGTCTTGCCGCACCCAGAGGGGCCGAGCAGGGCGAAGAACGAGCCGCGCGGTATGACCAGGTTGAGCCGGTCAACCGCCGTGAACGTGTCATATGTCTTGGTAACGTCGGTCAGCTTCAGGTCACCAGAGGTCTGCTCAGTCACTAACCACTCACCCCGTAACGATCGCCTGGAACTTGGTGTTGTACCTGGTTTCCTCGTCCGCCGTCAGCCCGCGGAAGATGCGCGAGCGGGACAGAACATCAGCCGAGGGGAAGATCAGCGGGTTCCCGGCGACGGGTGGGTCGGTCTTCAGCAGCTCGGCTTTCGAACCCTTGACCGGAGCGATGTAGTTGACGTAGTCCACGACCTGCGCCATCACAGCAGGGTCGTAGTAGTAGTTGATCAGGATCTCAGCGTTCTTCTTGTGCTTGGCCAGGTTGGGGATCACGAAGTTGTCTGACCAGACCATGAAGCCCTTCTGCGGTAAGGCATAGCCGAGGGTGGGATTGTCCGCCTTGAGCTGGACGATGTCGCCGGTCCAGGCCACGCAGGCCGCCGTATCACCGGAGGCCAACGGCTTGGTGTAGTCGTTCCCGGTGAATCCCTTGATCTGTCCGGCGTCCTTAGCCTTCTGGATCTCGGCAATGGCTTCGTCAAAGTCCGCGTCGGTGAAGGTGGCAGGGTCCTTGCCCAGCTCGATCAGGACCAGTCCGACGGTGTCGCGCATCTCTGTGAGCAGAGTGACCTTGCCCTTGAGCTTGGGATCGGTGAGCAGCTGGTCCATGGTCTCGATCTTTCTGCCACCGGTGGACGCGGGGTTCCACGCGATACCGGTGAACCCGCTCTGCCATGGCAGGGAGTACAGCCTGCCCTTGTCGAAGGACACGTTGAGCAGCGCATCCTCGACATTGGCGTGGTTGGGCATGTTGGCGAGGTCGAACTTCTGGACGTAGTCCAGCCGGATCAGCCTGGCCACCATCCAGTCGGTGCTCACCCAGGTGTCGCGGCCGGTGGCGGAACCGGCCTGGAGCAGGGGCCGCACCTTGGCATAGAACTCGTCGTTGTCGTTGTAGTCCTCGGTGTAGTTGACCTTGATCCCCGTCTTCTTCTCGAACGCGGTCAGGGTCGGGTGGCTCTTGGTCTTCTCGTCGATGTCGAGGTAGGCCGGCCAGTTAGACCAGTTGACCAGCTTGTCCGTGTCCGACAGGTCCTTGGCCGCCTTGACCATGGCCTTCGTCGTGGCGCCGGGCGCGGAATTCGTTCCCGCCGAGCCGCACGCCGCTAGTCCGGCAACTCCAGCCAGACCCGCCATGCCGGCCATTGCCGTGCGCCGCGAAACCAGACCTCGGGCCAATGCCGCCTGGAATGCCGACGGAACCTGATTACTCATGAACGCTCCCTGATGTGTGGTTGTGCCTGTGGTGGTGCGTCTGGGGTGTGGTCTGGTGACGAGTGGCCGGATGGCGGCCTACGATTCGATATTTGCCATCACGTGCTTGATCCGTGTGTAGTCCTCAAGGCTGTACATGGAAAGGTCCTTGCCGTATCCGCTGTGCTTGAAGCCACCGTGTGGCATCTCGGCAACGAAGGGAAGGTGGGTGTTGATCCAGACAACGCCGAAGTCCAGCTTTCGCGACATCCGCATGGCCCGGCCGAAGTCCTTGGTCCAGACGCTGCTGGCCAGTCCGTAATCGACGTCATTGGCCCAGGTGAGCGCCTCGGCCTCGTCGGAGAACTTCTGCACGGTGATCACCGGGCCGAAGACCTCACGCTGGATCACCTCGTCGTCCTGACGCAGCCCGGACAGCACGGTCGGCTCGAAGAAATAGCCGTCGCCGAGACCGCTGACCCGGCTGCCACCGGCAACGATCCTGGCGTGGTCCGGCAGCCTGGACAAGAACCCCTCGACCTGGGCGAGCTGGTTGACATTGTTGACCGGACCGAACGTCGCATCCTCGTCATCGGGCAGGCCGACCTTGGCGCCGGACCGGGCGTACTGCGCAAGAGCGGCGACAAGGTCGTCGTGGATCCGCGGGCCGGCGATCACGCGGCTGGCCGACGTGCAGTCCTGTCCCGCATTGAAGTACCCGGCCATCCCGATGCCTTCGACGGCTGCCTCCAGGTCGGCGTCATCGAAGACCACGACCGGCGCCTTGCCCCCCAGCTCGAGGTGGACCCGCTTGAGATCGTGAGAGGCGCTCTCGGCGACCTGCATGCCGGCGCGAACCGAGCCGGTGATCGAGACCATGGCCGGAGTCTTGTGCTGCACGAGAGCGCGTCCCGTGTCGCGGTCGCCGGTGATGACGTTGAACGTGCCCGCGGGAAGGAACTCGGAGGCGATCTCGGCCAGGAGCAGGGTGGTCTCCGGCGTCGTGTCGCTTGGTTTGAGAACCACCGTGTTGCCGGCGGCCAGGGCCGGGGCGATCTTCCAGATCGCCATCATCATCGGGTAGTTCCACGGCGTGACCTGCCCGATCACACCGATCGGCTCACGACGGATCCACGAGGTGTGACCCTTGAGGTACTCGCCGGCTGAACGCCCTTCCAGGACCCGCGCGGCACCAGCGAAGAAGCGGATCTCGTCGACCATCGGCGGCAGCTCTTCGCTGGCAGTCAAGGCATACGGCTTGCCGGTGTTCTCGGTCTCGAGGTGCACAAACTCATCGGCGCGGGCTTCGACCGCATCAGCGAACTTCAGCAACGCCTGCTGACGTTCGCTGGGGGTCGTGTCGCCCCACACCTCGAAGGCCGCGGCGGCTGCGGCATACGCGCGATCCACATCCGCCGCTGAGGACACGGGCGCGGTGGCGACCACCTTGGCGGTCACGGGGCTGATGAGGTCCGAGGTCGCGCCGGTCTCGGGCTCGACGTACTCGCCGTCGACGAAGTTCCGAAGGACTCGGGGACTTGCGCTCACAAGAGACTCCTGATGCGTGCGGTTCCGGACAGGGCACTCTAACCACAAAATAGGCCTTTTCGACAGTGGCCAGGCCAAGAGAGTGCGGAATCCGTCGCTATTTTGAGGTATGAACGGCGTTTTCCGTCGTGTGGGGACTTGCCAAGATGGGGGTGGACCAGACACCATCGCCTCGTGAGCCCACGAAGAACGGTGACCAGCAATGGCCGACCGGTCGACCGCAGACCACCAGCTGGTGGCCTCGACGACGTCTCGAAGGCGATCATCGAACACCTGCAAACCGACGGCCGCCGCTCCTATGCCACCATCGCCAAGAGCGTGGGACTGTCCGAGGCAGCCGTCCGGCAGCGGGTCCAGCGGATGCTCGACAGCGACGTCATGCAGATCGTGGCGGTCACGGACCCCTTGCAGATGGGTTTCACCCGCCAGGCCATGGTCGGCATCCGAGCCGAGGGCCAGCTGAACCTCGTCGCCGATCGCCTGAGCGCGATGCCCGAGGTGAACTACGTCGTCACGACCGCAGGCAGCTTTGACCTGATCATCGAAGTCGTCTGCGAGGACGACGACGAACTGCTCGACCTCTTGTCGCGGCGGATCCGCACCCTTCCGGGCGTGGTCTCCACCGAGGCTTTTGTCTATCTCAAACTCAACAAGCAGCACTACAACTGGGGTACCCGATGACCGCCGCTGAGACCACCAACAACGCCAACCTTCCGTCCGGCACAACCCGGACAGGTGCGGCCTACGCCGACGCTGCCCGCGATCACCTGTGGATGCACTTCACCCGCCAATCCACCTACGAACCAAAGGAATCCGGCGGCGCGGGCGCTTCGGTCCCCATCATCGTCAAGGGCGAGGGCGCCTACATCTGGGATGACAAGGGCCGCAAGTACCTGGACGCCCTGGCCGGCCTCTTCGTCGTCCAGGTCGGCCACGGCCGCGAGGAGCTGGCTGAGGCGGCCGCCAAACAGGCGCGCGAGCTGGCCTTCTTCCCGCTGTGGTCCTATGCGCACCCGAAGGCCATCGAGCTGGCCGAACGCCTGGCGGCCGACGCGCCCGGTGACCTCAACCGGGTCTTCTTCACCACGGGTGGTGGAGAGGCGGTCGAGTCGGCCTGGAAGCTGGCCAAGCAGTACTTCAAGCTCACCGGCAAGCCGGGCAAGTACAAGGTGATCAGCCGCAACATCGCCTACCACGGCACCCCTCACGGCGCGCTGTCCATCACCGGCATCCCGTTTGCCAAGGAGCCGTTCGAACCGCTGGTCCCGGGTGCCGTCAAGGTCCCCAACACCAACCTGTATCGCGCTCCGGAGCACCTCCGCGAGGACCCCGAGGCCTTCGGCCGCTATGCCGCCGACCGGATCGCTGAGGCGATCGAGTTCGAGGGCCCCGACTCGGTGGCGGCCGTCTTCCTGGAGCCGGTGCAGAACTCAGGCGGCTGTTTCCCACCGCCTCCCGGCTACTTCGCCCGGGTCCGCGAGATCTGCGACGAGTACGACGTGCTACTGGTCTCCGACGAGGTCATCTGCTCCTTCGGCCGGATCGGCAGCATGTTTGCCAGTACCGACTTCGGCTATCAGCCCGACATCATCACCGTCGCCAAGGGCATGACGTCCGGCTACTCCCCCATCGGCGCGATGATCGCCAGCGACCGTCTCTTCGAGCCCTTCCGCCACGGCCACGAGATGTTCGCACACGGCTATACCTTCGGCGGGCACCCCGTCTCGGCTGCGGTCGCCATGGCCAACCTGGACATCTTCGAGCGTGAGGGCCTCAACCAGCACGTGAAGGACAACGCCCCGGGGTTCCGGGCCACCCTGGACAAGCTGCTCGACCTGCCACTGGTCGGCGACGTCCGTGGCGAGGGCTACTTCTACGGGATCGAGCTGGTCAAGGACAAGACGACCCGCGAGACCTTCGACGACGACGAGTCCGAGCGGCTGTTGCGCGGATTCCTGTCAAAGGCACTGTTCGACGCCGGACTCTACTGTCGGGCCGACGACCGCGGAGACCCGGTCATCCAGCTCGCACCACCGCTGATCATCGGCCAGCCCGAGTTCGACGACATCGAGCAACGCCTGCGCGCTGTCCTCACCGAGGCCGAGAACCACTTGTGAGCAATGGGGCCTCCAGCCCCCTCTGGTGGGCCGATCAGCGGACCAGTGCAACCCGTCCCGCGCTGACCAGCGATGAGAGCGTCGACGTTGTCATCGTGGGTGCCGGCTACACGGGGCTCTGGACGGCGTACTACCTGCTCGAGGCGGACCCGTCGCTGAAGGTACTGGTGCTGGAGGCGGAGCACGCGGGCTTCGGTGCCAGCGGCCGCAACGGTGGGTGGGTCTCGGCGCTCTACCCCGTGGGTCCCAGGACGCTGGCTCGTGAAGCCGGCGAGCCCGCGGCCAGGGATCAGCTCGCGGCGCTGCGGGACAGCGTCGACGAGGTCGGTCGAGTGGCTCAGGCCGATGGCGTCGACTGCGGGTTCCACAAGGGCGGGACGCTGGTCGTTGCCCGTAACCGTGCCCAGGCCGCGCGCGGTCGGGCCGAGGCCCAGGACTCCGGCTACTGGGGCACCGGCACGACCTGGCTCGAGGCCGACGCTGCGACCGATCGCCTTGCTGTCCAGGGAATCTCGGGTGCCACCTTTAACCCGAACTGCGCCCGCATCGACCCGTTCCGGCTAGCGGTCGGACTTGCCCAGGCCGTCGAGAGCCGGGGCGCTCTGATCCACGAACACACTCGGGTCACCAAGCTAGGCCCCCGGTGGGTGCTGACCGAAGAAGGCAACGTCGTCACGGCACGCCACGTCATCAGGGCCACAGAGGCGTGGACCTCCACGTTGCCCCGCCACCGACGCACCGTGGCACCCGTCTACTCGCTCATGGTGGCCACGGCACCCTTGCCGCAGTCGCTCTGGGACGAGATCGGCCTGGCCGACGCCGAGACGTTCAGCGAGATGCGGCACGTGATCGTCTACGGGCAGCGGTCAATGGACGACCGGCTCGTCTTTGGCGGTCGCGGTGCGCCATATCACTTCGGCTCCAGCATCAAGCCCGAGTTTGATTCAGTCGCAACGGTTTTCGCGAACCTACGCCGTAGCCTCACCAACCTTCTCCCAGCGATCGAAGGTGTCGAGTTCACCCACGCCTGGGGCGGCCCGCTGGGGATCTCCCGTGACTGGCACCCCGGTGTCGGATATGACCCATCGACCGGGATGGGCCACGCCGGTGGGTATGTCGGCGACGGGGTCGCCCTCAGCAACCTTGCCGGGCGCACCCTGGCGGACCTGGTGACAGCCCGGGATACGGCTCTGACCCACCTTCCGTGGGTCCAACACCGTTCTCGGCGATGGGAACCCGAGCCCTTGCGCTGGCTCGGAGTGAACGCCGGACTGCAGCTCGCCAATCTCGCCGACCATGAGGAACGGCTGACCGGTCGCCCCGCGCTGCTGGGCGCAGCGCTCTCAGCCCTGACCAGCCACTAACCCTGACCAACCACTAGCCCGGGTCAGCCGCCGAGACAAGACCCTGGGTGAGGACGGGCCTCAACGCCTCCAGCACCGACGCGTCCTCGATGGTGCTGGGAACCGCGGGAGAGCCACCATCGGCGATCTGGCGCATGGTCTTGCGCAACATCTTGCCCGAGCGGGTCTTGGGCAGCGCCACGACGACGTCAACCAGATGCAGCGACGCGAGGGCGCCGACCTCGTCGCGGACCCGCTGCACCAGCTCGGCCTGCAACGCCGCCAAGGCACCCTCGCCGGACACGTCGACGCCGGCCTTCAGGACCACGAGCGCCCGGGGAACCTGACCCTTGAGCTGGTCGGCCACGCCGATGACGGCGCACTCGGCGACCGACGGGTGACCGGCCAGAGCCGCCTCGAGCGACCCGGTGGACAGCCGATGCCCAGCCACGTTCAGCACGTCGTCGGTCCGACCCATGACATACAGGTACCCGTCCTCGTCGAAGTAGCCTCCGTCGCCGGTCAGGTAGAAGCCGTCGAACGTCGAGAGGTATCCCGAGACGTAGCGTTCGTCGTCCTGCCACAACGTCGGGAGCGTGCCCGGAGGCAGGGGCAGCTTGATGCAGATGGCCCCCTCCACCCCGGGATCGACCTCGTGCCCTCGCTCGTCGAGGACCCGCACGTCGTAGCCGGGAACGGGCACGGTGGGCGACCCGGGCTTGATCGGAAGAAGCTCCAGGCCGATGCAGTTCGCCGCGATCGCCCAGCCGGTCTCGGTCTGCCACCAGTGGTCGATGACCGGCAGGCCGAGGACCTTGCCGGCCCAGTGGTACGTGTCAGGGTCGAGGCGCTCCCCCGCCAGGAAGAGGGTACGCAGCTTCGAGAGGTCATAGCCGGCGACCAGCGTGCCGTCGGGGTCCTCCTTCTTCACCGCACGAATCGCGGTCGGAGCCGTGAACAGTGCCGAGACGCCATACTGCGCAGCCACCCGCCACAGGGCGCCGGCATCAGGCGTGCCAACCGGCTTGCCCTCATAGAGCACCGTCGTGCACCCGGCCAGCAGTGGGGCATAGACGATGTAGGAGTGGCCGACCACCCAGCCGACGTCGCTGGCGGCCCAGAACACCTCACCCGGATTGAGCCCGTAGACGTTCTTCATCGACCAGTGCAGTGCCACGGCATGGCCGCCGTTGTCGCGCACGATGCCCTTGGGCCGTCCCGTGGTCCCGGAGGTGTAGAGGATGTAGAGCGGGTCGGTCGCCTCAAGGGGCACGCACTCGGACACCGTCATCTGCTTCGGATCCATCAGGGCTGACCAGTCGAGGTCGCGCGGACCCATCGATGCCACGGCCTGTTCACGCTGAAGCACCACGCAGTGGTCGGGCTTGTGTGCGGACCGCTCGATGGCCGCATCCAGCAGCGGTTTGTACTCCACCACCCGCTTCGGCTCGATGCCGCATGAGGCGATCACCACAACCTTCGGCGCGGCGTCCTCGATCCGCGCCGCCAGCTCGCCGGGTGCGAACCCGCCGAACACCACCGAGTGCACCGCCCCGATCCTTGCGCAGGCCAACATCGCCACGACGGCCTCGGGCACCATCGGCATGTAGATGACCACCCGGTCGCCCTTGTCCACCCCGAGGGCACGCAACGCACCGCCGAACCGTGACACCTGGTCCAGCAGCTCGATGTAGGTCAGTGTGCGCGACGTCCCGGTGACAGGGCTGTCGTAGTGGATCGCCGGCTGGTCGCCTCGGCCGTCGAGCACGTGCCGGTCGAGGGCGTTGTAGCAGGTGTTGAGCTGACCGCCCTGGAACCACCGGTAGAACGGCGGTTGGGAGTCGTCCAGCACCTGAGCTGGCTTGGTGATCCAGTCGATCCCGAGAGCCGCCTCTCCCCAGAAGCCTTCCGGGTCGTCGATGCTTCGGCGATGGGCGCGCGCGTACGTTCCGTCGGTCATACCGACATCTTCGCCCCGACCCCGCGCTCAGACGAGCCCACCCGCCAGCCCGTGCGGCAAGCGTCCGCTTCGTGCGACGAACGGCAGGTCAGGCGGTCGAGGCCGCCAGCTGGCCGCATGCGCCATCGATGTCCGAACCACGGGTGTCGCGAACGGTCGTCGGCACACCACGCGCGCGCAAGCGGCGCACGAACTCGCGCTCGACGTCCGGATCTGAGGCGGTCCACTTCGATCCCGGCGTTGGGTTGAGCGGTATCGGGTTGACGTGCACCCAGCCGCGACCGCGGGCGTTGAGCTTGCGGCCCAGCAGGTCTGCACGCCAGCCCTGGTCGTTCATGTTGCGGATCAGGGCGTACTCGATGCTGACCCGACGCCCCGTGGCCGTGAAATAGCGGTATGCCGCGTCGATCGCCTCGTCGACGCTCCACTTGGTGTTGATCGGCACGAGCGCGTTGCGCAGCTCGTCGTCCGGCGCATGCAGCGACAGCGCCAACGTGACCGGAATACCCTCGGCAGCCAGCTTGTCGATAGCCGGGACCAGCCCCACGGTCGACATCGTGATGCCTCGCGCCGACATGCCCAGACCGTCCGGCGTCGGGTCGGTCATCCGCCGGATGGCACCGATCGCGGCCGTGTAGTTGGCCAGCGCCTCGCCCATACCCATGAAGACCACGTTGCTGACCCGAAGAGGACCCACTTCGGCACCACCTGCCACGTCGCCCCGCCGCAGCGATCTGGCAGCATGCACGACCTGCTCGACGATCTCGGCTGTCGACATATTGCGGGTCAGGCCCTCTTGCCCGGTGGCACAGAATGGACAGTTCATGCCGCAGCCGGCCTGGCTGGAGATGCAGATCGTGACCCGCTTGGGATAGCGCATCAGCACGCTCTCGACCAGGGCACCGTCGTGCAGTCGCCACACCGACTTGACCGTCTTACCCTTGTCCGCTTCGAGGGTCCGCACGGCCGTGAGCAGCTGAGGCAGGAGCCCTGCCACCAGCTCGTCACGGATGGCCTTGGGCAGGTCGCTCATCTCAGCGGGTGAGTCGACCAGTCGCTCAAAGTAGTGGGTAGACAGCTGCTTGGCCCGAAAACCCTTGTGCCCCAACGCCTCGACAGCCGCCTTGCGTTCCGCGGGATCGAGGTCGGCCAGATGGATAGGGGGCTTGCCCCGGCGCGGGGCGGCAAAGACCAGTTCCCCGGGCTTGGGGCGGGCGGTCGACACCGCCGCCAGTGCTGTCGGCGCAGACGTGCTGGTCGAAGGTGCTGCGGGGCTGGTTTGATCGTCGTCAGACATCGCCCCCAGTGTCTCAGGCTCAGGCGGCGGGACCAACCGCGACGGGGATGAGTAGCGCCAACAGGGCCCAGGCGACCGGAGCCGACAGCAGCAGCGAGTCCATCCGGTCCATGATTCCGCCGTGCCCGGGGAGGATCGTTCCCAGGTCCTTGATGCCGAGGTCGCGTTTTATGGTCGACTCGGTCAGGTCACCGAACGTGGCCGACACGACCAGGGCCAGCCCGACGATGGCTCCCGCCCACCAGGTTCCGTCCAGGATGAGCGTGACGGTGGCGATGCCGGCGACGACGCAGGCGAGGGCTGAACCGGCGGCACCCTCCCAGGACTTCTTGGGGCTGATCGACGGTGCCATCGGGTGCTTGCCAGCCACCACGCCCACGGCGTAGCCCCCGACGTCGCTGCAGATCGCGACGATCAAGAACACGAAGATCCGTTTGGCGCCATCTGGTTCCGCCAGCATCAGACTGGCGAAGGACGCCAGCAACGGCACGTATGCCGCCACGAAGATCCCGCCGGCGATATCGCGGACCGCGTCGTGCAGCCCGTCGGCCATCCGCCACAGGAGCATGGAGATGCAAGTCAGGCCGAAACCGACCGCCAGGGCCTGTCCGCCGCCGTAGAACGACGCGGTGATCATGGCGACTGCGCCGACGAGGCTGGGCAACAGCGGGACGTTGATCTTGCTCTGAGCCAGGCCGCCTCGAAGCTCCCAGACACCGAAGGACGCAGCGACGATCAGCACCGCGAGGAAGCCCTCCTTGCGGAAGATGAGGCTCGCGAGGACCACGGCACCGAGGCTCAGCCCCACGGCGATCGCAGTCGGCAGGTGTCGCCCTGTCCGGCTGGGTTTCGTCCCGGAGGGTTCACCCGCTGCGCGCCGTTCGCTGCGGGAGGACGGTGATGTCGTCATACCTTGGTCAGCTCGTCCGCCTCAGACTTCCAGGAGCTCCGCTTCCTTGACCTTGAGGATGGAGTCGACGTTGTCGACGTGCTTCTTGGTGAAGGCCTCGAGCTCTTTTTCGGCACGGGTGCCCTGGTCTTCACCGATCTTGCCATCCTTGACGAGATGGTCGATCTCATCCTTGGCCTTGCGCCGGATGTTGCGGATCGACACCTTGGCGTCCTCGGCCTTGCTGTGCGCCAGCTTGATGTACTCCTTGCGGCGTTCCTCGGTCAGCTGCGGGAGGTTGATGCGAATGACCGTCCCGTCGCTGTTCGGGTTGACGCCGAGGTTGGAGTCCCGAAGGGTCTTCTCGATCTCGCCGATCGAGCTCTTGTCGAACGGCGTGATCAGGATCGTGCGCGCCTCAGGCGTCGCGAAGGACGCCAGCTGCTGCAACGGGGTCTGGGAGCCGTAGTAGTCCACGGTGATCTTGTTGAACATCGCCGCGTTGGCCCGCCCGGTGCGGATGGTCGCGAAGTCCTCCTTGGCGACCTCGATGGCCTTCTCCATCTTTTCCTCGGCCTCGAGCATGGTTTCGTCGATCATCAGGACTCCTCATCCGCAGTAACGAGCGTGCCGATCCTCTCACCCCGGATGGCCTTGGCGATGTTGCCGTCGCCTTCCATCCCGAAGACGATCATCGGAAGCTTGTTCTCGGAGCACAACGCGAACGCAGCGGCGTCGACAACACGCAGGCCCTGCTGCAACGCATCGGCATACGAGATGCGGTCGAGCTTGCGGGCGTCGGTATCGGTCCGCGGGTCAGCGCTGTAGACACCGTCCACCCCGTTCTTGCTCATCAGGACCACGTCGCACTGGATCTCGAGGGCTCGTTGCGCGGCAACGGTGTCGGTCGAGAAGAAGGGCAGGCCGAAACCAGCACCGAAGATAACCACCCGGCCCTTCTCAAGGTGCCGGATCGCCCGCAGCGGGATGTACGGCTCGGCAATCTGACCCATGGTGATCGCGGTCTGAACGCGGGTCCCGATGCCGGCCTTCTCCAGGAAGTCCTGCAGCGCAAGGCAGTTCATCACGATGCCGAGCATGCCCATATAGTCGGCACGGGCGCGGTCCATCCCCCGGCGTTGGAGCTCGGCGCCGCGGAAGAAGTTGCCGCCGCCCATGACGACGGCCACCTGGACGCCCGTGGCGGCTGCCGCAGCGATCTGTTCGGCAATGCCACGGACGACGTCAGGGTCGAGCCCCACCTTGCCGCCGCCGAATGCCTCGCCGGAGAGCTTCAGCAACACCCGTTTGTATCTCGGCCGTTCGACGTCGGTGGTCATGGGGCCTCCCAAGGCAAGAAGCTGAGGTATCTGGCGTGAGTCTTCCACAACCTCAGCGATCGGAAAGGGTCAGGATCCGACGCGGAACCGGGCGAAGGCCTTGGCCGTCGCACCGGACTCCTCGAGGACCTTGGCGACCGTCTTCTTGGAGTCCTTGGCGAAAGCCTGCTCGAGCAGAACGTTCTCCTTGAAGTAGCCGTTGAGCCGGCCCTCGATGATCTTGGGCAGAGCAGCCTCGGGCTTGCCCTCTTCCTTGGCGGTGGCCTCGGCGACGCGACGCTCGTTCTCGACGATGTCGGCATCGATCTCGTCACGAGAGAGAACCGACGGGCTGAACGCAGCGATGTGCATCGCGATGTCGCGAGCAGTCTCTTCGTCACCGCCGTCGGTGGCCATCAGGACGCCGATCTGGGCCGGCAGGTCAGGGCTGGTCTTGTGCAGGTAGCACACCACGTTGGCGGCCTCGAGTCGCGCCACACGACGGACCTCGATCTTCTCGCCGATCGTGGCGTTGGCCTCGTCCAGAACCTGCTGGACCGGCTTGCCGCCCAAGTCGCTGGCAAGCAGCTCTTCGGCGGTCGATGCCCCAACGGTGACTGCCTGGGCCAGCACCTGGCCGGCCAGCGTGATGAACTTCTCGCCCTTGGCGACGAAGTCGGTCTCGCAGTTGACTTCGACCATCGTGCCGACGCCGTTGCCGGCCTCGGCAGCCACAAGACCGTTGCTGGTTGAGCGGCCTTCGCGCTTGGTGACGCCTTTGAGACCCTTGATCCGCAGGATCTCGGTGGCCTTGTCGTGGTCGCCGTCGGCCTCGTCCAGGGCCCGCTTGACGTCCATCATCCCGGAGCCGGTCGACTCGCGTAGCGCCTTGATGTCAGCGGAGGTGTAGTTCGCCATCGTTATCGCTCTCTTTCATGGGTGCGCGCCGGGTGCGACCAGAGATGGTCGAACCCGGCGCGCTGACTCGTTCAGGGTTCAGCTGGAGTGTTCAGGCCTTGGCGTCTGATTCCTCGGCGGTCTTGGCGTCGGCAGCCTCAGCAACAGGCGCCTCGACGACCTCTGCCGCGGGAGCCTCAGCAACAGGAACCTCAGCAACAGGCGCCTCGACGACCTCTGCCGCGGGAGCCTCAGCAACAGGAACCTCAGCAACAGGAGCCTCAGCAACAGGAGCCTCGACGACCTCTGCCGCGGGAGCCTCAGCAACAGGCGCCTCAGCAACAGGAGCGTCAGCACCGGCAAGAAGCTCGCGCTCCCACTCGGCCATCGGCTCGTCAGCAGCTACGGCGCCTTCTTCGGACGCGTCGCGGCCACCACGAGCCGCAGCGCGGGCGATCAGGCCCGCGGCAACTGCGTCGGCAACCACGCGGGTGAGCAGGGTGACGGAGCGGATCGCGTCGTCGTTGCCCGGGATCTTGTAGTCGACCTCGTCAGGGTCGCAGTTCGTGTCCAGGATGGCGATGACCGGGAGCTTGAGCTTGCGCGCCTCGGTGACGGCGAGATGCTCCTTCTTGGTGTCCACGATCCACACGGCGGAGGGAATCTTGGCCATGTCGCGGATGCCGCCAAGGGTCTTCTCGAGCTTGATCTTCTCGCGCTTCATCACGAGGAGCTCTTTCTTGGTGCGACCTGAGCCGGCGACGTCGGCGAAGTCGATCTCCTCGAGCTCCTTCAGTCGGGACAGGCGCTTGCTGACCGTCTGGAAGTTGGTGAGCATGCCACCGAGCCAGCGGTAGGTCACGTACGGCATTCCGACGCGGGTTGCCTGCTCGGCGATGGGCTCCTGGGCCTGCTTCTTGGTGCCGACGAAGAGGATCGTGCCGCCGTGGGCGACGGTCTCCTTGATGAACTCGTAGGCATCGTTGATGTAGGTCAGCGACTGCTGCAGGTCAATGATGTAGATGCCGTTGCGCTCGGTCATGATGAAGCGCTTCATCTTGGGGTTCCAGCGACGGGTCTGGTGCCCGAAGTGGACGCCGCTCTCGAGCAGTTGACGCATTGTGACGACGGGCATGGCCGTTGTCTCGCTTTCGTTCGTCTCAGTTATCCACGAGTCCGACAGGATTGCCGTTCTCGTGCCTGGCGTCTGCGAGCGCACCCCGCCCGAACGAGCCGGGACTGCGGTGGTGCACGCCCGTCACGTGTGACGGTGAGCAGACACGCGAATTCCACCGATCCGTCCGAAGACGGACCCGTGGTGTGCTCATGGTACGGCTAGCCTGCCGGACATGGGAAATCCGCTTGTCGCCCGCATGCAGGGGTTCGGAACCACGATCTTCGCCGAGATGAGCGCGCTGGCGCTGAGCACGGGGGCGATCAACCTCGGCCAGGGCTTTCCGGACACCGACGGCCCACGCGAGATGCTCGACGCTGCCATCGACGCGATCAGCTCAGGTCGCAACCAGTACCCACCCGGAGCGGGGGTGCCCGAGCTGCTGGACGCGATCGCCGAGCACCAGAGACGCTTCTACGGGTTGTCGGTCGACCCAGCCCACGAGATCCTTGTCACCGCCGGGGCGACCGAGGCGATCGCCGCGGTGATCCTGGGCCTCTGCGAGCCAGGCGACGAGGTCGTGACCTTCGAACCCTACTACGACTCGTATGCCGCATCGATCGCGCTGGCCGGCGCCGTCCGGCGTACCTCGGTGTTGCGTTTTCCGGACTTCACCGTCGACGAGGAATCCCTGCGTGCGGCCTTCTCCTCGCGGACCCGCCTGGTCTTGTTGAACACCCCGCACAACCCGACCGGCAAGGTGTTCAGCCGGGACGAGCTGGACCTGATCTGCTCGCTGGCTCGTGAGCACGATGCCTGGGTGGTGACCGACGAGGTGTACGAGCACCTCGTGTTCGACGGCGCGGCGCACATCCCGGTGGCGACTCTTCCCAGCATGGCAGAGCGGACCATCACGATCTCCTCAGCAGGCAAGACGTTCTCGGCCACCGGGTGGAAGGTCGGCTGGCTGCACGGACCGCCTGTTGCGGTGGCGGCGGTGCGGACGGTCAAGCAGTTCCTGACCTACGTCGCCAGCGGGCCGTTTCAGCCGGCTGTGGCGCTGGCCCTTGGCCTGGGCGACGACACCTACCACGCGGTGGCGTCGTCGTTGCAGGGCAAGCGCGACCTGCTCTGCGATGGCCTCTCCGCGGCCGGACTGCAGGTGGCGCGGCCTGCTGGCACGTACTTCGTGATCGCCGATGCCGCACCTCTTGGCGCCCGCGATGCGCTCGACTTCTGCCGGCAGCTGCCAGACCTGTGCGGAGTGGTGGGAGTGCCGGTGTCCGTCTTCTGTGATGACAAGGACGCGTCGCGGACCCTCGTCCGGTTCGCCTTCTGCAAGCGCGACGCGGTGCTGAGCGAGGCCGTCGCCCGTCTTGGCGCCCTCGCCGCCCGCTGATTGCTGCGTCCCAGGTGCGCTGAGCTGGCGCCTCCATCCACAGGGGTATGCCGGCCGGCCGCGTTGTTCACAGGCTGACCGCGCGACAGCTCGCCCGGTCGCGGGGACAGGCACCTTTGACGCATGTGGCTCACGACTCCCGCGGCATCTGCCGCCCTCATCGCGGTAGTGGCCCTGTCCGCTGCCTCCGCGTCCACTGTCGAACCCCGCCCGCCAGTCACCACGCCCGTCACAGCTGGCGCGGCCACGGCCATGCCCACGGCCACCTCCACCCTGATAGTCACAGCCACAGCCACCCCCACAGGGCGAATGAACGCCACAGGGCCAGCAGCGATCGCTCCGCAGGTCGCGCCGAGCAGAGGCTTTGTCTGGCCGCTGTCCCCTCGGCCGGCTCTCCTGCGCCCGTTCGAGCAGCCCCATAGTCAGTGGTCGTCCGGTCACCGTGGCGTCGACCTGGGGGCAGTCGTGGGCCAGGCGGTGTTCAGCGCAGGCGATGGCGTGGTCGCTTTCTCGGGAGTGATCGCAGGCCGGGGTGTCATCACCGTGAGGCATTCCGGCGGGCTGCGGACGACCTACGAGCCGGTCGACCAAAGATTGGCAGCCGCGGGTGTCGTGCATCGGGGCAGCCCGATCGGGGTGGTCTCCGCAACCCCGGGACACTGCGCACCACTCACCTGCCTTCACTGGGGTGCCCTCGTCGGACAGGTGTACCGAGATCCCTTGTCGCTGTTGGGTTTCGGCCGACCAATCCTCTTGCCCCTGGGCTGAGGATGCGCGTGAGCCGGTGGCATCAGGCGCGGGGGTGCGCCTGAAGATAAGAGGTCCTGAGCCGCTCCACCGAAACATGTGTGTAGATCTGCGTCGTGGCCAGGCTTGCGTGACCGAGCAGCTCCTGGACCGCCCGAAGGTCTGCGCCACCCTCGAGCAGATGCGTGGCCGCAGTATGCCTGAGCCCGTGCGGTCCGAGATCCGGTGCACCCGGCACGTGACGCAGCAGCTCGTGAACCGCGCTGCGGACCTGGCGTGGGTCGACCCGGCCACCTCGTCGGCCCAGGAACAGTGCCGGTCCGCTCACGGCCGAGACCACCTGATCCCGGCCCAGCTTCATCCATTCCTGCAGAGCGGTGGCTGCAGGGCCACCGAACGGGACCGTCCTCTCCTTGGCTCCCTTGCCCATGACACGAACCACATTGGAGCCGAAGTCCATGTCGTCGATGTCCAGGCCGACCAGCTCACCAACACGAATCCCGGTGGCATACAACAGCTCGAGGATGGCGCGGTCGCGCAGATGCAGCGCATCCTCGTCATCGGAGGCAACCGCCGCCACATCCAGCAGGGCGCTGACCTCGTCCAGCTTAAGTACTCCGGGCAAGGTCTTCAGACGTTGCGGTGCCACCAGACGCAATGACGGATCGGCGGCGATGACCCCCGAACGGCAGGCCCACCTCAGGAACGCCCGCGCAGACGCTGCCCGACGCGCGATGGTCGATCGGGCAGCCCCGTTCTCCGACTGGTGAGCCAGCCAGGACCGCAGGTCCGAGAGCTTCAGGTCAGCCAGATCGGTGATCCCGTGATCGCCGGCAAAGCCGACCAGGTTTCGCAGATCCCCCAGATAAGCCCGTTGGGTGTGCTCGGACTGGCCCCGCACGGAACCGAGATGTCGGGCGAAGGCCTCGACATGGTCCATGGGCTCTGTGTGCACACCCTCACGCTGACAAGGCCAGACCAGATCAGCAAGCACATCACTGTCGAAACACCCCGTGTCCCGGCTCGTCGACCCTGGACCCCGCGCCGCCGTTGCTCATCGACCCCCAGACTCTCGCACCGCGGCACCCCGTCGCCAGCCCTCGCCGTGGCGTTCGGCCAGTCCAGACAGGTCGAGGCGACCGAGCAACGACCGGACTTCCGCAACCGACAGCCCGGACGACACCGCCAGCCGAGCAACCGGGACGCCCTTGCGGATGGGAAGCGCCGACAAGAGGCGAGCCGAGGGCTCGTCCAGCTCATCCCCCACCATGGCGGGGCCACGGCGAGAGGGAGCGAGATCGCTGCCATAGTCCCCGATCGCCTCGGCTGCCTCGGCTGCGTCCGTCACGAGCACCGCCATCCCGGACCGGATCGCCTCGTGACATCCGGCCGACATCATGGACGTCACCGGGCCAGGCACCGCTGCCACCACGCGGCCGTACTCAGTCGCGAGCCGCGCCGTGTTCAGCGACCCGGATCTCAAGCCAGCCTCCACCACGACGGTGCCACGCCCCATCGTGGCGATCATCCGATTTCGCTGCAGGAAGCGGGTCTTGGTGGGTGCCGAGCCTGGCGCCACCTCGCTGACGACCGCGCCGACCTCGACGATGCGGGCGATCAGCGACGCATGAGATGACGGATAGGGACGCTCGACGCCACCGGCAAGCACCGCGATGGTGGTTGCCCCGGTCGCCAGGGCGCCACGGTGGGCGGCGGCATCGATGCCAAAGGCCGCACCCGAGATGATCGTGAAACGACGCTCGCCCAGGCCGGCAGCCATCTCGGTGGCGACCATCTCGCCATAGGCCGTGGCGCTTCGGGCTCCGACGATGGCTGTGCTGCGCAGACACGCAGCCGCGACGTCGACGGGCCCTCGAACCCAGAGGCAGTAGGGCGGCGCCTTCAGGTCGTCGAGGCCTTGCGGCCACTCGGGGTCGCCGGGGCAGAGTATCCGGGCGGCGAACTTGGCCCCTACCTCGAGATCTCGTTCAACATCGAGCACCTCGAGCCGGGGCGTGAAGCGCTGCACACCTTGACCGACGCCCGAGGCTGCCACCAGCAGCGCGGCCACCGGTCCATGCGTCTGGATCAGGCGGTTCGCCACGGGGTCTCCGGGCTCGGCGACACGACTCCATGCGGCGCGGGCAAACCGGTCCTGGGACAGCAGACTGCTGCGCAGGGGCACACTCATGCCGCCACCGCCGACTGGGCACGAAGGGTCAGGGCAAGTCCGACCTCGTCACGGCGGGGTGTCCCGCCACCAGCCAGGTCTGTGACAGTCCACGCGATCTTCAGGACCCGGTCGTAACCGCGGAGCGTCAGGACGCCTCGTTCCAGGGCTCGCTCCAGATCCACGGTGGCCGCTGTCGGAAGCTTCAGGAACCCGGTACGCATCATCGGACCCGGGACCTCGCTGTTGAGCCGATACGTCGTGCGGGCAAGTCGCTCGGCCTGCAGACCCCTTGCCATGCCCACCCGCGCGGCCACCTGGGCACTGGGCTCTCCCGGCGGCGCCAGCAGACCCGCCCTGGACACCGCCCTGACCTGGAGCTGGAGGTCGACCCGGTCGAGGAGCGGCCCGACGAGCTTGCCCATGTAGTCGCGCCGGGCACGGGGTGAGCAGGAACAGTCGATGCCCTTGCCGAAGCCTCGCCCGCAGGGACATGGGTTGGCGGCCAGCACCAGCTGGAACCGTGCCGGGTATCGCACGACACCTGTTGCGCGTGCCACGACCACCTCGCCGGACTCCACGGGCTGACGCAGCGCCTGCAGGACCCCCGGCTTGAACTCAGGAGCCTC
>JBBRWQ010000026.1:0-38321 GCA_038249115.1 Actinomycetales bacterium
AAGGGCGCGCTGAGCACCCACGTTGAGCCCGGCGACGACAAGGGCGCGCTGAGCACCCACGTTGAGCCCGGCGACGACAAGGGCGCGCTGAGCACCCACGTTGAGCCCGGCGACGACACGTCCGGCACCAGCGCCACCGAGCCCGGCGACGACAAATCCGGCACCAGCAGCTCCGTTACCGACGACAATGGCGGGCATGGCGGGGACAGCAGCACCACCAGCATCAGCAGCGGCAAGGATGATGGCTCAGGGCACTCATGAGCAGCATGGCAGTCATGAGCGTTGAAGCGGTCGTTGGCCCGCCGTGGCTTCGTGTCACGGCGGGCACGTCCCTGCGCTCGGGCGAGCCGGCCGTACAACCCCGGCGCGTCTTCGCCCAGGTGATCGCCGCAGCACTGGTCGTGCTGTTTATCGTTGCGCTCGGCGGGGTCGCGGCCTCCCGCCGGCTGGCCGAGGCCGAAGCGGTGAACGATGCGGCCAAGACCGCGAACCTGCTGGCAGACTCCGTCGCCCAACCCGCGCTGAGCGAAGCCCTCCTCACCGGTGACGCTGCGGCTGTGGCAGCCATGGACCAGGTGGTTCGCGAGCATGTGCTGGGCCAGGCGATCGTTCGGGTGAAGATCTGGGACCCGACGGGGCTCATCCTGTACTCAGACGCGTCAGCCCTGATCGGCCAGCGTTTCCCCCTGGGCTCCGAAGAGCGAGACGTCCTGACCCACCCCCAGACCCGTGCGGACATCTCCGACCTGAAGGCTCCCGAGAACCGACTCGAGCGAGATCGCGGCAAGCTGCTCGAGGTCTACCGGCCGATCTGGACCCCGTCCGGCAAGCCGGTGCTGTTCGAGATCTACGCCCCGTATGACGATGTCGCCGCACGTACCGGCCAGCTCTGGAGGGGTTTCGCAGGAGTGACGCTGACCAGTCTGCTGCTGCTGGTGGTACTGCTGCTGCCGATCCTGTGGCGGCTCCTGAACCGGCTCAAGCAGGCGCAGGCCCAGCGCGAGGCACTGTTGCAGCATGCCGTCGAGGCCTCCACCGAGGAGCGCCGCAGGATCGCCGGGGCCTTGCACGACGGGGTGGTCCAGGACCTTGCCGGTGCCTCATTCGCCGTGGCCGGAGGGGCAGAACGGGCAACGTCCCTGGGTATGCCGGACCTGGCGGCTGAGCTCCACTCGGCGGCAGGCACGGTGCGCGCGAGTATCGGCGGGTTGCGCTCTCTGCTGCTGGACATCTATCCGCCGAGCCTGGCCACAGCCGGGCTGGAGGCGGCGCTGACCGACCTTGCCTCCACCTTGCGGTCCAGAGGCACCGCGGTGACTTTGGATGTTGCACCTGATGCGGGACTCGACGAGGCTGGGGAACGGCTCGTCTTCCGGGTCGCCCGGGAATGTCTGAAGAACATTGCGCAGCACGCCGCTGCGACGAGCGTGCAGGTACGTCTGGAACGTGGGGAAAGGCATACGGTCATGGAGATCATCGACGACGGCGTCGGGTTCGATGCTGCCGGCCTGCTGGCACATCCCAAGGAGGGGCATTTCGGTCTGCGTGTCCTGGGCGACGTGGTGGCCTATGCCGGTGGCGAGCTTCTGCTGAGCTCAGCGCCCGGAGCCGGCACGAGCTGGCGGCTGCGGATCCCCCGGCCATGATCACCGTCCTGCTGGTCGACGATCATCCGCTCGTACGCGCCGGCCTGAACACCCTGATCGCCACGGCCGACGACCTCCATGTCGTCGGTGAGGCCGGCGGGGGCGAGCAGGCGGTCACCTTGGCCGGCACCCTCGAACCGGATGTCGTGTTGATGGACCTGTCCATGCCGGGCATGGACGGCGTTGAGGCAACGCGACGAATCCTCGAAGCCCGGCCGCAGATCCACGTCGTCGTGCTGACCTCGTTCGCCGACCAGCAGCGGGTGTCTGATGCGCTGGCCGCCGGGGCTGTCGGCTACCTGCTCAAGGACAGCGACGGGCGCGACGTGCTCGGGGCGATCCGGTCGGCGGCGCAAGGCCACGCCCCCCTCGATCCGCGGGTTGCACGTGCGCTGCTGCCCTCGGCCACGCCACGAGTCAGCGACACCCTCAGCGTCCGTGAGCTCCAGGTGCTGCGGCTCGTGGCCAAGGGCCGCGCCAACAAGCAGATCGGTCGAGCACTGGGTATCAGCGAGCGGACGGTCAAGGTCCACGTCACTCATGTGTTTCGCCGGATCGGTGTGAATGACCGCACCAGCGCGGCGATGTGGGCCCGCGAGAACCTGGCGGCGGAGGAGTCGGCCTGACGCCAGGATGGGGTGCAGGTGCTTGTTGCGGTGGAAGTCATGGGTCTGCTAGTCGCGCTATACATCAATAGGATCGGGATTGTCCCCAAACGGCTGAGAAAGTGACGAACTGCATACGAACTCTTTAGGGCCGCGTTACCCTTTCTCGCATAGGCATCGTCACGAACGGGCTCGCGTGAGACAGGGGTGTGGATGAACTTACGTGGTGGTCTGGGCAGCGAGCGGAGTCTCGGCTGCACCACGTGCGGTGGCTCAGCGCCCCGTGACGGCGAACCCCGATGACCTGGCTTTCCCGTCGAAGGCAGGTGCGCGCCCACGCCGAGCAGCTGCGTTCGGTGTCAGTTCCCAGGGCCGTTGCGGCATTCCTGGTCGCGGGTCTGGTCGTCCTCAGTGCCATCGGCGTTGTGTTGGCACTCGCGCTTCGCCAGACAGCGACCGCTGAGGCCATCCGAGACGCCCTCACGCTGACCAGCCTTGAGGCGAACAATGTCGTCGGCCCTGTCCTGCTTGACGAAGCCCTCGTGCCAGGGCCGGCTTATGACGCCCTCGACCGGGCCGTGCGCCAACGGGTGCTCGGCCAACAGATCGTGCGGGTCAAGATCTGGGACGCGTCTGGGCGCATCGTGTACTCCGACGACGCCTCGCTGGTCGGGGAGCGTTTTCCTCTTGAGAGTGATGATCTGGCGGTGCTCAAGACCGGCGGCGCGTCAGCCACGGTCAGTGACCTTTCCAACGCAGAGAACAAGGACGAGAAGCAGTATGGCCGGCTCCTCCAGGTCTACCTGGGCGTGCAGACCCCGACCGGCCAGCGGCTGATGTTCGAGACGTACCAGCCGTACCAGACCATCGCCGACGCCAGCCGCCGGACATGGCTGACAAGTCTCCCGGTGCTGCTGGGCGGACTGGTCCTGCTCTACCTGGTGCAGGCGCCGCTCGCGTACCGGATGGCCCGGCGCCTCAAGCGAAGCCAGGACGAGCGCGAAGCGCTGCTCTTCGGCACGCTCGCAGCATCCGACAGAGAGCGGGCGACCATCGCAGCCGACCTGCACGACGGTGTCGTCCAGGGCCTCTCTGGCGCGTCGTACTCGCTCAGCGCTGCGGTGGTGCGGGCCCGCGACAACGATCCGGACACGGCCCAGGTCATGGACGACACCGCAAAGGACCTGCGCCGATGGATGCGTGAGCTGCGCAGCCTGGTGGTGACCATCACGCCGCCCGCGCTGCACAGCCAGGGCCTCGCCGTCTCTCTGGGCGATCTCGCAGCGACCCTGGACGTTCGCGGTGTGGCCGTGACAGTCGATGTCACCGGCACCGAGCAGCTCGACGAGACGACTGAGACGCTCGTCTACCGCGCAGCGCAGGAGGCGGTCCGCAACATCGTTCGTCACGCCGACGCCAGCACCGTCACTCTGAGCGTTGCGCGCGACAGCACGATCTCGGACCACGGCGCGGAAGCGCTGGTCCTGCGTGTGCGTGACGACGGCCGCGGCTTCCAGACCGGTGACACAACGGCTCGCAGCCGGGGCAGCGTCGGACTTGAGCTGCTCAGCTCGATCGTCAGCTCTCACGGCGGCACCCTGACCGTTGAAGCGTCGCCCGGCCAGGGGACCGAGCTCGCTCTCCACGTACCGGTAACGCCCGCGAAAATGCCGCCGCCGGTGGTACCGGCGCAGCATCCGGAGCAGGAGCATGACAGCGCAAAGGTGATTCGGTGATCCGGGTCCTGATCGTCGACGACCATGCGCGCATCCTGCGCGGCCTGAGGACGTGCTGAGCGGAGTCGAGGGCATCAAGCTCCCTTCCGCGTACGTGGCACACCACGAGTCCTGGAATCACCGCAAGGTTCTCCCAAGGTGTGTGCAGGAGTCTGGGGGCGAGGTCGGGGCCTCCGACGCCTTCCCGCAAGCGTCGGCAGCCCTGCACCAACGACAAAGCTGGAGAACTGCGGAGGTAGCGCAATGAAGACGGATATGCCGACCAGGTCAGAGACGCCCATCACGACCGTGAGGACGTATCCACTGCTCCTTCTCACTCTCACGGCGGCCCTGACGTTTGCCGGGACACTGTGGCTCAATCTCTTCCACCAGCTGACCGGTGGTCATGAGGAGCATGAGCTGGCGTTGCCGCTCCATGCGCTGCGCGACGGCGCCCTGGCCCTCCCGGTCGTGCTCTTGGCTGTCATTGCCGCGATGGTTCTGTCCGACCGGGTGCTCAGGGCCACGCCGTCGGCCACCGCCGGGCTCCGCCTGGCGGTCACCTCTGTCCTCGCCGCCGGGGGCGCGGCCATGGCGCTCGCGGCCGGAGACCCCGTGCACGAGCAGCTGTTCGGCGCGCACGAGATGGTCGAGCTGCCACTGCCATTGCACATGGCACGAGACGCAGTCATTGCCCTGGCGATATGCCTTCCGGTAGCCGCGGCTACGTGGGCCTTGTCCGGGGTCAGGCTCCGGTCAGCCGCGGAGGACCCACCGTGCGGGCGCGCCGTGCAATCCCGCTTGTCACCTGCCCGCCGCCGCCGTGCGCTGGTCGCCGGCGGCTCAACCGTGTCGATCATCCTGGCGGGCGCAGGGCAGATTGCCATGACGATGCCCGCCAACGCCGCGGGGACGGGCGTCTGCGCCTCCGCGACCCGGACGATCAACTACGACGTGAACGCGTTCGGGCTTGACCTGCCGCTGAACGGGTGGGGCGACCACATCCCCGACGGGCTGATGTACGCGCTGTCCAACCCCGATGCCCAACCCACTATCGCCCAGATCAAGGCCGAGCCGGGGCGGTCGACGCCGTTGGTGCTGCGAGCGGCTGTCGGCGACTGCATCCAGGTGCACTTCACCAACCAGATTGCGGGCAAGCGCGTGGGGATGCACGTCGACGGGGTGGCGAAGAATGTGAACGACTCTGACGGCGCGCACATCGGGAACAACCCCGACACCACTGTCCCGACCGGCGGTCAGATCGACTACACGTGGTTCGCGCAGCGCGAGGGCCAGTTCCCCATCAACGACTACGGCAGCGGCACCAACTTCGGGACGGCCAACCCCTCCCCCGACACGACCAGTCACGGCCTGTATGGCGGCCTGATCGTAGAGCCGGCCGGGTCCAGGTGGCTCAAACCGGTCACCGGCACCGACCTGATCACCGGCGCGGACAACCACGGCATCGGCGCGCCCTTGTTCGTGGACGTACACGTACCCGGCGTGGGCAACGACTTCCGCGACTACGCCCAGATCCTGGCTGACGAGCCCGAGGGCATCCTCGACCGCACCGGAGCCAAGCCCACCTTCCCGACCACCAAACTGCCGGATGCCTCCTTCTTCTTCAACTACCGCACCGAACCGTTGCGCAACCGCCTTCGGGCGGTCATGGAGCACCAGACCGGCAAGACCGTGACGCTGCCCAACGGCACCGTCATCCTCCCGGCAGACCACTTCTGCGACGGCTTCACCAATGACCAGGACACCGAAGCGAACGCGGCCCGGCTGGCCAAGGACAAAGGGCTCTCCGGGTGCCTGGGTGAAGAGTCGCACCTGCAGTCGTGGGCCTTCGGCGACCAGGGCAAGATGACCAAGGTCGCCGCCAACGAATCGGACACCCTCACAGTCGGCACCAGCGACTACACCCTGACCGTCAGCGACGCGACGCGCTACCCCTTCACCGGTGAGCAGAACACGACTGCCGCAATCCCGGTAGCCGCCGGCGCGGCAGAGATCCAGGGCGCGCTCAACAACCTTGCGATCGTGCCGATGTCGCCCGGACACGTTCCCGCGGCCGGGGACATCACCGTGACCGGGACCGATCCCTTCACCATCACGTTCGGGCAGCACTTCGCCGGACACGACATGGTGGTCACGGCCGCCGCCGGCGCGAGCGTCAGCGAGCTGACCAAGGGGTCGATCGAGGTGCTGTCGGACACCTTGCTCCCCAAGGCCTACCGCGGGGACCCGCTGCACATGCGGCTGATCCACCCCGGGATCAAGGAGACCCATCCGTTCCACCAGCACACCAACCGGTGGCGCCTGGACACCAACGACCCGCAGTCCACCCGCCTGGACGTGCAGTCGATCGGCCCCGGCCAGACCTTCGACCTGTTCTACGAGGGCGGTGCCGGTGAAGCGATCACCTCCGACCCGAACAACCTCTCGCTCGGTGCCAAGCCGATGGACGAGTGGGTCCGTGACGGGCGGCTCGACATGGCGGCGCTGGCGATCAGCAAGGCGAGCAACGGCGACCAGATCTTCCACTGCCACCTCTACCCGCACTTCGCCCAG
Source organism: Actinomycetales bacterium (assembly GCA_038249115.1). Taxonomy (GTDB): domain Bacteria; phylum Actinomycetota; class Actinomycetes; order Actinomycetales; family Dermatophilaceae; genus UBA4719. Next base: position 6,541 of record JBBRWQ010000026.1, read on the forward strand.
GGCTTCTGGGGAGCGCTGCGGGTCCTGGACCGGCAGCGGCCGCTCGACGGCGCCACAGGGCAGCTCGACGCTGCCCTGTGGCCGGCCGGGACGCCGCGTACCTACGCCGACGGCACCCCGATCGAGCCGTTGGCAATGCTGCCGGACTTTGACTTCGAAGCCATCAGCCCGGTGACCAACGCGACGGTCAAGCTGACGCCGATACCCACCACGCCGAACCCCGGATACCCGCTGTTCGTCAAGGGTGAGTACCTGCAGCGCGCCTACCGGGCCCCCGGCGCCGTGGTGGCCGACCGGTTCGGCCTGGCGGCGGACAACTGGCGCCGCCCGGGCGACACCGTGCGGGACTACGGCTCCGCCGCCACCACCGACCTGGAGCGCGCGAACATGGTGACCACCACCGACGGAGGTGTCAAGCACGCCGTGCCGGGTGCGTTCTTCATCAACCCCTGTGCACCTCTCCCGGGTTCGGGTCAACCGAGCCCACCGGTGCGCGAGTACCACCCCACGGCCATCGACGCCAAGGTCATCTACAACAAGGCGGGGTGGAACGACCCCGGCGGGAAGATGTACGTCGAGGCGCCACCGAGGACTACCGGCCCTGTGCCACCTGGTGTGTACTTCAGCGACGCGGACAAGTACGCCGGCACGTCCATCGACGTGGCCGACCTGATCCGCGGCAAGATCAACGCGGCAACGGTGCAAGCCGAGCCGTACAACATCAGAACCCGCCTCGGTGAGTGCGTGAACATGCGCACGACCAATGCCACCAACCTGGACAACGTCGCAGCCCTGCCGCTGGACATCCACGACGGGCAGATCTCGGCCACCGGCGCGGTCACCGGCACGGACGCGTTCCACGAGGCCACCAAGATGAGCGAGCTGTCCACCCACGTCCACATGGTCCGCTTCGACGAGCTGGCCACGGACGGCACCTCGGTGGGGTGGAACTACGTGCAGGCTCCGATGGTCGGGCAGACCTGGAACTACAAGTGGTTCGCCGACGTCGCCGTGCGCACCGTCTACTTCCACGACCACCAGAACCCGAATACCCACCAGCAACACGGCCTTTGGGCGGCCATGAACGTCGAGCCGAACAACTCGACCTTCAACAACCCCAGTACCGGTGCCCTGCTGGTGCCGCCATACTGCTACGGCCTGGGGCTTCCCAGCGCTGCACAGGCAGGGTCCACGGTCCCGGCGTGCTACGGCGTCGGCTCGGTCTCTGACATCCGGGTGCCCACAGACGCGGCGACCGGGATCAATGCCAGCTTCCGGGAGTTCACCATCAACTACTCGGACTTCGTCTCGATGGTCGATGCCGCCGGCAAACCGATCAACCCGCCAGGCGCGCCCGACGAGTACGCGGCCGACCAGGGCGGTATGGCGATCAACTACCGCAACGAGCCGTTCCCCATCCGGGTGAACTCCGCGAGCACGGGCGCCAAGAAGGAACCGGCGTACGTGTTCAGTTCCGCGGTCCACGGTGACCCCTCGACGCCGATCTTCCGCGCCTACTCCAAGGACCCGGTGATCTTCCGGTTCATGGGCGGCGCTCATGAGGAGGGGCACAACTTCACCCTGTCCGGGCACCGCTGGCTGTCCGAGCCCGACGACCCGAACTCCAACCTGTACGACTCGCAGATGCTCGCGATCTCGGAGTGGTTCAACTTCGAGGTGAGCGGCACCCAGATCATCAAACGCGGGTCGCAGACCGACGCGGTCAACAAGACGCGGGAAGCCGGACTGACCTCCTACGGCTCGGACAGGTTCCTGGCGGGCGGCGCAGGGGCTCCGGGTGACTACATCTACAGCTCCCAGCCGCTGAACGACCTGTGGATGGGCATGTGGGGCATCTTCCGGGTGCCGAACAAGCGGGTCGCCGACCTGCAGCCGCTGCCCAGCAACGCCGCGCCACCGACCGGCCTGCCCGGCGAGGAGTGGCCCGCGCTCAAGCCTGGTGACGCCGAGGCGCCACCACCAGCGGGTGCCAACTTCAAGCCGTGCGCGACGACCGCATCGCAGCGTACGTACAACATCAGCCTGGTCAAGACGAAGATCATCTACAACGCGGCCGGTGACAACGACCCCAACGGCCTCATGTACGTCGAGAACAACCAGGTCGACGCCAACGGGAACCTGAAGAAGGGAGTGGTGCCCAAGCCGCTGTTCATCCGGGCGAACGAGGGTGACTGCCTGAACATCGCCCTGACCAACCGGTTGCCGGTGGCCGGAACCACCCTCACTGCCGGTGACCCGATCAACCCGGTCGAGCAGATCGGCGCCGCGGGAGTGACCGACGTCACCAACCTGGTCAACGGTGTCCCGCAACTGGTCCACCCGGTATGGCCTGCCGGAAACCGCGCGTCGGTGCACCCATCCGGTCTGATCAGGTACTACGCCACTGGCAGCGACGGCGCCGCCATCGGCTTCAACTACGACACGACGATCGCACCGGGACAGACGTACACCTACAAGTACTACGTCGACACCAAGAACATCGGCGTGTCGAACCTGGTCGACTACGGCAACCTGCGCACCAACCGGCACCACGGTGCCTGGGGCGGCCTGGTCGTTGAGCCAAAGGGGGCGACGTACCTCAACCCCAAGGACCTGACCGCACTGCCGTCGGGTGAGCAAGCCGTGATCAAGTACCCCGAAGGCACCGTGAACAGGTCCTACCGGGAGTTCTTGGTCGACGTCCAGGACGGGCTCAACCTGTTCGACAAAAACGGGGTGCAGGTCCCTGACCTGGCCCAGCCGGACCCAGGACAAGCGGCCGCTGACTCCGAGGACCAGGGCGAACGAGGGGTGAACTACCGCACCGAGCGGTTCGCGAACCGGCCGGGCGACATCGCCGACGCATTCAGCTCCACCGTGTTCGGCGACCCGGCCACCCCGGTGTTCCGCGCCTACAAGAACGACCCCACCTATGTCCGCGTCCTGAACAGCTCGGACCTGGGACGGGTGCACACGTTCGGCCTCACCGGGCACACCTGGAAGTACGAGTTCAACGACCCGAACACCAGCATCATCAACGGGCAGGGCGGACTGAACACCAGCCGGGCCTTCAACGCCGGGATCTGCGCGGGCAGCAACACCCCGCTCAGCTTCGGCACCAGCGGCCTGACCCCGACCTGCGCGAGCGATGGGATTGCGGGGGACTACCTCTACAACGACCGCAACTTCTGGCTGCTTCCCAGCGGCTCGTGGGGCCTGATCCGGGTTCACAACGCCCCGGTGGCGGACCTTAAGCCGCTCCCGTAGACGGATAGGAACCATGAAATAATGGCAACCATGCTGGCCGCAACCACCCGGCCGACCAGGGGCGTGCCGGCGAAAAGCCCGCACCTCCTGGTGGCCGCGGCTATCCTCCTGGCCGTGCTCGGGGCGATCGTCGCAACCGCCACGGTGATCAGTGCCACGGGACGCGCTTCGGCCGAGATCGGCGATCGCGTCGGCACCACCTTCGGCGCGTTCACGGTCACCCGGATAGCGACGACCTTCGTCCCGGACACCCAGGGCCCGCCCTCGGCCGCGCAGCACGCCGGAACCAACGGCAGCAGCCAGTTTCAGGTCTGGGTCAGCCTCGAGACCACGGCCGGCGGTAAGGGTGTCGTGTTCGAAACCGGGCAGTTCTCGCTGGTCTCCGAGACGGGCAGCCGACAGCCGCTGCGGGCCTCCGGCTCGTCGCTGAACAAGGGCGTGCTTGAGCCGGGCAGCACTATCGACGGGCAGGTGTGGTTCGATCCGCAGCCGGGAAGCGGCGGCCAACGCTGGCTGGTGTTCACACCTCCTGATGGCAACGCCGTCCGGGTGTCCCTGGGCGAGCTCCGTCAGCTCGCGACTCCCTCGCCTGGCAGCAGCTCCCCGGCCGGCAGTCCCACGCCCAGCCACGGACACTGACCAGCCAGTTGCCCACAAGGTTTCCCAACCGCCCTGGGGGAGCATCGCCGCATGTCCGCGAGCGCCCTCACGGCCGTCTTCGTGGTGGTGACCGTGGTGGGCCTGCTTCCGTCCCGGTCGGAATCCGGCGACAGCGGTCACAGCCAGAGCGACAGCCAGGACGCCCATTCATCGTCTCCGGGTCACTGAGTCGCGGAGCCAGCGGCCTACGTACCAAACACTTTCGGTGACATGGGGGACTTGCTGCCGAACACCGACCGGATGGCGTCAAGCAAGGTCTCCGCGGGTGAGTCTTTCAGCACATAGGCAGACGCTCCGGCGTCGAATGCCTCTCGGACGGTCCACTCGCGGGCGTTCGCCGTGAGCATCAGGACCTGGACGGAAGGGGCTGCGGTCACGATCTCGCGGGTGGCCGATACGCCGTCCAGCACTGGCATCGACAGATCCATCAGCACTATGTCGGGCGGGTCGGCGGCGACCATCGTGACGGCAGCCCGCCCGTCGGCTGCCTCGCCGACCACCGTGATGTCAGGTTCGTCGCGCAGCAGCATCCGCAGCCCGAACCTGATGACCTCGTGGTCGTCAGCGATGAGAAGTCGTATCATCGCGCACCTCCTGCAGATAATGAGTCCAGTATCGTCCGACCACCTTAGGAATACCTTGGCCAATAAGTTTCGCTCAGGTTCGTGCGAGCAGCACCGGGAAGGACGCCTCGAGTACGGCGCCACCGGAGGGCGACGACCGCAGGGTCATCTGGCCACCGAGGTCACGCACGGTGTCTTCGAGCAGTCGCAGACCCAGATGGCCTGTTGTCACCTGGGTGTCCTGGACGCCGCGACCATTGTCCGACACCAACACCACCATGAGCCCGGGCTCTTCATGGACCACCACCGTCGCGGCCGTCGCCTGGGCGTGCTTCACGCTGTTGCGCAGCCCTTCGCGGACGACTCGGTAGGCAAGCCGAGCCGTGTCCAGAGGCGCCGTCAGGTCCGGTGCCATCTCGACCTGCACGTGAACCCCTCTCTCACCGGCGGTGTGCGCCAGCTCCTGGATGGCACTCGCAAACCCTGCCCCCTCCAGGTCGGGGGGGTAGATATCAGTGATCATCGACCGGAGGGCAGCGACGTCGCGCATCAGGATCTGCGAGATCCTGTGCGCGGTCTCGCGGGCGGTCTCGCGCGACACAGGGCTGTCGGAATCGTCGCCGAAGTGAGCCTCCAGCGTAGGCATCGCGTAACACACCCCGGCCAGGTCCTGTATCACCCCGTCGTGCAGGTCCGTGGAGATCCGTCGGCGTTCGAGGTCGGATGCCAGCAACGCGTGCCGCATCAGCTTGGAACGCTCGGCCTGCCCCCGTTCCACCCGCCGGGCCAGGGACAGTGCCATGGGCAGCACGGCGACCTGGAAGAGCAACAGAGCCGCGAAGATGACCGGTAGGTAGCCTCTGAAGATGGCCTGTTCGTCCGCCCGCATGGTCTCGGTGGAGAAGTAGGCCTCGAACACCAAGGGTGTCTGGTCAGCATCACGAACGCCGGCGTAGACCTCGAGCAGCTCGCCCAGCTGTCGCTCTCCATGGTTCTCGCTCTTGCTGAGATCGGAGACCTCAGCGGTTGCCCTGTCAGTGCCGAACAGTGCCTTCACGTCGTCCGCCAGCGGGAACCGCCGGCCCACGAGCGCATTCTCGTCGGACCAGATCACCTCACCGTCCTTGGTCCACAACTTGGCGTGGATCACTGAGCCATCGCTCATGCGGTTGCGCATGACGGCTGTCAGCTCGACGCTCGCTCCTGGCACATGGGCGCGGACCTCGGCATTCACCAATGGCCCCGCGATCAGGTTGCCGATGGCGGACCCGCTCGAACGGGCGTCTCGCAAGGCCTCGCGCCTCGCGATCTGCCCGGCGAGGAGAAGCGTGGCCACCATCAGGGCCAGCAGCAGAATCACGCTGGACGCGACGAACCGAATGACGGCTTCGCGCACGGCGGACTGCTGACGTCGTTCCTTCACGACGACTGTCTCAGTGACTGGGCCCGACACTGACCAGGCCGCGGTTGGTCGCGATCACCACCGCCTCCAGCTGGGAGTGCGCGTCCAGCTTCAGCAGCAGGTTCTTCACATAGCCGCGGCAGGTGTTGACCGAGATCGCCAGGTTCTTGGCGATGGCCCGTGCATCCAGCCCATCGGCGAGCATCTTGAGCACCTCACGCTCCCGCCGCGTGAGCGAGGGGATCGTCACATCCCTCTGTGGCTGCGACATGATCAGGGCCTTGAGCAACGTCGGGTGGACGACGAGCCCCTCCCTGCGGGAGCTGCGCAGGGCCTCGAGCAGGTCCGAGAAGGAGCCGTCCTTGGGCAGAAGACAACAGGCTCCGGCATCCGCGGCCCGCTGCATCAGGGCTGTGTCGATGTGAGCGGTCAGGATGACCACCCGAAGCTCCGGATAGATGCGGGTGAGCTCGGCGGTGGCAGTGACACCGTCACCCTCGCCCAGACGGACGTCCATGATGACCAGGTCCGGCCTCCGCTCGTCGACCTTGAGGAACGCCTCGGTCACGCTGGCGGCCGTACCGACGCAGGTGAGGTCAGGTTCGCGTTCCAACGCCATGGCGAGCAGATCGGAGAAGGTCGTGTGGTCGTCGACCACGAGGACACTCGTGATCGTTCGGGTGGCGGCCGTGCTCGTGTTCATGTCCCGGTACCTCTTAAAAGACCATGTAGCAGTTGCCCATATCAACCGCGCGGTGATGACGGTATTTGAATTAATTTGACCCGATTTAGACTTATATCTTGACTGTTTCTTTACGATTGCTTGACTATGCCCTGACCTTAGGTTGACAGGTACTCGGAGAGTTTGCGAGTGTTTTCAGGAATCTGGCCACCAAGTAGCCATTCGCACGACCCACGGTGCGCCGTACGTCGGCCTGCTACGCCACCTCGCGCGGAGCGAGCTACGCCACCTCGCGGGACGTCATCGTGAGGCCGGACGCAAGCACACGCTCGGCCATCCCGGCCAGCGGGCCGTCAAACGTCGGCAGCTTCACACCCGTGATCGCCTCCAGCGCATTGTGCAGGAGGCGCAGGTGCTTAACCTCAGCATTGTCACGGCCGGTCCCGATGTGGCTAGGGCCCTGCGCCGGGCCGTCACACAGGATGTCCATGTACAAGGCCCTGCTGACCGGCCCAGGCTCCAGGCCCAGCTCGGTGACCATGGCGGTACGCAGGTCGAAGTAGGCACGAATCGCCTGGGAGCCACGTCCGGACGCCGACAGGGCCCGCATCAGATGCTGACATGCGTCCTCGGCCAAGGGGTCATAGCTGATCGCCAGCCGGGACATGCGCGCGGCGGCGTCGAAGTCATGAACGGCGTGCGCGTTCTGGGCGGCCCGGTCGCAGGCCTCCACCACGTTCCGCTGGAAGTTCTCCCGCTCCGTTCGGGCCCAGGAGGCGTACGCCTCGCTGGCCAGAAGCTCGCCGCTCAGCAGCGCGACCGCTTGCTGGGCCAGTCGAAGGCCCTGAGCCGGCTTGGCGGTGGCCGCCATACCCACCAACCTGCGGAACTCGGAGAGGTCGACACTGACCGAGGCAGGGTCGAGCAGGTAGCCGTTCGACGTGGTCGCCAGCGGCGACGTCCTGCCTGGACCCAGCCCGAGCCGGCGGCGCAGGACGCACACGTAGCTCTCGAGAGTGCCGACGTATGACTTCGGCGGTTCACCGTCCCAGAGCAGCTCCGCCAACCTGTCCTTGGTCACCGGTGTGCCGGGGTTGGCCGCCAGGATCTCCAGGATCTGCCGTGGTTTGACGCCGCCGAGTTCCGACACCTGGGTGTTTGCCCCGTCGGTCAGCACAACGGTGGGTCCGAACAACCTGATCTGCAACATGGCCCGGTATCCCAATCCTCGACGTGAATCTGCACCCATAGCGTCAGCCATGGGGCGTCACGGCAGCAGCCGCAGGTGGAGGGCCAGGCGACCCCCAATTTTGGGGGTCGCGGCACCACCCACCTGCGGCTGCTGACAAACCAGTCGATGGCCGACATTGATGGTGCATGTTGACGTCGAGGATTGGGGAGACCTGTGAGCCAGCAGACTCAGGCTTTTGCCCGCAGTGAACGGCCGCGAGCCGTATCGGTGCCCAAGCCGGTTGCCGCGTTGCTGGTCGCCAACGCCGATGACTGTGAGGATCACAAATCCGGCGGCGCCCCGGCCTTTGGTGAGGATGCGGCCACTTCTGTGATCCGGGTCCTGGTCGTCGACGACCACGCACTGGTTCGGCGCGGCCTGACTGATCTGCTGGGCGGCGTCGACGGCATAGAGATCGTCGGCGCGATCGCAGACGGGTCGCTGGCGGCGACAGCTGTGGTCGACCTCAAGCCTGACATCGTGTTGATGGACCTCTCCATGCCGGGTCTGGACGGAATCGAAGCGACCCGTGCGGTGCTCGTGGCCCAGCCCGAAACCAAGGTCATCATGTTGACGTCGTTCAGTGAGAACGCCCGCATCCTGGCCGCGCTCGAGGCCGGCGCAGTCGGTTACCTGCTCAAGGACGCCGAGCCCGAGGACATCATCAGAGCACTGAACGACGCAGCCGATGGCGGTGTCCCCTTGTCACCGAAGGCCGCCCGGGCGTTGCTGCCGGGCAACCGGTCTACTGGCAACGCCAGCGGAGCCGCGCTCACGGCGCGCGAGCGCGAGGTTCTCTCGCTCGTCGCGGCCGGTCTGCCGAACAAGAGCATCGCCCGGCGGCTGACCATCAGCGAGAAGACCGTCAAGGCGCACCTGACGCGCGTCTTCACCGTGCTTGACGTCAGCGACCGCACCTCTGCCGCCTTATGGGCGCAGAGGCACGGAATCATCTAGAGGCGCGCGAGTCGGCGCAGAAAGCAATGTGCAGGGCCGGAAAACACGCCGGAGTGCACCGGTGAGCCTTCCCCTGCCCTCTTGACGGTCGCGCACTAGCCAATGGTCCTAGGTCCATCGTCGCGTAGACATGTCCCCGCGCCCGGCAGGACCGTGAGGTAGTCGACGCACCTCTGCGCCGAGTACCTGTTGGGAACGTTCGTCGAAATACGTTCCCGCGATGTGGAGGAACAACATGAACGCACAGCATGGTTCGTCGTCGGGAGCGGTTCACCCGCGCAGCTCGGCGAAAGACAGCCCAGGGTCGCCCGGCGGCCTGCACAGACCGCGAGTTCGAACTGTCATCGCGTCCGTCGTGGGAATCGTCCTTGCGGGCGTGGGAATGGCGGGCCTGAGCCCGGCATCGGCAGCGACGGTCACCGGAACGCTCGTGGCCCAGGGCCTGACCAGGCCTGGTGGCGGCGCCTACCTCTCTGGTGGCGGCGGCCACTTCTGGGTCTCCGACGGCGTCCTGGGACTTTGTGAGACGCTGCCGGCGACGGCCAGCGTCACCAAGTGCAACGGCACAGCGAAAGGCGGCCAGGTCGTCTTCGACTCAGCCAAGAGCCTCGTCTACGTCGCCGACACCTCAACGAAGACCAACCAGCTCATGCGTTTCCCGTACAACGCCGCCAACGACAACCTCGGCGGGTCGACCACCATCGTGGTTCCCAACGTGACCGCAGTCGGTGGCGGGTCCGGAGGCGGCCGCGCCACGGGTATCGCGCTGACCACCGGCCCCGACGGGGCTCAGCGGATGTACGTGTCGTACATCAAGTCCGGCGACATCATGCAGGTGCTGAACCCTTCCGGCAAGGACAAGACCGGTGCCACCGTCACGCCGACGGTCACCAAGGTCGCCAACACCTCGGACGGCCGGGGCACCAACGCCCTGACCGTGTTCAGCTGGAAGGACGCTGCGGGCGTCAGCCACGATGACCTGTATGTCGCTGAGATCGGCGGTCTCGGCCTTTCGGTGATCCGGGACATCGACGGCACCGGTGGACGTCCCGCATGTGGCAGCGGCGCAACTCCGTGTGGGGCCACCACGGTCACCAACGCCAGTGGCGGCGCACTCTTCAGCTTCCCCGCTGGCCTGGCCAATGACGGCCTCGTGATCTATCTCGGGGATGCCCCGCGCAACACCCCTTCGCGGGTACTGACCTGGAACCCGGTCACCAGTGCCCAGACCGTCCTGTCCACCGACATCAGCCCGGCGTACACCTCAACGTTCGACGGGGTCACACGCACTCAGTACCAGAACATGACGAGCATCGCCTTGAACCCGGCAACCCTCGACGTGTACGCCGGGGATGACCCCAGCTTCCCGCTGCTCACCCCGGTCAATGCCCAGGGCCACCTCTGGAAGGTCGCAGGCAATGCTCTGCAGCCGGTCGTCACGGGCATCGCGCCCAGCACCGGCGATGTCGCCGGCGGCACTGTCGTCACGATCACGGGCACCAACCTGGTGAACTCCGTTGCGGGATCGGCCGACCCGGTCGCCTTCGGGACCACCGTCAAGTTCGGGACCCTGGTGGCGACCAACGTCTCCTGCCTGGCCGACGGCACCAGCTGCACGGCAACCAGCCCGAGCTCGACCGGCGCCGGGATCACCGATGTTCGAGTCACGAACGTCGAGTCCCAGACCAGCGCGGCCGTGGCCGCCGACCAGTTCACCTACACCGCCGCCGCCGCGGCGCCTGGGGCCCCAGCGGTCACCAGCATCAGCCCCAAGACGGGACTGAGCGCGGGGGGCACCTCGGTCGTTATCGCCGGAACCGCCCTGGTCAACCCCGACGGCACAGCCGCGGTCTCCTTCGGGACGAACGCGGCTGCAGCTCCGACCTGTCTTGCCGACGGCACCACGTGCACCGTGGTGAGCCCACCCGGCACTGATGGCACGACGGTCGACGTGCAGGTCACGACGACGATCGGCACCAGCCCTGCCGTGGCGGCTGACAAGTTCACCTATGTGACACCGGTGGGCGCGCTCTACTCCCACGGGATCACCGCACCCAAGGGTGGCGTCACCTGGATTCCTGACACCACACCAGCGGCGGGCCACTACTGGGTCTCCGATCACGGCAACGGTCTGTGCAGGTTGGATGCGATGCCTGGGACGACGATCTTCGCTCCCAACGTCTCCTTCTGCGACCCCGGGTTCACCATTGGCTCGCCAGGCCAGGCGGTCTACGACTCCCGGGTCAACGCTGACGGGACCCACTGGGTCTACGTGCCCGACAACGCGGTCAAGAGCCCCGGAGTCTGGCGACTGACCTTCCACCCGGCCACCGCCACGATCGACACCCCCGTCGGTATGGCACCGGGTCTGATGGACAACCTGAAGACCAACTCGCTGGCCCTGGACACGGTCAAGGACGTCCTGTATGTCGCTGACCTGGTGGATGGCAACATCCGCCGGATCAACGGAATCGGCGGCGACTCCCGGCTGCAGACGGTGGACATCATCGCCACGACGCAGGCGCAGAGGGTCGGTGGCGTGGCCGCTGGCCGCGGCATCAACGGCACGATGGCTCTCCTGGGGAACCGGTTGTACCTCCCGGAGAACAACGCTGCGACGTATGTCGACACCACCGCCGCTTGTGCCAACCCCACGGTGAGCCCGAACCCGTCGCCGTGTGCGACGACGACGGTGGACTTCCTCACCACGACGGTGCCGGTCTTCGTTGCCGGAATCGGGACGGACGCCAAGAACGGCTTCGTCTACATCTCGGAGTCACCCGGCACGGCCAACGCGACGATCTACCGCTTCGACGCGTCGACCATCACGGCGGCCAACCCCGGCGGTACGGCGGGCGTGGTCTACGCGACGGGCGGCAAGGTGCCTGCGGCGGGCAGTCCCGAGGCAACGGTCTACTGCTCGACCACCTGCACCAGGCCGGCTGACCCGGCACTGACGCCGGGTGGCGTGGCGGGGTTCCCGTTCGCCCAGGGTCTGTACGTGGACCCCAACAGCTCCTCGCTGTTCGTAACCGAAGATGCATCTGCTGGGGCCCGTTCAGGTCGCGGCCACGTATGGGTGGTTCCGTTCACCCCGTGATCCGCAGCAAGGCCTGGTTCATGGGTGGCTGACCCCCACACACCACCCAGGACCTGCAGAGGTGGTGTCGACCGCACTGGTCGGCGCCACTTTTGCTGCCCGCAGTCAGATGCTCGACTGACGGAGTCGCGAGCTTGTCGCGAACTAGTTATCGGTCGTACGACGAACGTCGCGTAGACGTGACCCTGCGCACTGGGGGAGCGTGATGATCTCAACGCACTCCTGCGTTGAATCAACGTTGGGCAACGTTCTTCGGAACGCTCCGCAATCTTGGAGGCACTTGATGGATATACTGCACGGTTCGTCGAAGAAGGGAGCTGACGCAGCGGGGCGAACCACCATGTATGCGTCGGTAGACACGTCAGACATTGGAAGGAGTGGGTGGCGGCGCGGCCGCTGGATGCGGGCGCTTCTCGCGGGCGCCATGGTGGTCACCACGGGACTGGTAGGGGTGTTGACCGCCGGCTCGGCCTCGGCAGCGGTCCCCACCTTCCCGGACAACCTTCTCGTGTTCCCCAACCGGGACTTCGTCTCAGTTCAGGGTTACACGCAGCACGCCGGGGAGACGGCGACGGTGACGGTCAACCGCCCCGGGGTCGGGGTCGTGGGCTCGGCGACCGCCGTCGTATCGGGAGGAGACGTCGCCTTCGAGGTGAACCACCCCGGCGGTGTCTGCTGGGGCAACGGAACCAGCCTCAACGTGTCACCCGACATCGTGCCTGGTGACAACGTCTCCATCAGCTTCGGTGGCGTGGTCGCCGGCGACACCACCGTGCAGGACGCGTTCGTCACCGAAAAATCGGTCCTCAGCGGAAGCACGCTGACGGTCAACGGCCACATCGGCGCCGGCGTCAACCCTGCCTTCACCGAGCAGCGGATCATCGAGCCGCTGCTGCGCCCGGCCATCGGTCGCCGGGACGTCGCGGCCATTCCAGGCCCCCTCACCCCGGCGCGCACGGGCGGGTACTCATCCAGCCTGGAGTTCCTGGGTACCACCTTCACCGCGACGTACGTCTTCATCGACCCGGCGGTCGCCCAGATCGCGGCGAACGCCTTTCTGGGTGAGCGGTTCATGTCCTGGGAGGTCGTCGACCTGGTGGGCAACCGGCAGGGCCTCACCATCGCCGAGCGTGGCGAGCCAGGCGGTCCTGGCTTCGGTGGCTGCCCCAACGGCCCGCTGGCCTCAGGTCCCCCCGCACCGTCCAACGTGGTGGCAGTGAACGTGGCCGGTGGCGTCAAGCTCACCTGGACCCCGGCAACAGCCATCCCCGGCACCGCTGCGATCACCGGTTACCGCGTCCACGCGGTATCCCAGACCGTCAGCGCCACCAGCGAGCAGGTTGAGCTCGGCAAGCGGATCGGCAACCCGGCAGCAACCGGTACCACGATCACCGGCCTGTTACCTACTGACAACTACTTCATCGAGGTCGTCTCCGTGAGCAGCGTCGGGCAGACCTTCCCGCCCGTGGTGACTCAGCCGGTGGTCGACGTCATACCGCCCGTGGTCACGGCAACCCCGCTCGGCGGGAGCTATCCGGTCCCGCAGAACGTGACCCTGTCCGCCAACGAGGCCGGCTCGCAGATCTACTACACCACTGACGGGACCAACCCGGTCCTGGCGGACATCCTGTCCGCGACGGCCACGTCCTACGCAGGCCCGATCGCGATCGCGACTGATACCACCCTCCATTACGCCGCGTTCGACCCGGCCGGCAACGTCTCGCTCATCGGGACGCAGGTCTACAGGATCACCAACACCCCAGTGCCGGCGACTCCGGCCTTCACCACCACCAGTGTGGGAGTCGGTTCGGTGACGTTGAACTGGGCCGACGCGGACCCGTCGATCACCGGGTACGACGTGCAGATCTATGACGGCACAGGCACGACCAAGCTCGGCACGCCTATCCCGACAACGGCAACCACCCTCACGCTCACCGCTCCTGACGTGACCGCAGACACGCCGTACCAGTTCACCGTCCTTGCGAAGAACGCCAACGGCTCCAGCCCGGAGTCGGCCATGGTCGGCCCGCTCACCCCCGTGGGTGCGGTCGTCGCCAACGCCGGACCTGACCAAAGCATCACCCGTAAGACAACCGCCACCGCAGTGACCCTGACCGGTGCCGGCTCGACCACGGCAGGTGCCACGTACCTGTGGGAACAGGTGCTCGTCAGCCCGACCGACCCGGACAAGATAACCCTCACCGGATCGACGACGCTGAGCCCCACGTTCAGCCTCCCGCTGTACAAGTTCCCGATGACGAACAACCCGCTGACCTTCCGTCTTACCGTCACCACGGCGGACGGCTCCAGGGCCGACACGGTTCTCGTCACCCCGAAGGCGGACACGGTGGCCGTTGTGACCGCCAGGTGGAAGCTGGGCGACTTCCGGATGACCGGCGTCGGCTCGGTAGTGGGCGCCACCATCACGGTCCACAAGGGCGGCCTCACCGGGCCGGTGCTCGGCCAGGCGCTTGTCACGGCCGGCGCGCCCAACCCGTGGACGCTACGACTGGCGAACGCGGCCGCCGGAACCACCAACCCCGGCACCATCACCATTGAGTCCACTCTCGGCGGCACCACGGCTCCCTTCACAGTTACCGGGTAGCCCGGCGTAACGCAGAAGGGGCCCGTCGCAACAGCGACGGGCCCCCTGCCATGCGCTCTTCGGTTTCAGACGATGCCGGGTACGCAGGTACTAGTCCCAGGTCCTACGACCTTGGTCGCGTAGACGACCCGACGTGGCACGCGCGAATCTTTCCTTACCGGTTCTTTAACCGGTCTTTACCTTTCGTCGTTCTTTACCTGCCGCACCGGCAGCCCCGTGGCCATATCTGAAGGGAGCTTGTGATGATGGATGAATTTGAAGCTGCGGGCGGCGTGACCCGACGCACGATCTTGAGGTTGGGCGCCGTTGGGGCAGCCGGTGCCGCCCTGGTCACCGCGCAGGGGATCGGCGTCCCGTTTCTCAACCAGAGGGGCCTGCTCTCGGCCGACGGCGCCTTCGCCGCCACGTCGACGTCGCTGGGTGACAACCTCTTCTACGTCGAGGCGTTCCCGACGAGCCCGCTGATCGTCTCTCCGTTCAGCGACCCGCTGGCGATCCCGAAGGCGCTCGCTCCGGTGCCGAAGTCGGAGTACAGCACGTGGAAGAATCCTCCGGGACCTGGACCTGGCCAGCAGAACTCGCTGGGCAATGAGCGGCACCAGATCTGGCCGAGCCAGATCGGCTATCCGGACCCGCTCGTCTACAAGATCGACCTGCTGGTTCGTGGCCACTCCTTCACCACCTCGCAGGTGCTGCCGATCGACTCGAACGGCAAGCCAACGACCTCGTTCGACGCATCCGGCAAGACCTTCGGACCGGGCACGTTGCGGACATTGCCGCTCAGCACGATCTACGGCTTCAACGGCACGTTCCCCGGGCCGATGATCAACGCCGAGTATGGCAAGCCGGCGCTGGTCCGCTTCGAGAACCACCTGGACGAGAACCCGCTCAACCTCGACCGCCAGGACTTCGGAGCCCCGGACTGGTCCTTCCTGACCCACCTGCACAACGGTCACACCGCGCCCGAGAGCGACGGCAACCCGCACTACACCATGCAGTACGGGCCGCAGAGCCATGGCTACCTGCCGAAGATGTCCTGCGACAACCTGTACCTGAACTGGCCAGCCGGTGGAGACGACCGCGAGAAGCAGACCTTCTTCTGGTTCCACGACCACCGGATGGACCACACCGGCGCGAACGTCTACAAGGGCATGGTCGGCCTGTACCCCATCTACGACCCGAAGAACGGTCTGGACATGGGGGATGAGCGACAGGGCTTACGGCTCCCGGGCGTCCGCAAGGACAACCCCGACGGGTCCTTCGACGTCGCCTACGACATCCCGCTGGCCTTCTTCGACGCGCGCCTGGACGATGGCGTCACGACGCACGAGGACATGCACGACGGGATGGGCGAGTTCCCCGATGCCAAGAACCCGGCCAAACACCCCGAGTGGTGGGGCAAGTCGTTCTTCAAGCACTTCCCCAACCACGGTTTCGTGGGCGACATCTTCGCGGTCAACGGCACGGCATACCCGGTCCTGGAGGTGAAGCGCCGCAAGTACCGCTTCCGGTTCCTTGACTGCTCTGTCGCGAGGATCTACGAGTTCAAGCTGATGAGCTCGACCCAGGGCCCGAAGTCTTCGGCGTCGCTCGGCTACGGCGGCGACGAGCTCCAGGGGCAGTACCGGATCCCCGATGCTCAGCAGTGCATGCAGTTCACCGAGATCGCCGGGGATGGTGGGCTCCTGCCGTTCCCGATCAAGCGAGACTCGTTCGAGCTGTGGCCGGCCAAGCGGCGCGAGGTCATCGTCGACTTCACCCGCTACCAGGACGGCACGCCGACCACCAAGGGCGACGTCATGTACCTCACCAACGTGATGAAGATGCCCGACGGCCGGATGTGGGCCAGCTCGTCGCGCTTCTCCCCGGATCCGAACTACAAGGTGCCGGTGCTGAAGATCGTGATCGGCGACAACGCGCCGGACGACAGCCAGATCCCAACGAAGATGCGTGACCTTCCGCCGCTGCCGAACAACTGGCAGACCCTGCTGGACAACCGGCTGATCTTCGAGGTCCAGCGCGGCAGCGGCGGTGGCGAGATGGAGTGGCTGATCAACGGCAAGCCCTTCGACCCGACGTCAGTGGCGTCGAGCCTGAAGAACAAAGCCGGCCTGACGCCACTGGCCCAGCAGAAGAAGAACAGCTTCAACCTCTGGGAGATCCGCAACGGCGGCGGCGGCTGGGTGCACCCCTTCCACCTGCACATGGAGGAACATCGAACTGTCATGCGCAACGGCAAGGACGTCACTCGGGGGGATCCCTCGCACCCTGAGGACGTTGGGCGGGAAGACCTGGTGGCACTGGATCCGAGTGAGTCAGTGATCGTCTACCGCGGATTCCGGGACTTCACCGGGCCGTACGTGGCGCACTGCCACAACCTCGCGCACGAGGACCACGCCATGATGTTCGGCTGGGAGATCACCCCCTGACGGGGATCCGACCCCCCCCGTGAGGCCACTGGCCGGTGTTTGTCGCACCCGACAAGCACCGGCCCCCGACAAACAAGGCGAAGCAACCCATTCACAGATGAGCGAAGGTGACGTGAGATGAGTGTGACGACCAGGTTCATCGCCCCCGCCACGGAGCGCCACGGCGCGATCCCGGGCCGGCCAGCCGTCCCGTGGGCGACCGTCCTGCCCCTGGCCGTCGTGATGGCCTACTCCGACGGGTTCTGGATGACGTCGCTGCGCGGTGCCGCCGGCGCCATCGAGCGCACGCAGGGGCCGTTCGCAAGCTGGTTGCGAGAGTCCACCTTGATCCTGCCCCTCTTCGTCTTCGCTGTGCTCGGGGCCGTGACGTGGGCGCTCCACCTGTTCGGACCGGTGCTGACGTCGTCGCGGAGGCTCCTGGCAACCGTGCTGCTGGTCGTCGCGGCTGGCACCCTTGTCGGTATCGCAGAGCTTGCGGCCAGCTCGGCATACGACTACTACCTGCAGTCAGACCGGCTCCAGCTGATGGACGCGATGCGAACCACCAACGCGGCGAATCTGCTGACGCTGCAAGAGAATGCGTCGCTGTGGTTACAGGTGCGCGCCGTGGCCTATGGAAGCGGCATACTCCTGGTCACCAACCTCGTGCTCGTCAGCTGGGTGGTGGCGCTCAAGGGTGGCCGGCTGCGCCTCAGCGCGCCCCAGCGCAGCTCAGTTCTGCCGACAGCCATGCTGCCGACAGTCGCGGCTGGTGCCGCCGGTGCGGGTCAAAGCCGGGTCGGCGACCTACGGCTGCTTCTGGCCGCAGGGCTTCTGGGCACCGCAGCCATCCACGCAGCGGTCATTCCCGAGCACCTGACCGAATGGGCCGCTGCCGGTGTGTTCTTCGTCGTCCTGGTTGCCGCAGAGCTGGGCGTCGTCGCCCTACTACTGGCCCGCCCGCAACCCCGCGTGCTGCTCGCCGCCGTGGCCGTGTCCATCGGCCCGCTCGCGGTGTGGTTGTACTCCCGCACCGTCGGTATTCCGTTTGGGCTGGGTGCTGGTGTCCCCGAACCGG
This sequence comes from Actinomycetales bacterium, assembly GCA_038249115.1. GTDB lineage: Bacteria > Actinomycetota > Actinomycetes > Actinomycetales > Dermatophilaceae > UBA4719. Next base: position 24,494 of record JBBRWQ010000026.1, read on the forward strand.
TCGGTCTGTCCGACATCACGGCCAGCGTGCTGGAGATCAGCACGCTGCTCGTTGCGGTCGTCCTGCTCCGCCGCAGCGAGGGGCTGCGACGACGGCTACCGGCGTCAGCGCACTTCAGATCGCTGGCCCTGGTCGCCGTGATCGCCGTCACCGCCATCGGACTCGCCGGCAGTGGCGTCGGCTGGCTCGACGGCGTCGGGAACTCCGGTGATCAGCCGGTGATGGCGGGCTCAGAAGGTCGTGGACATTGAACCTCACCGCGGCCCAGCTCGTATCAAGGGGAGTGCCAGACGTTGGAGGTTCCAGGTGAAAAATTCATCGCATACCGGACTGGGTGGCGACGTCGGCATGCGCACTCTTGGCTCCGGACCAACCACCGAGGGTCGGACCCCCTCGCGTCGAGCTGATTCGAGGGCGACCCACAGGCTGCTGGCCTTCGTAGTGGCTACCGGACTGGGCGTCGACGCCTACGTCCACTGGCACCTTGCCCCGGGCTTTGACGGCATCCAGGGCGTCGCGAGCCCACACATCAGCCAAGGGGCGCTGTTTCGTCTCGAGTCCGTCCTGGCCCTGATTGCGATACTGCTGGTGCTGTCCCGCCGCCGCCTTGGGCTGGTGGTGGCCTTCCTGATCGCGGCGGGCGGCCTGGGTGCGCTCTTGTTCTACGGCTACGTCGACATCGGCGGTTTCGGTCCGGTGCCCGACATGTACGACCCCATCTGGTACCCCGAGAAGACCATCAGCGCCATCGCTCAAGCGGTCGCCGCCTTGGGGTCGCTCTGTCTGCTTTGGCTGCCGTCCCTCAACTCAAAAACTGACACATGAAATGGGGCGGACGGCTCTTCGCGACGAGCGTGCTTGACCATGCGGGTTCGAAAACCGGTATCGCGTACCAGCCAGCTGAGACCCGAACGGCGCGGTTGACGGTTGAACCTGCTGGGCCGCGTGCGTGGCTAGTCGCCTCCTTGTTGCCCTCCTGAGGTGGCCTGCAGGGCCTGCACGGATTGGACCGCGGCCAGGATCTGGTCGTAAGCCTCGGGGCTGAGGTTGCCCTTGTGTTGGAGGTCCTGCAGGCGTCCCGTGAAGTCGGCGAGCTTGTGAGCCAGGTCTTTGGTCTTACCGTCCGCGAGGGCCTGACGGAGGTCGTCGATGAGGCGCTGCAAATCGCGAGCGTCCTGTGCCGCCAAAGCGCCACTGCTGGCGGCTGACGTCACCGCGGTCTGCAGCGCTTGTAGTGCCCCCGTGAACGTGGTCGGCTTCGTCAGCGTCGGGGACGGCGTCGATGCGGGTGGGGTCGCTGATCCGGGCGGGGTGGCTGACCGCTGGGTTGCGGTCAGAGAGCTAGGCGCGGTCGGGGACGGCGTCGACGAGGTGCAGCTTCGGGCCAGCAGCAGGACCAGGACGGTCACCACTACGGCCGCGACGGTGAGGGTGGTGCGCGTCGGCGCCCAGCCGGGACTGGCTTGGCGGGGCGGGACGATCGGTGACGGAGGCGGGTCGGTGCGTATGGGAACCGTGAGAAGCCGGGTCACGTCCGGTGTGACCTCGAGCCGTTCCGTCGCGCCCGGGCCGGTGGCCAGGGCCGCTGCCGCGGCTGGCTCGCCGTCGGCCAAACGGGCCAGCCAGTCTGCGGCCTGTTGCGCCGTCGGTCGGTCCTGCGGTTGTTTGGCCAGCAGCGCCGCCACCAGTGCATCGAGCTCGACCGAGACGCCAGAGCGCTCAGTACTTGGCGGTGCGACCGAGGCGTGCAGATGCTGGGCGAGCGTGGCGGTGAGGGTGTCGCCCTGGAAGGGCGGCCGACCGGTCAGCAACGTGAACAGGACACCGCCGAGCCCGTATAGGTCCCCAGCTGGACCACTGGGTCGGCCGCTGATGACCTCAGGGGCCAGGAACGGCACGCTGCCCAGGATCATCCCGGTCTGGGTGAGGGCAGCGTGCGTGTCCGTCGCGCCGACGAGCCTGGCGATGCCCAGGTCGAGCAGCTTGCAGTGGCCGTCGGCGGCAAGCATCACGTTCGCCGGCTTCACGTCGCGGTGCACGATGCCCGCGGCGTGGGCCTCAGCCAGCGCGGAAGCGACCTGCTGTGCCAGGGTCAGGACGAGTGGCACCGGCATCACACCCTGCTCGGTGAGCCACTGCGACAGGTCGGGGCCAGCGAGCAACTCCATCACGAGCCATACGGTCTCGTCGTCGGCGCCGAAGTCGAACACGGTCACAATGTGCGGGTGCGACAGGCTCGCCAGGATGCGCGCCTCCCGCCGGAAGCGCTGCACTGCCTCGTCGGGGACCTGTGCGACGTCCAGGACCTTCACCGCGACCTTCCGGCCGAGCACAAGGTCCTGAGCGGTGTAGACGCTGCCCATCCCGCCGCGGCCGAGCAGCGCACCGAGCTCATACCTGTCAGCGAGGATTTGGTGCGGTGCCATGCCTCTAGTGTCGGACCCGGACCTCAGCCGGGCTGCATCGGAGTCCCGGGCCACGCCTAAATCGGGCAGGGCGGTCAGCCCTGCGCGGGCACGCGGTTGGTGCCGACCAGCAGGACCGAGGTCATGGGAGAGGGATCGTCAGCTGCCAGCGAGTGCCTGCTCCTGGCCTCGAGCTCAGGAGGAGCTCCCCGCCAGAGTCAGCCAAGGCATCGCGCAGGACCCACAGACCGGAATGGCCCCTGTTCGGGTGCGCCAACAGTCCCGCCGCGTCGAACCCGATTCCGTCGTCGGTGATCATCAGAAGAGCGTGCCTCTCCTTGCTTTTCAGAGACACCTGCACGCTCGTCGCGGCCGCGTGCTGAGCGATGTTGGCGAGGCACTCACGGGCGACCCGGAAGACGAGCCGTTCCCCTGCCGCGTCAAGACCCGTCTGGGGGTCCAGCTCGAGAGTCACGTCCGTCCCCCGCGATCGCAGGGTGGATACGAGGTCGGTCAACGCAGGCTGGAGCCCGGCGGAGGCCAGGCTCGCCGGATAGATGTCCACCAGCAGAGAACGTAACCCGCCAATACTCGTGCGTACCGTTCCGGCTGCCGCGTGGAGCTGATCCGCAAGTTGGGGCTTGCCCAGAGTCCGTGCCTGCGCCGCGCCGGCGGCAACGGCATAGGAGGCGCCGGCGAGGTCCTGAACCACCCCGTCGTCGATAGCACCGGCGAGCCGGCGGCGCTCCTGAGTCGAGGCCTCGGTCGCACGCAGCAAGAGCGCCTCGCGTTGGGCTTGCGAGCGGCTCAGTCGGTTCAGGAGTGACCACAGGATTGGCAACATCAGCACTATCAGCAGGAGAAGGCTGATCAGGGTCACTCCGGCAAGGCCCCCCCACAGCTGTCCGGTCCGCGTGCCGACCTCACCATAGGGCGCGTAGATCTCGAAAAGCAGAGGTTCACCTGCAGGGGTCCAGATCGGTCGGTAGACCTCCAGCAGCCTGCCCTGATCGCGTTCCAGCTGGTTCTCGGGCGCGCTCAGGTCGGACACGTCAGCCTGGGTCTGAGCAGCTGGACTCGAACCTCTCACGCGGGGATGGGCGAGGAGGTCTCGCTCCTCCTGCCCCAGGAGAAATCGTTGGCCGATCAGCGCGGAGGCATCCGAGTAGAGAATGCGCCCCCCGGCGTCCCAGATCTTCACTCGCACGATCGACGGGCTCAGCACACGTTCACGGACCACTTTGTCCATTGCTGCCACCGCGGAAGGATCACCGACCAAGAGCTCCTCGCTCACGGCTGGCTGCGCTGCGGCTACCGCCAGCAGGTTGGCGGTCTTGGCCGCGTCGTTCACCGAATCGGTCTCGCCAAGCCGACGGGATGCCACGCCCCCCACCGCCGCCACCAAAAGGATCACGACCAGAGCCCCGGCGACCATCTGGCCGAAAACGCGCCAGGGCCGCAGGGGTGGCTCGGCCGGGCGCACGTTTGGGCCTGCCGCAACGCGCAGCCACGGCGGGGGGACGACACCTTCACGCTCACCTGTGCCCAAGACCGTCATCCCGGCAGCCCATTCCGCTTCGGTCCCCTGCCTCGTCGGGACAGCCACCAGCAGAGCCAGCCCCCACGGTGAAACAGGTGCGTTTTCACGATGTGCCCTCCTCCCTCGCCGCAGCTATGTTGGAACCTTTCTCCTCCTGAACAGGTCTGCCGCGCCATCGGACCTTGGTCGTAGTCCAGGCCCGGCCGGGAACCCCTACTTCGTAGCCGACTGGCAGCCCGAATATTGGGCTGTGGGCGGTGTAGTAAGGTAAGCCTTACCTAACTACGGAAGGTTGCACTGTGTTCGCGAACTATCTCATCGGCCTGCGCGAGGGCCTCGAGGCATCGCTCGTGGTCGGAATCCTGGTCGCCTACGTCGTCAAGGCTGGCCACCGTCAACGCCTGACCGCGATCTGGGCCGGCACGGCCGTTGCGATTCTGATCTCGCTCGCCTTCGCTGGAGGGCTGACCCTCACGTCGCGCTCATTGTCCGACGCGGCACAGCAGACCTTCGCAGGCACGATGTCGATCATCGCCGTCGCGCTGGTGACCTGGATGGTCTTCTGGATGCGACGGACCGCGCGCGATCTACGCGGCGAACTGCACGGACGTCTGGAACGCGCGCTTCTGTCCGGTGGCGGCGCGCTCGGGGTGGTGGCTCTCGTGGCCGTTCTTCGCGAGGGTATCGAGACGGCGATGTTTCTGTGGGCGTCCACGTCGGCCTCGGAGGGGACATTTGCCCAGCTCGGTGGCGCCCTGCTCGGGATCGCCACTGCCGTTGCCATCGGCTGGGCCGTCTATCGCGGGGCTTTGCGGCTCAATCTCGCGACGTTCTTCACGTGGACCGGTGCCATGCTCATCGTCGTGGCCGCAGGGGTTCTCGCCTATGGTGCCCGCGACTTGCAGGAGGCTGGCGCCCTGCCCGGTGGCGGGGCAGTTGCGTTCGACGTAAGCGGCAGCATCGACGAACATGGCCCGCTCGGCACGCTGCTCGGTGGTTTCTTCCACTTCGACCCGGTCACTACCTGGCTTCAGCTCGCGGTATGGGCCACGTATCTCATTGTCACCCTCGCCATCTACCTGCGACCGCAGCGCCCGACTGCGGGCGCCGCGACTCGCTCGTCGGAGCGCGCGCTCGTCTGATCCGTCCCGTGAGCGGATCGGAACCGCCATGAGGTGAACGCAGCGATGGCCGTTATGCCAGGTCGCTCAAGGGGGTCGAGGGGTCGGCCAGGCGGTTGGCGGCAACCGTTGCGCCACTGCGGATGAGCGCTTTGATGCCGTCACCCTGGTCCCAGACGTTGGCGTTCATCGCGGCGAGGACCCGCCGGTCCTTGAGCCAGAAGGCAAGGAACTCTCGCCCGGACGGGTCGCCGCGCAGCACGATACGGTCCCAGTCGGCGGCGTAGCCGTTGTACTCCATACCGAGGTCGTACTGGTCGGAGTAGAAGTAGGGGAGCTTCGCGTATGCCGTGTTCTGGCCCAGCATGTTCCGGGCCGCGGTCTGGCCCTGGTTGAGCGCGTTGGCCCAGTGCTCCATCCGAATTCGCTTGTTGTACATAGGGTTCCAGGTCGCAGCGACGTCACCGGCGGCGAACACGTCAGCGGCACTCGTGCGCAGGAACTCGTCAACGACGATGCCGTTCTCGACGGTGAGTCCGGCCTCCCGCGCCAGCTCGTCCCGTGGCGATGCACCGACTCCCACGACCACGATGTCGCCCTCGATGACCGAGCCGTCGGTCGTACGAACGCCTTGCGCTGCAACGGTTCCGACGATCGCGTCGATCTGCGTGGACAGGTGCAGGTCGACCCCGTGCTCCGCATGCAGGTCGCGATACACGCTGCCGATCTCCGGCCCGAGAACTCGCTCGAGTGGGACCGGGTCGGGGGCCACGATCGCGACCTCGGCGCCCAGCTGGCGCGCCGAAGCGGCAACCTCCGAGCCGATCCAGCCCGCGCCGATCACCACGACTCGACCGGCCGCGATGATGGCGGCACGAAGGGCATCGGAGTCACCGATCTGGCGCAGATACCGAACCCCGGGCAGGTCGGCGCCCGGCAGTGGGAGGCGCCGCGGGGAAGCGCCCGTCGACAGCAGCAGCCGGCTGTACGGCATACGGCTGCCGTCATCCAGGGTCACGTCGTGCGCAGCGGGGTTGACGGACGCGACACGCGTCCCGGTCAGCAGCTGGATGTCGTTGTCGGCGTAGAAGCCTTCGTCGTGGACGTAGAGCTTGGCGGCCGGCTTGTCCCCGCGCAGGTACTCCTTGGACAGCATCGGGCGCTCATAGGGACGCTCGCTCTCCTCGCCGATCAGGACGACCTCGCCGTCGAAGCCCTCGGCGCGCAGTGTCTCGGCAGCCTTGGCTCCGGCCAGACTGGCTCCGACGATGACGAATACCTGGTCCGAGGCCATCACGCCCCCCTTGTGAGGGCAAAGAACTCCTGGCGCGAGCGTGCGTCCTCGCGCAGCAGTCCGTGGACAGAGGATGTGATCGTGTGCGAGCCCCTGGCCTGGACCCCACGCATGCACATGTGCTCAGCCTCGATCACCACGCCGACGCCCTGCGGGGCGAGGTGCTCTTGTAGCCAGCCCGCGACCTGGACGGTGAGCCGCTCCTGGACCTGGAGGTCGCGGGCGAACAGCTCGACCACGCGCGCAAGCTTGGACAGGCCGAGGATGCGCTCGCCAGGGAGGTATCCGACGTGGGCGACGCCGGCGAAGGGCAACATGTGGTGCTCGCACAGCGACTGAACCGGGATGTCCCTGGCCAGCACCAGCTCGTCGTAGTGCTCGTCGTTGGGGAACGTCGTGAGGTCGAACTCCCGTGGCGTCAGCATCTCGTTGAACGACTCGGCGACCCGGCGGGGAGTGTCCGCCAGGTGCGGTGAGGAGGGATCGCGGCCGAGTGCGCTGAGCAGGTCACGCACGGCGCGCTCGGCCGCTGGCAGGTTGACCTGTCCGTGCCCGTGGACGACGCGGAGGCGTCTGTTGCCGTCCCGAGCGACGTCCTCGGCCGTGATCTCGTGCTCGAACTTGGCGATGCTCATCCTGATCCCTTCTAAAAACGTTCTAGACTGACATTAGAAAGTACCGTGGGTCACGTCAATAGCAATCGGTGTAAGGATGTAAGCCATGGCGCCAGGAGCGCATTCCGTGCCGCTCGATGAGGCCCGCAGCGAAACCCATGAGGGTGTCGCGACCGATGTCTCCGCGGCTGTCTCGGCGGTGGCGAGTCTTGATGAGCCGACCAGGCGTCAGGTCTACGACTACGTGGGCGCTCATGGCGTTCCGGTGAGTCGCGAGGACGTGGCTCAGGCGCTCGATGTCCCACTGCGCACGTCGGCCTTCCACCTCGACCGGCTGGCCGACCTGGGCCTGCTCTCGGTCTCGTTCGAACGGCGCACCGGGCGCAGCGGCCCCGGCGCTGGCCGCCCGGCCAAGCTGTATGAGCGCTCCGCTCGCGAGGTCTCGGTCTCGCTGCCCCCGCGCGAGTACGACCTCGCCGGACGGTTGCTGGCCGGTGCCGTCACCCAGGCCCAGCAGTCCGGCGAGCCGCCCCGCGAGGTTCTTGACCGGCAGGCACGTGACTTCGGTCAGGCCATGGGACGCCACGAGCTCGGCGAACGGCGCGGTGACCAGTCCTGCCAGGGCGACACTGGCCGGCTGATGGGTCTGCTGGAGGATCACGGGTTCGAGCCTTGGTTCGCCGGCAGCGACATCGTCATGCGCAACTGCCCGTTCCATGCCCTGGCTCAGGAGCACGCCGAGCTGGTCTGCGGCATGAACCTTCATCTCCTGGAAGGTGTTCTGGAGGGTCTCGGCATGACGGGTCTGCACGCCCGCCTTGACCCGGGGTCGTCTGGCTGCTGCGTACGGCTGGAGCTCATCGGCCAGCAGTGAGCGCCCCTGGCACTGTTCGGCCCTGACCAGGGCATGGTTTCGAACTACCCGACACTGAACCGAATCCGCTGGAGCCTCGTGTCTTTATCGGTGACAGGAGCCGCCGTTCTGGATGGCTCTCACAGCGTCGCCAAAAGGAGCAGACCATGCAGATGACTCGAACCAGCCGTGCTATCTCAACCTCAGCCGCCGTCATACTGGCGATCACCGCCTTCTCGGCCGCACCCGCCCTCGCCGATGGGTCTGGATCGCGCAGCGAATCACTGCTGGATGCTCAGCTGGTCGGGAGTATGCCGGCGCCGGCGAGTCCGACGATCGCAGACATCAACCCCGGTGGCCTGCCGTGGGTCAATGGACCGAGTCGGGTGCAGGTGAGCGAGGACGGTCAGATCATGGTCGACATCATGGGCCTGGTCATCCCGACGCCGCCCCAGTCGGGGGTCAACCCCATCGCTTTCGTGGTTGCCACGTTGGTGTGCGACCAGAAGGTCGCAGGCTCCACCGCGCCCTTCGCCCTGAGCTTGGCCGGCGACGGGTTCACCAGCGGCATGATCACGGTCCGGCGCCATTGCGATGACCCCGTCGTCCTCATCCAGCCCGCTGGGAACCGAACCGTCTACATCGCCTCGACGGTCGGCGACGATGAGGAAGGTACCGACGACTAAGGGACTGACCACCGCGCGACCTTAGCCATCACCCGAGCGACAACGGCCCCCCGCTGGGGGCCGTTGTCGTCACTCTTGACGAGGCATCTGACCCTGAGACTTGTTGGTCCCGGAGTCCTGAGGCGTTTACTGGCAAAGCAGTTGCGCCAGGTGGAGCACCGATGTTGCTTGGATCGTGGGCGGCGTGAAGTAGTCGGGATAGGGCGCCCCGGTTCGGTTGATCCAAGCGGTGCCAAGTCCCGCGCGGTGAGCGCCGTCGATATCCCAGGGGTGGACGGCCACGAGCAACATGTCGATTGGTTCGACGCCGCATTGCCGGGCCGCGTAGTCGTATGCGCCCGGCGCGGGCTTCCAGATGCCGGCGTCCTCGACAGAGAGCAGCCGTTCGAAGTGCTGGCCGATTCCTGCCCTCTCGAACAGGCGCTGGGCGACGGTGACCGCACCGTTGCTGAGGGTGACGAGGCGGGTGTTCAGAGCAGCAAGGGCGGGTATGCCGTCCTGGACGTCGTGGTGCACGGCCAGCTCGTCGAACCCACCCATGATGTGTGCGATCGCCTCGTCGATGGCGCGGTTCAGGGGCGGGCCATCCAGAGTCGCCCGCAGCCCGCCGATACCGAGCTGGGCAAATGGTGCGGTGCTGCCGGCGGCGGTGAGCGCAAAGCCGTCTCTGAGGAGGGCTGCGAACCACGTCGCGGCGAGGTGAGCGGGGGCGCCGACGTCGACGAACCGTGTGGCTATCGGTGACATGTCCGAGAGGGTCTCGTTGACGTCGAAGAGAATGACTGCGGGCAGGCGGGGCCCGTCGATGCCGACGGGACGGTCTGAGCTGGGGACGGTGGTGTTCATGTTGCTCCTTGGTCGGTCACGGAGTCGTCCAGGAGCTGATCTCAGCCTCAACACCAGCGACCATCCGGGCAAGCTCAGCCCAGGAGGCGCCGGCGCGGGCTGCGATGTTCAGGCCGAAGGTGGTGGCGAGCAGGAGACTGGTCCGGTGGTCGACGACGTCGGTGCCTTCGGTCGGGCACGTGCGTTCGACGGCCACTCGCAAGGCCGCGCGGACCCGGTCCCGGTGTGCCCTGGTCCGTTTGGCCACGGCGGGGTTTGTGGGGGCTTCGTCGGCCATCAGGTTGACCATGAGGCACCCGCGGCCGTCTGTGGCGATCCAGGTGTTGACGTCTCGGAAGAAGGTCTTGAGCGCGCTGCAACCGTCGGGGGACTGGCGTAGCGGCCGGAGGAGCGACTCCTCCACCGCGGACTGATAGCGGTCGATCACGGCGTCTAGGAGGGCGGACTTGGAGCCGAACGCGTTGTAGAGACTCGACTGGGTGATGCCCAGCTCCGACTCGAGGTCGCGGGTCGTCGTGTTGCGGTATCCCTTGCGCCAGAACAGGAGCAGGGCCCGTGACAGGACGTCGTCGAGCTCGAACTGCCTGGGGCGCCCCCCTCTGCTCACCGCTGACGTTGCCATGTGTCCCATGCTAGCGAGCGATGGTGGGTTGTGTAGCACCCGCTGGACAACATTTCGCGTCGCATGAGACCATGTTCTGTAGCAACCGCTCGAAAAGCGCTTCGACGAAGGGTCTGAACTGTGTCAACACACGCGCACCTGTCCACGCTGGGCTTGCTGACATCCGAAGATGCGCCCGCTGGAAGCAGTGAGCTCCTGGACGAGGCTGAGGCCCAGCTGGGCATGGTGCCGAACATGTACGCGGAGATGGCCCACTCGCCCGGCCTGCTGAGCACCTACCGGTTCGGGTACGACCAGTTCCGTCGTCACTCCGGGTTCAACCCGTCCGAGCAGGAGACCATCTTCCTGGCGATCAGCCGATTCAACGGCTGCGCCTACTGCATGGGCGCGCACAGCGCGATCGCCGACGGCAACAAGGTGCCGACCGAGATCACCGATGCTCTCCGTGCCGGCGAGCCAATAGGTGACGACAAGCTGCAGGCGCTCAACGTCTTCACGACCACCATGGTGGCCACCCGGGGCCGCCCGTCGGACGTTGAGCTGAAGGAGTTCCTGGCCGTCGGCTACACGGAGAACCAGGCTCTGGAGATCATCCTGGCGATCTCAGTGAAGACGCTGAGCAACTACGTGAACCACCTCTTCGACACCCCGCTCGACAAGGCGTTTGCCCGTCGCGCTTGGGTCGCAGACCCAGAGTGAGCTCAGCTGGTGCCGGCAAGCACCGTGGAGATGCTGACCTCGCTGGTGAGTGTCCTGTGCACCGGGCACTTGTCGGCGATAGCCAGCAGTGAGACCCGCTGCTCAGCGCTCAGCGAGTCGTCCAGGGTGATCGCCCGATCGATGTGGTCCAGACGCCCCTCAGTGCTCTCGCAGGTATCGCAGTCCCTGGCGTGGATACGGCTGTGCTGAAGCTGCACGGAGGTGGGGCCCATGTTCCACCCCTTGCGGTCGGCATACATGCGCATTGTCATCGAGGTGCACGCTCCCAGCCCGGCCAGCAGCAGGTCGTACGGCGTCGGGCCGGCGTCATCCCCGCCGGCGCTCTCGGGCTCGTCCACGGTCCAGGCGTGCGCACCCGCGCGGACGGTGTGAAGGTAGTTTCCCTGCCCGGTCTCGGCGACGACGACGCCGGGGACTGTGATGGCCGGAACGGGGGCGGCCAATGCCGGGCTGGGATCGCCCACCGTCGAGGGGGCCGCGGGGAGGTACCGGCGGACCCACGTCGCGATGAGGGACGCGACGAACTCCGCGTCGGCCGGTTGGGTCAGCAGGTGATCGGCGCCGTCAAGTGCCACGAACGACTTGGGATGGCGAGCGGCATCGAAGATGGCCCGGGCATTGTCGACGCCGACGATCTGGTCCTGCGGGGAGTGCAGCACCAGCAGGGGCCGCCCCAGCGCGGCGATGCGCTGTGCTTGGGGCTGCGCGGCGATGTCCTCCAGGAAGCCCGCCTTGATGGAGAACATCCGCCCGCCGATACTCACCCGTCTCTGGCCGTTCGTGGCGAGCTCCGGACCGCCCTCGACGATCAGGTTGGAGACGTGCTCAGGGCTGCTGGGTGCTCCGAGCGTGACGACGGCCACGACCTCGTCGATGTTCCCCGCAGCCGCGAGAACTGCTGCACCGCCCAGCGAATGACCGACCAGTATCGATGGGGCGTGGCCCTGGCTGCGCATCCAGACTGCCGCCGCGAGCAGGTCGGCGATGTTGGAGGAGAAGTCGGAGTTGGCGAAGTCACCACCGGACTGGCCCAGACCGGTGAAGTCGAAGCGCAATACCGCCACGCCGTGACCGGTCAGCGCGGCCGAGATGCGAGCTGCCGCGTGCCCGTCCTTGTTGCAGGTGAAGCAGTGTGCGAACAGGGCGTACGCCACGGGTGGGCCTTCGGGAAGGTCCAGCCGGCCCGCGAGGACGCCGCCCAGCGCACCGGGGAACTCCACCCGATGGCTGGAGGCCGCCCTCATCCGGCGCGGCGCGGTCGCGTCGCGTCCGTTCGCAGCTCGCTCAGCCACACCCTGGCTAGTCACTTCCAGCCCCCGGCCGCATAACGGGAGCGGCCGCACCCGCTGATCCCGATGCACACGGGGCAGCTGCACAAACAAGACCTGGGCATCGTGCCTACCTTTGGTTGCTCTCCTGGATGATGCAGGAATGTCCTTTGATGCGAAACCCGGCGACCAGGACACGGTATTCCGCCGCCACCAGCGGAGCCCACGACCCAAGCATCCCGGTCCTGGTTCAGCGCTGTATTTCGCTCATCCCCGGATGCGGGTGTGCCCACACGAAGCGGGCAACACCCGCATCCAAGACGTGGCCGACTTACCAGAAGACGCCAGCAGCCAGGGGAACGGGGGAAACCGTGACGGTGTTTCCTTGGGCAGTGCCCATGCCACCGCGGTTCGTGACCGTGTAGGCACCGTCGCCATTGGCAACAACGGTGGCCATGTCGCCTTCTGCCCATCCAGCCGGGCTACCGAGCCACGTGCTGATTCCTTCACCCAGCAGCATGATCGCATCAGGGGCCGCGTCGCTGGTGTCAGCACTGGTGTAGAAGCCTGAGGTGGGGCTAGCTGACCCGTTCGCGGTGAACGCGTCCGGGAAGGCCTGGTTGTACAGGGCGTATCCAGCGGGAATCTGCGCCTGTTCCAGCGCGTGACCCTGAGAATCGACCTTGACGAACACCTTGTTCGCCTTCATCGGTTCTGGAGTCCCTCGCGTCACCACGTTGACGTAGTAGGCGCCATGCGCTCCGAGTACCCAGGTCCCTTGGGCATTGTGCAAGCTCACGGCCGGGCAGATGAACGTGCTGTACCCCCCGTTGTCCGGTGACGGCGGAGCGGCATACGCCGCGGCCGGCAGGAACATGGGCGCGGCCAGCGCAGCTGACGCAATCAGGGCCCATCGCGATTTCTTCATTGGCTTATGCACCAGGGTTTCCTTTCGTCGGACTTTCAGAAGTGGCGGTCCATTTGTGGAGCCGCCCTTGGAACCCGCTCATGACCGCCGGCAATTCCACCTCGCACCGAGACGTCGGCCGCGCTGGGGAGACAAGGGCTGTGAACCACCCGTAGGTCGGCGAGCCACGCGGCTCGTCCCGCACCCTGAGCAGCAGACTGGTTGCATGTTTCATCCAGGTCAGGTCGCTCGCCCCGCACCAAGCCGGCCACATCATCTGCTGGAGGACAGATCATGACGGTGGGCGCCTTTCGAACCCTGACCGGACTCGTGGTGCCTGCCATCACGACCGAGCAGATGCGAGAGGTCGACCGGGTCGCGGTCGAGGAGGTGGGGCCGAACCTCTACCAGATGATGGAGAACGCAGGCAGGAACCTCGCCTCGCTGTGTGTGGAGCTACTGGGGGACCGATGGGCCTCGGCACCGGTGGTCGTACTTGCCGGAACCGGAGGCAACGGGGGCGGGGGGATCTGCGCAGCTCGCCATCTGGCCAACCACGGGGGCGATGTCACCCTGGTGGTCTCGGACCTCACCCGTTTGGGAGGTGTCCCTGCCGACCAGCTCACGCTCTACCGTGCCACCGGTGGGCGGCTCGCAGACGTCCGTGACCTCGGGGCTCTGGAGGCCGAGCTGGTGGTCGACGCAGTGCTGGGCTACAGCCTCAGCGGCGCACCCCATGGCGTTGCCGCCGAGCTGATCAGGTGGATCTCGAGTCGCACCGCCCCGGTGGTCTCCCTCGACGTCCCGTCCGGAGTCGACTCCACGACCGGTACGGCACCAGGGGCTTACGTGCGCGCGACAACCACGATGACCCTCGCGCTTCCCAAGACCGGCCTGGACGCAGACGCAGTCGGGGAGCTCTGGCTGGCGGACATCGGGATTCCCCGGGAGG